>NZ_SJPP01000003.1:346475-692950 GCF_007860075.1 Symmachiella macrocystis
ACTCCCGGCAGAATTAGTTTTTCCGCCGTAGCAATTTCGCCGCGGTCCGATGAGACGCGCGCGTCAATCCCCACGCGCTCACACGCCTTTTGCACGCTCCGTAGGTTGCCCATTCCGTAATCAACGATGGTAATCATGTCAGGATTTTAGCGGAATGCGAACAGCAAGGCGAGTGAACGGGCGAGGTGTGAATTGAGAAAGCAAATCGAACGGAATGACCTACGAAAAAACGGCGAGCTTAAACTCGCCGTTTTCCAAATATCCTCCCCTCGGGGAGAGAGGAGTCGGGGGTGAGGGCCCGCCAACCGGAATATCGACCGAATTCCATGGGAGGGACAGCAAACGGCGAACCAAGGTTCACCGCTCGTCTTAGAAGCGGTACTTGGGGCTGTCCTTTTCGAAATCATCGCTCCGCAATTCGGTATCGAAATCGATGTTTGAAAAGGCGTAGTATTCTAAGAAGGTTTCTTCGTCCAACTGTTCCGGAGTCAGTTTGGCCATCTCTTCATCTTCGGTGTCGTACCATCCAAAGTTTTGGACGAGCACGGGGATGGACCATTCCTTGTCGATGAGAACAACCGATTTCCGGTAGTCCGCTTCGACCTCTTCGTCTTGGAAGTTAAGCGTGAAACTGTAACAAGGGCGTTCGTTGAACAGTTGTTCTTGCCCCATACAGCATTCGACGCTGTCGCCGTGTGCCAAATCTCGGCGGCGAAACTGGGCCATGGTTTTTGCGAGGTTCAGCAGACCGGCTTGGGTGATCGGATGGCGGGATTCGCCCATGGCGATGGAACTGTCGGGGGCAATGGACAAAGTGAGTTTGCTTTTCAGCCCGTTGCCGCCGGCGTGTACAACCATTTTGTTGCCGTGTTGGCCTTCGACAAACAATACTTCGCGACCGGCGTCGCCATTGAGCCAATGCATATAGACGCTAAACGGTTGGTGACGGTTCTTGATTTCGATGGTCTGCAATTCGGTGAGTTCTTCGGCTTCGTCCAACCATTCCTGTTTGTGAAAGTTCGCCGAATAACCGGGATGCTTTTCCAACATGCGAATGCCGTCTTCCAACAGCGCGATATTGAGCAACAAGGCGACTCGACCGCGGCAGACCGCACCGAGCATCGCCGAACTTTTATCTTGTTCGTCGGTAGTACCGCCGTTTTCGGCTGTGGCATCGCTGGCTACATCCGGTGATGCGGCACGCGGCGCGATTTGTGAGATCACTGGCCGTTTCAACGTGTTGCGGGAAACGGCGCGGGCCGGTTCCAATTGAAAATTGAGAACCAGAACTCCAATGGCGGAGCAGGTGATCAGCACGGCCAAAAAATTGGGACGTGTCGCGCCCGCAGGGAGGGCGTGGTGGCGTGGCTTTCGCGTCATACGAGTCAAGTCCTCGAATGCGAGACACCGCAACGTATTGATCGATCATCGCGCGGCCCGGAAAATCTATCTTTTCGCGCGAGATCGCATTACATTACATTACATTCAGCGAGAACGGTTGAGCACGCCGTAAAAATGGTCGTGCCGGACGACCGCCGTCTCAAAACGGAGGCCGTCAGTGTGAATCGCCGCAGGCGTCTTGCCGTGTGAATGAATAAAGTCGGGTGTTTATTCTTCGGAACACAGCGATGCAGCGAGGCATGATTTTACATCGGCGTAGTACAAGGCGTGAATCAACACTAACTAGATTCACCCTCGAAGATTCCCCGTTCGGTAAAGTCCCCGCAGCTTGGCTCGTCGAACAACGGTCTCTCAATTCGTTGCCGACGCGCGTTGCAGTCATTTGCTCGATGATTTTGCCGGCAACTTTCCCGGTGCTGCGGCCGGTTTTTTCGTCGCTTTACCTTTGACCGGTTTGAATTGCGGAATCAACTCGACGGTGACTTCGGTGCCGAGAGGAGGGATCTGATCGGTCGCCGCCTCGAAAAGCAGGTTCGCCTCAGAATCGGTGCTCTTCATGGCCACGTCGATGACCGAGGAGGAAAAATTGGCGACGCTGATAATCTGTCCCGATTCGGCCAAATAGTATTCCGGTCCCCCCGGTTCGTCGCGCACGAATTGACTGCCGGCAAAGATCCAATCGGCCTTCATTTTGCGCGGTTGGCTGTCGTCAAAAAATTTCTCAATTCCCTTTTTATAGGCCGCATCCTTGCTCCAAGCGAGCAGGCGTTTTTTTTGTTCCACTGTCATGGGACCGAACCACAGCAATTCCTTGGCGAATTTGTCGTAGCGCAATTCCGATTCGGCGGGGATTTTCAGATCATTCGGCAATTTTTCCATCGGCACCGAATAGAACCGCCGCGTGACGCGCTGCACCCAATCTTGTGCGCGAACGCGATGCAGTGTTTTCTTTTTATCCCGCCATTGCACAAAGATGTCGATCTTTTGGCCGGTGGGCGGTTTGTATTCCGGTTCAAATTGCGCCGGCTTGCCCGGCTTGGCACCAATTCGCAGCAAAGCGGCATGGATGAACATCGCCTTGGAATCCAAGGAGACGATCGATTCGTGTTCCATGGTTTGAGACAAACAGCAGAAAAACTCCAGCACTGCTTCGCGTTGCACAATTTTGGTCTTCAGCAAAACGCGTTTGCCTTTCAAGTCCAGCAAAACGGTTCCTTCTGGATTCAATTTGACCAAGGCATCGGCAGCTTTCTCCTTAGTAGCCGGTTTTTCAGCAGCCTGTTTGTCAGAGGCGCGGGCTGTCGACAATATTCCGCAGGTTACTAAAAGCAGAAGCAGAATTTGCGGAAATGTTCGCATGGCTGGGCCTCGTAGAAGTTGATGTCAGAGCGCACTGTCGTACAGAATCATAACACACATTCGCCCGTAGCCCATAGGCAATCCGCCGCGAATCGCCGACTAGCTGATCGTATCGATCCAGTACAACAAGTCCCGCACCGCTTCGTCACGATTCGGCTCGAACTCCAAAGTATGTGCCGCATCGGCATATTCAATCAGCTTGCGTTGATGGGATGCGAAACGCAGGAAATAGCCGCGTGTCGCGCGATTGTCGATGATACGGTCTTGCCCGGCGAGCATCAGGAGCGAGGGACACACGATGCAATCGGGCGCATCGAGCAATTGCCGATCCATTTGTCGATTGACCAGCAGAAACCCCACGGTCACTTCGCGCAAGGTGAGCGGATCGCGAGAAATGTAGGTTTGCCAATCGGGATCAGTGGTGAACAGACTGGGATCCTGCAGCGGAATCGGCACACGTTTTTTTTGCGCGCCTCCCACATCGGCGAGTGACAGTTTGAAGTTTTGCCTAGCCGTCGCGCGGATTTTGGTGCGGATGCCGGGATACAGCAAAGCCAAACCGTCGAGCAACTCCGGTCGCCGCGCTGCCGTGAGTGCAGCCAATTTCCCGCCCCAACTGACCGACATCAAGATCACGGGAGCCTGTCCACCAGGCTCATTGGTAAAACGAACCCACTGCAGGAACTGCGCCACGTCGTTCAACAACCGGTCCGCATGCGGGGCATCGCCACGGCTGCGTTCGTTTAAGCCCGATCCGCGGCGATCCATAAAGAGCACGTCATAACCCGCCTCGCACAGCTGGCGGCTGGACGCGGAATACCATCCGGAGTGACTTTGAATGCCGTGCAAGGCGACGATTGTCCCCCGCGGCTTGTCGTGGGCCGCCCTCCACCGGCGGTAATGCAGGCGATATCCATCGGAAGCGGTAAAGAATTCAATCGCCGGTTGATGCACAGTGGTCGCTCGGGTTCGGGGAGGCGTTCAATGCGGTGGGGGAGTTCTTGCTTTATTTGTATCGGCGACGCGTCGGTGGGGCAAGCGTTTCTTGCGTTGGCGAAACGGCTTGCGGTACGATGGGCCTTCCGGAATCAATGTGTGGCGATCCAAACGGCCTTCTAAAAAACCAACCGAAAGCTTTGCGATGACTGGGCGATGTGTGGTGTCTTGGATCGCGGCGGTGCTCATTTTTGCTGGACCGCTTCAGGCGAAGGCAGATGAAATTGATGACCATCTGCAAATAATCGCTGCCTGCGGACCGGGCGGTCAAGGTTCGGCGGCGGCCAAGCAAGCGGCACAAGAACTCATTAACTCCGGCATGGAAGTCTTGCCGCAACTGCTGGAAGCGATGGATACCGACAACATCCTGGCTGCAAATTGGTATCGCACTATCTACGAACAGGTGACCCGGCGGGAGTTGAAAAAAACTTCGCCGCAGTTCCCTCTACACTCACTGCGCGACTACGTGCAGGATGCTGGACATCAAGGCCGTTCGCGCCGTTTGGTCTTGGGGCTATTGGACCGGTTGGACCCGAATTTTCGCGATCGTTTTGTCGCCACGCAAATAGCGGACGCCGAATTCCGTAACGATGCGATTACGGCGTTGTTGAAACAGGGCGATGAATTTCAGCAAGCGGAAAAATTCGCCGCGGCGGCCCGGGTGTATGAAACGGCCTTTCGTGCGGCGCGGGAGAGCGGGTTAATCCAAACGACGGCGGCGAAATTGAAAGCGGTCGGCCGCGAAGTAAGCATCATCGACCACATGGGGTTGGTGATTGATTGGCACGTGCTGGGACCGTTTGATGCGCCGGGCAAAAGCGGGTTTGACACCGTCTTTCCGCCCGAAGAGACCGTCGACCTACAGGCCACTTATCCTGGACAAAACGGACGGGACATTTCCTGGAAACGTTTCCGCACCACGGACAAGCTGGGGAACGTGAACCTGGTGACCGCCATTGCTCCGGTGGAAGAGGCAGTCGGTTATGCCTATACCGAAATCTTCTCCCCCCGCGACCAGGACGTACAACTTCGCTGCGGCGCAGACGACAATCTCTCGGTGTGGGTCAACGGCAAAAAAGTCTTCGCGCGCCGGCAATGGCTCAACGGCACACGGCTGGATCGCTTTACCGCAGCGGTGCATTTGGAAAGTGGTAAGAACACCGTGCTGGTAAAAATCTGCCAAGGCCCGCAACACAAAAACCCAGCCGTCGGCAACAACTGGTCGATGCAACTGCGGTTTTGCGACAAAGACGGTGCCAGCATCGGAACGCGTTCGGCGCTGCCTCAGGATTCTGAGGCGAACGCAGAGTAGTGATCGGAAGCCAACACGTTCAAAAAAACAGCGGCGGTTGGAGAGTCAAACCATGTTTGTGAAATCTGCAATTCTAGGATGCCTGTTGAGCACCGCTCTGGTCGGCAGCGCCAGGGCCGATAACTGGCCCGGATGGCGGGGGCCGGGTCGTAACGGGGTTTCGGCGGAAAGTGAACTGCCCACCGAATGGTCCGAGACGACCGGCATTCGTTGGAAAACAGCTGTGCCGGGGTCGGGGATCTCCAATCCGATTGTCTGGGATGACCGCGTGATCGTGACAGCTTCGGACGGCCCGCAACAGGCGGACTTGCATATCATTTGTTATGCGACCGACGACGGACGCGAATTGTGGCATCAACGTTTATGGGGCACCGCTCCTACGCGGTATCACGCCAACAAAAGCAGCATGGCCAGTCCGGCCGCCGTCACGGATGGCAATCACGTCTTCGCGTTTTTCGGTACGGGCGATGTTTTTTGCACTGACATGGAGGGGCAATTGCAGTGGCAGCGGTCGCTGGCGAACGAATATGGACAATTCGAAAATCGCTTCGCTGCCTCAAGTTCTCCGCTGTTATATCAAGACACGGTCATCGTGCAGTGCGATCACTATGGCGACTCCTACGTCATCGCGCTGGATCAAAAAACGGGGGCCAATCGCTGGAAGCGCGATCGTCCGGAAGCGTGGTTATCGTGGGCTTCGCCGCAATTGATCCTGCTTGGCAACGGCCAACACGAATTGATCGTATCGGGATCGCACAAAGTCGATGCGTTTGATCCCACGACTGGCGAACCCTTGTGGACGGTGAACGGCATGAGCCGCGAGTGCATTCCCACACCGGTCTTCGGCGATGGGTCTCTGTATGTGGTGAGCGGGCCGAAGAGCCCGACGATGGCGATCCGCCCTGGCGGTCGCGGCGATGTGACCGAAACGCACGTCCGTTGGCGAAATACGCGCGGGGCTCCGTTTGTTCCGTCTGCGATATTAGTGGGCGAGCGGTACTATCTGGTCGACGATGCGGGAATTGCCACCTGCCTGAACGGGACTGATGGAAAGCGCGTGTGGCAAAAACGATTATCGGGTGCCTTCACCGCCTCTCCTGTTGCCGGAGACCAAAAGATCTATTTCACCAATGAACGTGGCGAAACGACCGTGATTGCCGCCGCAAAGCGCGGTTACAAACGATTGGCACTCAATTCTGTAGGTGAACCGGTGTTTGCCTCCCCGGCGATATCTCAAGGCTGTCTTTTTATGCGCACCAATCGGCATCTGCTCTGTATTGACGGTCGTGGCGACGATGATCAATGAAACGATCGCCGCACGTTTGCCGATGATGGTGGGTTTTCGGCTGCCGATCAGTAAACGTAAAGTGCGAAACACCGGGTGTCCGAAGTGCGGATTGACCGGGTTGCCATCGGTCCATAGAATGAAAATAGCTGCTTGGGAGCGGCGTGGGACGGCAAATCCACCGTTTCGCTCCGCAACGCTTTTCACTGCGAATTGATTACTGGAATGGGACGGCCACCAATGAAGTGTTTGCAATCATTCGGCGCATGCGACGCCGACACGCCAACCCCAAGAACCTCTCGCACGAAATTTTTCGTCTGCTTAGCTTTGGTCGCAGGAGCCTGCCTGTTGGCGGCGCCGCGTGGAGCGCAAGCACAGGCCAACGACCCCAAACCGATCCAACCGCCGCGCGACGTCACCTTCAAAACCAAGGACCGCATCGACCTCGCCGGGACCTATTGGGAATCCAACGTCGGCCGAGAGGCACCGGTGATTTTGATGTTGCACCGCGAAGGGGGGAACCGACTGGAGTGGACCAAAGGAATTGCATCCTCGTTGCAACTCGCCGGCTATGCGGTGATTTCAGTCGACCTGCGCGGCCACGGACAAAGCAAAGTCAATGCGGGGGCCAATAACCAAAACCGCCAGCGGAACAAACTGAAGTTGATTCCGCAAGATTATAAAAACATGGTGGGGTACGATCTCGAAGCGGTGAAGGCATTCATCTTAGAAGAACACCAAGACAGCAACCTGAACATGAACAAAACCGGAATTGTCGGCGCTGAGATGGGTGCTGCCGTCGCCGTATCGTATGCTCTACTCGATTGGAATAAACCGCCGCATCCCGATGGAATTGGTGCCGACCGCACGCCGCGCGGGCAAGATGTACGGGCCTTGGTCTTGCTGTCACCGGAAAAGGTTCCCGGTTTACCTTACGCCCGACCGCTGACCGTCCTACGCAATCCAGAATGGAATGTGCACTTGCTAGTTGCCGTCGGCAACCAGGACAGAGACGGGCTACGCGAGGCCGAAAAACTTTACGAACTGTTCAACAAAGTGGGGCAGAACGAAAACCGCAGCTTCCTGCAAATCTACCCAGGCAAATTGCGCGGCTCTGATTTATTGACCCCCAAAGAACTGAACGTCGAAACACATATCACGAAGTTCTTCGAACAATCGCTCAAAAGTTTGCCGGCGAATTGGCGAAACCGCAGAAGCAAACTTTATAGCGAGTGAAATTGATCCGGCGGAAGCACGCACCGGCAAACGGCACCTGCCAGTTTGCTCTGCGAGCTTATCATCCCAAGACCAGTTGGGCTGACCAGCGCCCTAGCACAACCGCTCCGATTCCCAGCGCCAGATTTCCGACGACATTCAGGACGGCAAAACGGGCATCCCCTTCTTTGAGAAACATCTCAACGGTTTCGCTGCCGAAGGTGGAAAAGGTCGTCAAAGCTCCCAAAAATCCGGTCATCAACAGCAACTGCGTTTCCTGGGAGAGGTGATTGCGCTGCACTAGGACTGTTGATAGGCCAATCAAGAAGCAGCCAGCGACATTCACGGCCATCGTTCCCAAAGCAAAAAAGGGAAACTCCGGTCCATAGCGCTGAAACAGCAATCCGCGCACCCAACCGGAGAGGTAAAAACGGCTCACCGCTCCTACAAATCCACCGACACCAACAAACAACAGTTCTTGCATAACGCGATCACTTCATGGTTGTGTTGAATGGCTGTGCTGTTGGGGACGGTCAAGACAAGCCGGGAATTGGGTTGGCCGAGGCGGCGCGGATGATGTCGCCCGGTATCCCACTTTGTACCCGCAACTCAGCGACGTCGATCAATCTGCTCAGGACCGTAGCGACCAGATGTTTCAAGGTAACCGGCTCAGTGAGCGGCCGCGATGCGTCGCGGGTTGATTGTCCGATCACCTGCCCCGGAGCAATTCCGCCTCCGGACAGCAACAACGGCGCCAATCCGCCCCAATGATCGCGTCCACCTCGGTTGTTTATGCGCGGCGTTCGGCCCATCTCGCCCGTGCAAACGAGTAAGATTTTGTCACTCAATCCACGGGCATGGACGTCTTCCAGAAACGCGGAGATCGCATGATCAAACGGTCGTCCCATGTAGTCCATGCCTTCGGACACGCCGGCGTTATTTTGGTCGCCATGCATATCCCACACAAAATTGGTCGTCACCGTCACAAAACCGCACCCACGCTCGCACAGTCGCCGCGCCAGCAACATTAACTTTCCAAGCGACTTGGAATTGTCAGCATAGCGTTCGTGGTTTTTCCACTTCTTGTTGATCGTGTCAGGACGAACTAACGGAGCCGTGTCATAGCGGGCGACTACCGCCGGATCCTCGCTCGATAGATCGAATGCGTCACTCACGCCCCCTAAAATTGTATCGAAGGCTTGTTGCTTCAGTGAATCGAGTCCAGCCAGTGAATTGTCGACGTCTACGGCACGGCGGATTCTATCCAAATTGGCCAATAACCGACGCCGATCGTCCAACCGCGCCAGCGGGAGTTGCAATTCCATGTTCTTACGCATCTCGCCCCCACCGCTGGGCACAAACGGCGCATAGCCGCCTCCCAACGTCCCAGTGGATTCGAAGTCGCCGAACTTCTTGATGGCCGGCATGGTGGAATCGTCAACCGCCCTGGGATAAAGGGCAATATTTGTGGGCATGCCATTTTGGGGATGATTTTGCCCGGCCACGCGGGAAAACAGAGAGCCGAGATTTGCCCCGTGCGTTGCTTTGCCTACGATTGGTTTGATGTCGTGCCGACTATCGCCCGAGGTAAAGGAGCGCACGATCGTCGTTCTGTCGGCCCATTTGGCCAATTGGGGAAACGTGCTGCCGTAGGTAATGCCCGGAATGGCCGTGGCAATTTCACCAGTGGCACTGGCGATTCCCACCGGAGCGGACATTTTAGGATCAAAGGTTTCGATCTGACTGGGACCGCCATGCATAAATACGAATACGACGGACTTTCCGGAAATCAGCGACTGCCTGCCGGCTGCCTGCAAGGAGTTGGTGAAGAAGTCCGCCAACGACAGCCCCCCTAGCGACAATCCTCCAATTTTGAGGAATTCGCGCCGTCGCCCCGTTTGGCCTCCTTCAATGACCGTGAGCATGATTCATCTCCAGACCGTCACCGCATGATCCTATCAGCCACTATGCTATGTTCTCCTAAGATACAGCATACGGTAGTGCAACGTCTATCGTCAATTTGCGATGTTGAGCCGCGTGATGTGTGCAAGATTTGTGCAAGGGATAGTACTGACTCGGAACTTGGTCGCACGACGAAAAAGAATCGGCGACAGTCAACTCATGGTAGCGGCATGCTGAAATTGCTGGAACGTTCGTCGACAAGCTTGCTATCCCCCTCCTAAGAAAAAGTGCAATCGTGCAACTGACCAGCAACGAGAAAAAATGCGACTGCGCGTTTTGAGCGGGCTTGTCCTTGAAGCCTCACGGCAGTTTGCCAATAATTAGGACTAAAATCGCGATTGCTTCTCAGAAATGTGCGCTCGATCAAATTGACTGAGCGTAACAGTCTTTTTGAAATCGTAGAGCGTTTGCAGTGGCCGCGGATTTTATTCCGATCGCTAACGATGAAAAATCTCGACATGACTATCTTGCTCGTCGAAGATCAGCCTGCTCACGCGAAATTGATCGAACGCGCATTCGAGTCAGCAGGCTCCGGTTTCCGACTCTCCGTAGTCAGCAGCCTGCGAGAAGCGCAAAAGTTCCTCACCACGAGTACTCCCGACGTAGTGATCGCTGACTTGGAACTTCCCGATGGGCGCGGGACCGACCTGATCCGCCACGATGACAATGCGCCGGCATTTCCGGTCGTCGTGTTAACCAGTCATGGTAATGAACAGGTCGCGGTCGAGGCCATGAAGGCCGGGGCGCTGGACTATGTGGTCAAATCGGCGGCAGTCATGCGGGATTTACCGCGAATTTCCGCAGCGGCGATTCGCGAGTGGACGCACTTGGTCGAACGTCGCCGCGCCGAAAAGGCGCGGACACAGTCACTGCGACTTCTGGAGGGGGTGCTCGATTCGTTATCCGCCCAAGTGGCGGTTCTGGATGACAACGGCATGATTCTGATGGTGAATTCGGCCTGGGCAAATCAGTCAAGTCCCAATCCCTTTTCCGGCAAAGCGTTTGGGGTGACCGTCAACTATCTCAGTGCATGTTCAAACGTGACCGGTGAAATGCAACCGGCCGCCAATACCATTGTCGCCGGTGTGCGCGATGTCATTACCGGAATACAATCGCAGTTTTGTGTGGAAGTCCTCTGTTACCACGCCGCGGACCAACGTTGGTACCAGGTCGAGGTCTCGCCGTTTAGCGGAGCGGGAGCGGCCCGGGCCGTGGTCCTGTACGAGGATATCAGCGAACGCAAACATGCGGAAAACGAGGCACGAGACAGGGCGATCCATCGCGAACGTCTGGCCACACTTTCGGACCGCGAGCACGAGGTGATGACGATGGTAGTCGCCGGGAAAGCCAACAAGGTCATCGCTCGGGACCTGGGACGCAGCGAAAAGACGGTCGAAAAACACAGGGCCAACGTGATGAAAAAACTCAAAGTCCGCACAATCGCCGATCTGGTGCGAATTGCCGTTTCGATAGAACGGTAATCCCGAGGAACTACTGCTCGGCTCACCACAAACGGTAGCCGCATATTCGCTCCCACGCTGCAGCACGCGTGAAAATGAAAGGTGCCGCTGGGCCTCACCAGCGCGTCTGGGTCGCTCTGCAGAACTTGCCCTGTCCAATCTTGCAGAGGATGGTGACATCGTCTAAGATTCGCCTACCGCGTGCTGCCAACGGCAGCGAACGCAGTTTCCCCCCTGGTGTAATGGCAACACAACAGGTTTTGGTCCTGTCGTTCCAGGTTCGAGTCCTGGGGGGGGATTTTTTTCACCGGCTCATTCAGTCGGGCTGCATCATGCCACCCCGACGAATCGCTATTGGGGGCGTTATTCGAAGATTCGCTCCCCTGCCTCAGATTTGCTCGCGATGACCGTTCGGGAATTCTCGCAGTCCCGGACCGACTTTTGACGGCGGCGATTCGATGAGCTTCAAGCGGATCGGATTATCGTCCCAGTAGCCCTCAATGGTCACCAGAGAGGCTTCTTCGTCCGCAATTTCCGCATTTTTGGCCGGATGGGCGGTCCATTCCCAGCGTTCAACGAGATTGAACCGCCGGTACAATTCGTGCATATTGAATTGAAAGCTCAGCGGACGGTTTTGGCCGTCATTCTTGCCGCCGACCAATTCGCAAGTCCCCAAATACAGGCTGACCTCCCAGCGATCCTCGGTGAGTCGACAGTCGAACCCCACGCGTCCCACGCTGCAAAGTGGTTCAAAAAGCTCCGCCACCTCCTCAATAATGGGGGTAATCCACTGAGGGCGGTAATTGCGACGAGGTCGACGTCCTTGCTTCTCAAGTTGCGCAAGCAGATGTTGTATTGGCAAGTGTGTATTGCTCAAGAGTAGTCTCTTTCCGAGTCTTCTTGCTGTAAAATCAAATCCCGATGCGGCATGGGCATCACACAATTCACGTTCCCTAGAAAAGGTAGGGTGCATCGAAGATTTGATGCTGGTGTAGGGTTTTGGAGTGTGTTACTTGGCGAAGTGCCGTTCGCGGTACGTTTTGAGTTGGCTTCTCTAAAAGCTTATCGGGGGGAATTCACCGCTGGTTTTACGCCAAATCGCCTGCATCTGCGGCTCCGGGGAAACCGGGTTTGGGTCAGCGCGAAAGTACCGAGGCTACCGCGATTGTGATTTGAGGCCGGTCGTAACCGCCGTATCGATTTCGCGGACACTAAAATCGTTTGGTGGCTAAGAGTTGCGCTGCCGAATCTGGTCTAATACGCCTTCAGAATTGACTCACGCACGGAAGGCTCTACAATCGGAACTTTTCCCTTCCGTACGAGACAATCACCTGTGGACGACGCGACTCAAAAGGCGGGCGTGCTCATCGAGGCGCTGGGTTGGATCCGGCAATTTCGTGATAAGCACGTAGTCATCAAACTGGGCGGAAGCGCGCTCGAAAACGACGAAACTGTCCGGAATTTGCTCACCGACGTCATTTTCATGGGCGCTGTCGGCATGCGTCCGATTCTGGTACACGGCGGCGGCAAGGCGATCAGCCAAGCCATGCAGGACGCGGGAATCGAGCCTCGTTTCGTCCAAGGCCGCCGGTATACCGACCAAAAAACGATCGATTTGGTCTCCGAAGTGTTGGCCAAGGAGATATGTGGAAGTTTGGTTGGCGAAATGCGTAAACAGGCTGGGCATGCGATGGGGCTGAGTTACCTTTCGCAAAACTGCCTTGTCGGTGAAAAGTTGACCCTCACCGGCGAGAAGGGTGACAAAATTGATCTGGGCCGCGTGGGCCGGATTGTGGATATTGACGAAGATCTGATTCGCCGCACCTGTGAAGCGGGCATCATTCCGGTGATCCCTTCCATCGCGTTGGATAGCGCGGGCGAAAAACTAAACGTCAACGCCGATACCGCAGCAGCGGCCGTTGCCCGGCTGCTGAACGTGGAAAAATTAATTTTTCTCAGCGACGTGCCGGGAATTTTCTTGGATCAACACGATCCGGAGACGCTACAGAATCATTTGGATGTCAATCGTTGTCGGCAGTTGATTGCCGATGGCACAATCGCAACGGGAATGGTTCCCAAAGTCGATGCCGCCTTGGAAGCAATCGCCGCGGGGGTTCGCAAAGTCCATATCGTCGATGGCCGGAAGTCACACTCGTTGTTGCTGGAGATTTATTCCGATCACGGAATTGGAACTGAAATTGTGCCGCCCGCATCGGCGTAGAAATCGACTCGTCACACGCGATTCACGGTTTTTTAGTGAAATCGTGAACCTGCCCCATTGGTTAGGTGTCAATAACTTTTTCGCCGATTCCACGCGGCTTTGGTTCGACCCGCCGCAAACCTCTCATTCGTTTGATCCGCAGGAGACAAAATTGTGAATCCCGTCGCAACGCAGAGTAGCCAGGACACGATTGCCACGTTTGAAAAACATGTGATCCCCAACTATGGGCGATTTCCAATTTCATTGGTCCGCGGCGAAGGCTCGAATGTGTGGGACGCGGAAGGACAGCGGTATTTGGATCTGTTCCCCGGTTGGGGCTGCAACATTTTAGGGCATTGTCCGCCGGCGGTTGTCCAGGCGATTCAGGAACAAGCGGCCCATCTGATCCATATTCCCAATTCCTGGTATACCGAACAACAAGGCAAGTTTGCCGAAGCACTGACGACACGCGGTTTCGGGCAGGCCTTTTTCTGCAATAGCGGCGCCGAGGCAGTTGAGGCGGCCATCAAATTGGCGCGACTGCATACCCCTGAAAACCGTCATCGCATCATCACGTTCGAAAACGGTTTTCACGGCCGCACGCTGGCTGCGACGACAGCGACCGCTCAGCCGAAGTACCACCAAGGACTTGGCCCGCTCATGGCTGGTTTTCGCTATGCACGCTTCAACGATGCCGATTCGGTCCGCGAGCTGATTGATGACGAAGCGTGCGCCATCATGATTGAGCCGGTCCAGGGCGAAGGGGGCGTCAATATCCCGTCAGACGGTTTCCTGGCCGAGTTGCGTCAAATGGCGGACGACAACGATTTGTTGTTGATTTTCGATGAAGTCCAAACCTGCATGGGGCGTACCGGAACGTGGTTCGGTTACCAACAATGGAATGTGCAGCCAGACATCATCACCTTGGCCAAAGGGCTGGCCGGGGGAGTGGCCTGCGGCGGAATTCTAGCCAAGGAAGAAATCGCCCCCAGCCTGCGCCCCGGAATGCATGCCAGTACCTTTGGCGGCAATCCACTGGCGATGGCCGCTGGATTGGCGACCGTCGAGACGATTGAAAACGAAAACCTGCTCGACAACGTATCCGAGATGTCAGCGCGGTTTCAGTCGCATTTTGAGGCACTCCAAGAAGAATTACCGATCATCCGTGAATTGCGTGTGCGGGGCATGATGATTGGCGTGGACCTCACGATTCCCGCCGGTCCAGCCGTGGGCAAGTGTATGCAACGTGGCGTATTGGTGAACGCCACACACGACACAGTTGTGCGTTTGCTCCCCGCATTGAATGTCACAGCCGAACAAGTTGATGAGGGGTGTGAGGTCATCGCCGACGTTCTGCGTGAAATGGCCGCGGAAGTTTAACACGACAGCAATACATCAAGCATTGGGTTGTCCCGATTGGGAGTGCCACTGGCGACTCGTCCGACAGTGCACACGTGGACCGACGTTCCTGAACAAGGAAACCCCAGCTTGATACGGCACTGGCGGACAAGCTGCCAGTGGCCCCCAAGGGAAGTCTGAAGCCGCACCGAGTAAGGAATGACAAACATGAGACACATGGACACGCTCTTGAACTTCAGCGCAGCCGATGTGCAAGAGATATTCGCTACTACAGATGAACTGAAAACGCAATCTTTACAGGGCAACCGCGATCCTCGTTTAGCCGGCAGCGTGCTGACGATGCTCTTTGAGAAACCGTCACTGCGCACGCGGATCAGCTTCGAAGCGGCAATGGCCCATTTGGGTGGGACGTGCATTTTTCTCTCCACCGCTGAAGCCGGGTTAAACGGTCGTGAAAGTGCCGCCGACGTCGCTCGTGTTTTGGGCGGGTATTCCGATTTCGTGGTGATGCGCACCTTTGAACAATCGTTGATCGACCAATTCGCCCAGCACGCCGGCTGCCCTGTGATCAACGGCCTGTCCAACGACAGCCATCCCTGCCAAGCCTTGACCGACTTCTTCACCATACGTGAGGAGTTCGGTTCGTTGGCGGGACGACGATTGACCTATATCGGCGATGGCAACAACGTCGCCAAATCCCTGGCAATTTGCGCCGGGTTGCTTAAGGTTCCGTATGTCGTATCGTCGCCGGCAGGTTATGAATTGACGCCCGGTTTTCTGCAACAACTCAAACACGCCATCCCCGATGTGGACATCACGCTCATCGAAGATCCACACGCAGCCGTGAATGATGCGGACGTGGTCTATACCGATGTGTGGGCCAGCATGGGCCAAGAATCAGAGTCCAATGCGCGCAAGCAGATATTTGGACCGTATCGCGTGGACGCCGATTTGATGGCGGCTGCGGCGCCAGGCGCCAAATTCATGCACTGTTTGCCCGCCAAACGGGGACTCGAGTGTACCGATGAAGTCATCGACGGCCCGGCAAGCATCGCGTTTCAACAGGCGGAAAACCGCATGCACGTCGCCAAGGGGGTCCTGTCTTGGTTGTCAAACGTTAACGCCAAGTAGCCCAGCCGGTAGCGGACCATTAAAAGATCATCACCACGTCTTCAGTCAGATGCAGCGCCGAGTAGGCTGCAACGACCTGATGCGGAGTCCGCACCACCGGTTCGAAGGTGACCGACACATGCCGCCCGCCGGATGTCTCGCGTAAGCTGTGCGGCGGATCGGCCGAGGCCTCCAGGGCCGAGCGCATGGCTGTGACGACCCGTCCCGGAAAATCGTTGACGTTTTTGCCGATGATCTTGAAGACATACCGGCAGGGAAAATTGTGCGTCGATTCCAACAACTCGATGGTAGGGATTCCGTCCGACATTCTGTGTCCTCATGGGGCCGAGACGCCTGGGAGCGTCTTTGCAGCGGCGGGGCGATCCCGACGCAATTTTCTCAACGGCAATACGCGACGTGTCCTGTTCACTCGAACGCCAAATATCCTGCGCGACGGCTTCAAACGGCAATCCTCAGTTTGGTCAGTTCCGTGCCACACTATTGCCAACGATCACGATTTCTGATCCAGGATAATAATACTGTAAGATTTGTTGCACGCCACGGCCAATTTTTGCTTGTCCCCGGGCGCCCCATTGGCACAACCCCACACCGTGGCCGTGTCCGCGCCCATGCAGCGAATATTTCCCTTGATGCTCAATGCGAAAGTGCGGGCTGCGGACGCCATGGCTTGAGAGCGCCGTCCTGAGCCGGTCTCCGCGAATGGTGCCGTGACCCTGCTGATATTTGGCATCAAATTCCAGAAGTCGCCCTGGCGCCGCTGGCGGGATGTTATCCAGCGCCACCAAACGTCCCCAACTGCCGGTCCGTCCTTTGACGGCGGGATTGACTTTTTTCTCCATTTCGGCAGCTGTGAGCGAAACATCCCAGCGGTAATATTTTGCCTCGCGACAAAAATCGCACGGGACGGCCGCCACGGCGGGAACGGCGTCGCTGAATAACTCAGTGCCCTGCAGCGTATGTCCCCCGCAGACGGCTGAATAATAGGTGCAGAACAAACGGCCGGCGTAGGTGCAGACCATGCCTCGCGTCTCGTCAACAATCTTGCGGCTTGAGGCGGATTCGCCGGCCAATAGACGATCCCCGGCACCGCGATACTGAAAACCCAAATATTTCTGGCTACGGGTATCAGCATAGACTTCGAACAGGGCATCTCGCGAAGCCTGTCCCATTTGATATATGGCATAGGTCCGCGCGACGATCGCTTGTGCTTTGCGAGCTTCGGGTGGAAACGCGGCGGGCATTTCACTGTCGACCACGCTGGCGACGTATTCCTCGAGCGGCAGAACATTGACGGCCATCAACTTTGAGCCGGGACGGCGATAAATCCGAACCGTTCCTCGATATTGATGCCCGTTGATCCAAATCGCCGGGGATTGCTGCGGATGGATTTCGAGACGCGTGACCGGATAATGATTACGACCGATTTGAAAACCGGTCTTGGTCACGGTGACGGACGTTGCGGCCAACTTTGCGGCCTCGGCCAACACACGGGGGTTGCCCACCGGTTGTATACGATAGGCTCCGTCGATTTGTATTGGTAGCGACGTGACCGGCGACGGAGTCAGGTTCACACGAATCGAGGACAACCGCCCGCTCCCGACGCTCTGAACGGGTGCGAGTTGCAGTAACGGGGGCCGCTGCATTTTCTGGGCGGCACGCCGATCAGCCGGCCAAAACGCGTACGTCAGACCGGCGACGACAGCCAGGAAAAGGAACGCGCGACCACGTCCGTTAGTCATGCGGATCTTTCGCGTCGTGAACACAAACAACGGGTTGAAATCAGACTGCCGCCCGTTCCAAAACCCCGATGGCATTTTCCCAGTCGTAGAGTGGATCCACTCCGGAAATACCTCCGCGGGTTTTGAAACCAGTTGCAAGTAGAACCGGTATCAGTCGTTGCGTAACTTGATGCCGATGTCGGTCAGTTTTCGCCGGACTTCGTTGAGCGAGGTCACGCCGAAGTTTTTGCTTTCCAGAAGTTCATCGGGTGTACGAGAGGTCAACTCGGCCAGCGTGTTAATTCCCAATCGCGACATACATTTGCGGGCCCGGACCGACAAATTCAAATCGGCCACCGGACGATTCAGCAACGCCTGTTCTTGCGGCGAAAGGTCGTCGTTGCGAATTGCGTAGTCCCGCGGTTTGTCGCGTGGCGCCGATTGGCCTAACCGGAGGCCTTTGGACTCCATCATTTCTCGGATTTCGACCAGCGAAGTTTCCCCGAAGTTCTTGCCGCCGAGCAAGTCGGTTTCAGACAACTCGGTGAGGTCGCCCAAATTGCGAACTCCCATTTTCTGCAGGCAATTGCGGCTGCGGACGGAGAGTTCGAAATCGGTGACCGGCGTCATCAAGTCTTGGTTCAAGCGTCGCTGCGTCTTTAAGTTGTCTTCGTCGAAATACATATCGTGCGAAGCGTCAATGTCGCGAAGGTACAACGCGGCCCGTTCGTGATTGGGATAGACCTCAAGCACTTTGCGGAAACAATAGGCGGCAGCGCGGTAGTTTTCGCTGTCTTCGTAAAGCAAGCCCAAATTGAGCAAGGCTCCCAAATACAGTGGCGGCCGCGAGAGCGCCCGTTCGTAAAGACGAATCGACTCTTGGTCGTTTCCGTGCAGCGAGTTGATTCCGGCGAGCGAAAACAACGCGCGGGCATGGTGCGGGTCAATATCGACGGCACGTTCGAAATACTCAATCGCACCGTAGGTGTCACCGCGATCGGAGTAGATACAGCCGTATTGATAGGAATACTCGGCGCGGGTGGCCCCTTCGCGAGCGACGCTGCGGAGTAGTTCTTCGGCTTCTTCAATCCGTCCCACGGCACGAACGGCACCGGCTTTTAACAATGTGCTTTGCACAGCGTCGTAGCCGCCTTCGATCGCCCGGTCGAACGACTTGATGGCTTCGTCGAATTGCCCCAAGGCGACTTGGGCATTGGCCAAATAGTAACTGGCCAATCCATTGTCTTTGATTTGTTGCAGGCAGTTCACCGCATCGGCGTGAAGCCCGACCATATAGGCCCCGATGCCGGCGGCGAGGCTTTTTTGTAACGAAGTGTCTCCCTGCTCAATTTCTTCGAGCAGTTCGCGGATTCCTTGCGTGACATCCTTATGTTGGTCATGAGTCACGGCTTCTTGTAATTCGCGAACTTCGTCCAAGCCAAAGGTTGTCCGCCCGCGCAGAATCCCTTGCACATCAATCATTTCAGTCACGGTCACCACGAAAAACTCCCTACGGCAACGTCATTCGTAAATTGTCAGGTCGTACGGCTTGGCGGGGGCGCAGCTCCCGTCGAACCGCAGGCGTATTTTTCAAGCAATAATCAACGGCATCACGACATCCAGGTCGGTCGTCCCCAACGGGACGCAAATGCAAAATCCTGGCTGAACGCTCAGAATCATATTCTGCGAAATCGCAATTCGCATGGCGCGCATCATCACTTTGATTTTCGTACCACGTCGTGGTAAAGTATACAAATGTCGCTGATGTATGCAAGTTGGTCCGCTCGTTGGCCTTGTGCCTTGGACGGCCCTGTGAAAACCTGCCGACCTTTTTCGACTTTTTGACGGACCGCGCATGTCTGATATTTGCCAGTGCACGCCCCCTACGACTCGGCTCACACCGCAAATTCGGCTCACAATTGCCGTTACGGCGCTCATTTCGCTCTCCGCCCTGCTCTTTTGGCAGTCTACCGTTTCTGCAGACGCCACAGCTGAGAAATCTCCTTTTGGAGCCGAAGAAGCGGACTATTGGGCATTTCAGCCGTTCACTCGCCCGGAAATCCCGTCGGTCTCTGCCGCGGATTCCGTTCGGACACCGATCGACGCGTTTATCCTCAACCAACTGCAGGAAAGTGAGTTAACTCTCTCCGCCCCCGCGGAACGGGGTGTTTTCATTCGGCGGGCAACCTATGACCTGTGGGGGCTGCCCCCCGCGCCGGCGGAAATTGAAGCGTTTGTGCACGACGAATCGCCCGACGCCCACGAGAAATTGATCGATCGATTACTGGCGAGTCCCCGTTACGGCGAGCGGTGGGGGCGGTATTGGTTGGATGTAGTCCGTTTTTCCGAGACGGCCGGGTTCAACGCGGACACCATGCGGCCGTTGGCCTACAAATACCGCGACTACGTGATTCGCGCCTGGAATGACGACATCCCCTACGACCGTTTCGTCCAGGCTCAATTGGCGGGAGATGAATTATTTCCCAATGACCCCGATGCCTTGATTGCCACGGGATTCAATCGGCTGTGGCCGGATGAGAGTAATGCCTCGAACGTCGAATTGGCCCGGCAGAGTATGCTAAACGACATGACCGGCACGGTGGGTGCGGTTTTCTTAGGAATGTCGATCGGTTGCGCCCAATGCCACGACCACAAGTTCGATCCCATTCTGCAAAAAGATTTTTACCGCCTGCAAGCCTTCTTTGCCCCCATGATTCCCGTGCAACGTGTGACGGTTGGTGAAAAACAACCGTTGGCTGACTATCAAACGGAGTTGGCGAAATGGGAAGCGGAAACGGCGGCGGTCCGCAAAGAGTTGTGGGAATTGGAATTATCGGTACGCACGAAGGCGACCCACGTCAAACGGCTGAAGTTTCCCCCCATTGTGCTACAGGCTATCGACACTCCCCCCTGGGAACGCACTTCCCTGCAGAACCAATTGGCATTCTGGACTGAGCGTCAAATCAAGTTTACTGACAAAACTCTCGTCAAAAAACTCGATGAAACGCAGCAACTACGGCGCAAGGAGTTGAAAGCGCAAATCGAATTGCTGCAGAAAGACCGGCCGCCGCCTCCCGGCAAAATGGATATCATGGCCACCGTCGACGGTGCCTCGATGCCCGCGACTGCCCTCTTAGCAGGAGGAACGTACAACAAACCGGTCGAAGAAGTGCAGCCGGGATTTCCCACGGTGTTGCAAACATCGCAAGTTTTCCAACCGGCGAAAATCACTCCGCCGCGTGACGGCACCACGGGACGACGCGCAACGCTCGCGCGCTGGCTGACCGACTCAAAGCATCCGCTCACTTCGCGGGTGATGGTCAATCGCATTTGGCAAGGACACTTCGGCCGCGGCATCGTTGCCAACGCTAACGATTTCGGCACACAAACCGCCCTGCCCTCCCATCCTGAATTGTTGGATTGGCTGGCGAGTGAATTTGTCGCCCAAGGTTGGAGCATCAAAGCACTCCACCGCCTGATCATGAATTCGGCCGTGTATCGCCAATCGAGTCGTCCCACTGATCCCCGCGTCACTGAACAGGATGCGGACAACGAACTCTACTCACGGTTTCCGCGCAGGCGATTGGATGCCGAAGCGATTCGCGATGGGTTGCTGGCGGTTTCGGGCGAATTGAATCTGGAAATGTACGGTCCCGGCGTCAAACCGGATCTGCCACCGAATTTCAGTGCCCGTGAGGCTTGGAAACCATCCCAAGATCGCGCTGCACGCAATCGGCGATCGATTTACATTTTAGCGAAGCGGAACATGCCCTACCCGCTGTTACAGGCTTTTGACTTTCCCGACATGCACGAGAGCTGTGCGAAGCGACAAGAAACGACGATCGCGCCACAAGCGCTGTCGCTACTCAACAGCGGACTGGTGTTGGGATTGGCCGAACAATTCGCGGCGAAGTTGATTCGCGATCAACCGCAATTGGACATCAACGACTGTATCACTCAAGCCTACCAGGAAGCGCTGGGTCGCACGCCGAATCCAGACGAGGTGGCTGCGGCGGCTGACTTTATTGCCACGCAGCAGAGGGTGATTGCCGCGCATCGCGCCGCAGGGCATCCGTCGCATTTTCCGGCGAATGTTCCTTATGTTTACGACGCCGCTTTGGTCGGCGGGCTGGTGGACTTTTGCCACGCGCTGTTCAACAGTAACGAGTTTTTGTACATCGACTGACTGACCGGCTGCAAGAGGTTGAAGTGATTATGGACGCGTTCTCCCCAAACCACATGCCACACCACCAATCGTCACGGTCGCGCCGCGATTTTCTGGCACAGGCCGGGGGTGGGTTTGGCGCGCTGGCCCTGCAAGGCTTGTTGCAACAAGAGGGCTTGCTGGCTGCGGAAAAGTCAGCCGTTAATCCGTTGGCAGCACAGGCAGCGCATTATATCGCGCAGGCGAAGAGCTGTATCTTTCTGTTCATGGACGGCGGACCAAGCCATTTGGACACCTTCGATCCCAAACCCAAGGTGAACGAATTCGCTGGCAAGCCGTTGCCCGATTCCGTCGAACGTGTGATCACGCCGATGGGCGTTTCGGACAATACGTTACTGGAAAGCAAACGCAAGTGGACCCGCTACGGCGAGAGTGGCATTCCGGTCTCCAACTGGTATCCGCACGTTGGTGAGTGCATTGATGACATTGCCGTCATCCGTTCCTGCTGGGCGAACGGATTGAATCACGTCGGCAGCGTTTGCCAAATGAACACCGGCAGTATCCTCGCCGGGCGTCCGAGCCTGGGAGCCTGGGTCACATACGGACTGGGGACCGAAAACCAAAACCTACCCGCTTTTGTCGTGCTGTTGGATGAAGCCAAGGAACCGCCCGGCGGCAGCCGCGTGTGGGGGACGGGATTCATGCCCGCCACGTATCAGGGAACGCGATTCCGCAACGGTGATAGCCCCATCCTGCACCTCGCCTCGCCGGAGAGCATTGCCCAGGCGCAGCAACGGAACAAACTTGATTTCCTCAATCAGTTGAATCGCCAACACCTCGAAGTGCGGAGCGGCGATACGCAATTGGAAGCTCGCATCGCCAGTTATGAATTGGCGTTTCGCATGCAATCCCACGCCCCCGAAGCGGTCGACCTGGCGCAGGAAACCGAAGAGACGCAGCAGATGTACGGTCTGGACCAAAAGAACACTAAAGCCTTCGGCAAAAATTGTCTGCTGGCCCGGCGATTGGTCGAACGGGGTGTGCGGTTCATCCAACTCTACTCCGGTTCGGGTAGCAAATGGGACGCGCACTCGAAGATTGAAAAGAACCACACCAAATATTGCGGCAGCACCGACAAACCGATCGCCGGTCTACTCAAGGATCTCAAGCGCCGCGGGCTGTTGGATTCGACGTTAGTCATCTGGGGCGGCGAGTTCGGCCGGACGGCGATGTCGGAACAAGGGGACGGCCGCGACCACAACCCCTACGGCTTCACCATGTGGATGGCCGGCGGCGGGATCAAGGGAGGCCAAATCATTGGCCAAACCGACGATTTCGGACTCCACGCCGTCGAAGACCGCGCCCACGTCCACGATCTGCACGCCACGATCCTCGAAGCGATGGGACTGGACCACACCCAACTGATCTACCAGCACCAAGGCCGCCCGGAACGGGCGACGGTGAATGAAGGGGAAGTGATCAGCAACGTGTTTGCATGATCGTGGCAATCCCACCCGGCGAAGGTGTGGGAGTTTACGCGCCAGCGGGCCATGCTTCTTAAGGCGTGGGCGGTGTCCATTGGATGTCACACCCCAGTAGTTCGTTCTGTAATGCTTCAACACCGGCGGCGGTCACACGCGAATTGGAAAGCGTTAATTCAACGAGATTCATCAATCCTCTGAGATGCTCCAGTCCCCCATCGCTGACCTGGGTGTTGCGCAGCCAGAGGTTACGTAATGATGTCAGCCCGCTTAAATTCTGCATGCCGTCGTCGTCGACTTTTGTGTCGGACAGCCATAGGGTTTCGAGCGATGGCATTCCCCGCAAATGTTCGAGGCCGGCTCCGGTGATATTGGTGTGGTGTAGGACTAGCGTCTTGAGCTTCGTCAAGCCACGGATGTGCTTGAGGCCGGCGTCCGTGATCCCCGTTTTGGAAAGCGATAAATCCTCAAGGGTCGTCAACCCGCTCAGATGTTGCAGGGCGGCATCGTCGATGGACGTTTCATCCAATCCCAAACTCTTCAATTTGGGGAGTCGGCTGAGTTGGGCCAGCCCGGAACCGCTGACCTTGGTGTTGGACAGATCAAGCAACTCAAGATTCTTCAATTCACTCAGGTGCACCAAGCCCGCATCGCTGACATCGGTATTGTGAAGCACAAGGGTCTTGAGAGAAACCATTCCGCGCAGATGCGTCAAACCTGCGCCGGTGATTTTTGTGCCTTGCAGGTCCAGGTATTCGATGTGTGTCAGCTCACTGAGTTGTTTCAATTCGTCATCGCCCACCGACAGAAGAATCAATTCGGCGGACACGACTCTTTCGAATAATGGGAGCTGCGAGTCGTCAATCGAATTCGGAACCCAACCAGGGCGGATGACCTCAGTTTTCACATTGCCCCGCCAATCGTTGACGGCAGTGATCGCCTGCTGTTCCAGGTGGTAGGGCCACCAAAAGCAGAACACACCGGCCGCGATAAGCAGGAGACCGGTGACTACACAGAAAACTGTGGTTCGGGAAAAACGGCGTTGCTGCGGTTGGGTTTCGGTCATGGGAACGCTCCGTTTAGACTGACAATCCTACGGCGCCACAACCCCCTTCTTCAGAATCAGATTCGCGTACAGTGCCGTTTCGCTCGTTGCCACAATGGCGTAGGCTTCGCGGGCGCGGTCGTAGAAGGCGTGGCGGTCGATGAGGGTGAGTTGGATTTCGCGGTCTTCGGCGCGCTCCAATGCGCGGCGGAAGCCGGTCCAGATGGGGGGTTCGGTGGCGGACTTATCGACTGGCTGCATGACGACGGCGACGTCGTCGACGAAGGTGTCGACCGGCAGGAATTTCAAAATCCCCTCGATAACCGGCAGCCCCGCTAAACCGTCGCAGCGGACGAGTTGCTGGGCGTGCGAGTCGGCGGGGAAATTGCCGTCGGCGATCACGATTTCGTCGCCGTGCCCCATGCTCATCAAGACATGCATCAATTCGGGGGAAATCGTGGTCGGTACGCCTTTGAGCATCGCCTGTGCCTCCGGGGTCTGGTTGTGGAATTTTGTGGGATTTGTCGGCATGCATGTTAACGATTCCTGCTGGCATTGCCCACTGTTTTATGGATCGGTGGGGGTGAGTGAATCGTTGCGGGGAGATTGCGTGTGGGGTGAGGGCCCTCACCCCGGCTCCTCTCCCAAAGGGAGAGAGGAGAATCAATTTCTTAGCTGCGTGGCGACTAGAAACGTGTCGGGCGCCTCGCTATGATGGCCGCGTTGCCGCTGGAAAGGGCAATTGAATATTCACGAAAACGAGAGTATCAGCATGAAGATTCACGAATATCAAGGCAAACAATTGCTCGCCGATGCGGGTGTCCGCGTTCCGCGGGGAGTCGTCTGTAAATCGGCGGACGAAGTCGCGGCGGCCTATGACACGCTGGGCGGGTCGATTGCCGTCGTCAAATCACAAATTCACGCCGGCGGCCGCGGAAAAGGGCGATTCAAGGAATTTCCCGAGCAACCGGGCGTCGTGCTGGTCAAATCAGCAGCTGAAGCCCGTGAAAACGCGGAACGGATGTTGGGCCAAACGCTGGTTACGATTCAAACCGGCGACGAAGGCAAACAGGTCAATACGCTGTTTGTCGAAGAGGGACTGCAAATCGCCCGCGAATTGTATTTGGGTATTGTGGTCGATCGCGAAGCGGGCGGACCGGTCTTGATGATGTCCTCCGAAGGGGGGATGGAAATCGAAGAGGTTGCCGCCAACACGCCGGAAAAAATCTTCCGCGAACCGTTTGACGCCGACTACGGATTGATGCCGTATCAGGTCCGCAACCTGTGCTTTAAGCTGGGTTTCAACTCCGCTCAAATGAAACAAGCCGGCAAATTTCTGCCGCAAGTCTGCAAGTTCTTTGCCGACAACGATTGCAGCATGGCCGAGGTCAACCCCTTGGTGGTGACGGCCGATGACGAATTGGTCGTATTGGACGCGAAGATCGCCTTCGACGACAACGCCCTGTTCCGTCACAAACCGCTGCTGGAATTGCGGGACCTGTCCGAAGAGGACGCAGCGGAAGTTCGTGCCGGAGCGGCCGGGCTGAGCTACGTGAATCTCGACGGCAACATCGGCTGTCTGGTGAACGGAGCTGGGTTGGCGATGAGCACGATGGACCTGATCAAACTGCATGGCGGAGAACCTGCCAACTTCTTGGACGTAGGTGGCGGAGCCAACGTCGACCAGGTGACCGAAGCGTTCAAGATCATCCTGTCGGACTCGAACGTGAAAGCGGTGCTGGTGAACATTTTCGGCGGCATCATGAAGTGCGACACGATTGTCGAGGCGCTGTTGACGTCGTACGAAAAAGTGGGCTTCACCATTCCGTTGGTGGTGCGGTTGGAAGGGACGAACGTCGATAAGGCCCGCGAAATGCTGGCTGCCAGCGGTCGCGATATTGTCAGCGCCACCGATTTGACGGATGCCGCTAAGAAGGTCGTCGGCACGTTGAGTGCGTAATCGGTTTTTAGCCATAGATTGAATACCAAGCAAAGTCGCGAAAACGAAGAAGGCGAAATAGATCGATGAGTATTTTAGTCGATGCCGACACCAAGGTAATTTGCCAAGGGATTACCGGCCGCGCCGGGTTGTTTCATAGCCAGATGTGCCGCGAATACGGCACGCAATTGGTCGGCGGCGTGACTCCCGGCAAAGGGGGAACCGAGGTCGACGGGTTTCCGGTGTTCAACACCGTCGAAGAAGCCGTCGCCAAAACTGGGGCGAATTGCTCGATGGTGTTCGTCCCGCCGCCCTTTTGTGGCGACGCGATCATGGAATCGGCCGATGCGGGAATTCCGCTGATCATCGGCATCACCGAAGGGGTGCCGGTCCTCGATATGGTCCGGGTCTCCAAATGCTTGGCACGCACAGGCAGCCGGCTCATTGGCCCGAACTGCCCCGGCATCATCACGCCCGGTGCTGCCAAGATCGGGATCATGCCCGGTTATATCCACAATCCCGGCACGGTAGGACTCATCAGCCGCAGCGGCACGCTGACCTACGAAGCGGTCTGGCAGTTGAGCAACGTTGGCTTGGGCCAATCGACCTGTGTGGGAATCGGCGGCGATCCGATCATCGGCACGAACTTCATCGATCTGCTGGAGATGTTCCAAAACGATCCGGGGACCGAAGCGATTTTGATGATCGGCGAAATCGGCGGCAACGCTGAGGAGAAGGCCGCGGAGTTCATTAAGGAACACGTCACCAAGCCGGTCGGATCGTTCATCGCCGGTCGGACCGCCCCTAAGGGCAAACGGATGGGACATGCCGGTGCGATTATTTCCGGTGGCAGCGGCACAGCTGAGGAAAAAATTGCCGCACTAGAAGCCGCCGGCGCCGTCGTCGCTGAAAGCCCAGCCGACATGGGCTCCGCCGTGCAACGAGCAATCGCCAAAGCGGGTTGAAAATCTAGGGGTGGCCGCGATAGCTCATGCTATCGGGGCGGGCGCAGCCCGCAAGAAGCCGCAATGACAGTAGTCCTGACCAATGAGTCTTTCTTGGTCAAGGACCGTTGTCATTGCGGCTTCTTATGCCTAACGTCACCCTGATTGCCGATGGCAATCAGGGTGACCCCAATAGGTAATCGGCAACTCTACTTCTCGTCGTCGGCACAGACCCATCCGGCGAGAGTGGTTTCGTATTCGATCAATTCTTCCGGGCGGAAGTAGATCGGGATTTCCCGTGCGGCTGCTTCGGGGCCGTCGCTGCCGTGGATCAGGTTCATTTGGCGAGACAGGCCGAAATCGCCGCGGATGGTTCCCAGGTCCGATTCCCGGCCGTTGGTTGAACCCATCATGGTCCGCATGACCGAAATCGCTTCGGGGCCTTCGACGACCAACGCCACAACGGGGCCGGAAGTGATGAATTCTTCCAGCAGCGGATAAAACGGCTTCTCGACGTGTTCGGCGTAATGTTGGGCGGAAAGCTCTTTGGTGACCATCAACATCTTCAGGCCGACGATTTTCAGGCCCCGTTTTTCGATACGGGAGAGCAATTCGCCGCACAGACGGCGTTGGACGGCATCGGGTTTGAACAAAATCAAGCTACGTTCGTTGGCCATTGTGGCGATCATCCTTATGGGATTTCGGGGGGATTGTCGTGTGGGAAAATTCCTCTGGGCCGTGAGTTTTAGCGAACACCGGCGGTCGAATGCAACACTGAACCGTGACGAAACGGCCTCAGAGCAGCGCATAAAAAAACAGGCCGCGCGACATGTATCGCGCGGTCTGCGAATTTGATCTGCTTGTGAGCCGATCGAATTTCAAATTGTCAATTCAGTCGGCCAAGATTTTCTTAGTTTCAGCAGCGACCTTTTTGACGTTCTCTTTTTTAAGTTTGCCTTTTCCGAAGGCGTGGTTGACTTTGACTTCCGATTCGACCCACATCATGACGGTGACGTCGGCGTCTTTGGAGATCTTGTATTCCTCAGGACCGGCGACATCTTCGATGATCGTCAGGGGAATCGTCAACTTGTTCTTTTTGGCCAATTCTTTGATCTTGGGTTCCATCGTGTCGGCGTCGTCACTGAGGAAGACGACGAAAGCGGACATTTTCTTCGCTTTGTTTTTGCCAACTTGCTTGTCGACATCTTTAATCAATGCCGTCAATTCCGGTGTGATTTCGCGGGCGAAAATGTTCACGACCGGCTTGCTCCCATAGCGGCAGCGGTAGCACAAGGTTTCCCCTTTTTTGGGACCTGTGATGTCGCGCACGTGATAGGCAGGAACAAACGTTCCCGGTTTCAGGCCGGATTCAACTTCAGCAGATTTTTCGGCTGCCGAAACGGCAACAAAGCCAGCCAAGATTAGCGCGAGACTTGGGACAACAACCTTAAGCATAGTGAAAGTGCCTCCTGATGGCGGGGTACGATGAGATGTGCCCATTTCAAGCGGGCACACAACAGCTTTGGTAAACGTAACAATTGACAGGGATGACCGTAAGCATGACAGATTGCAACCGGTCAACCACATCCTGTCCCTAAAATTACTTAGTTTCCTAAGAGATTGAAAGCCTGAGGGACTCCTCTGGCAGCGACGAGAGCAAATACAAAACGACTCGTCCATCGGCTGCTCGACAGTGATATGATCGTATGGGGCATGCGGATGTTCTGTGAAACGCATCACAGTCGCAGCTATTTTTTTCTACAAGTCGTGTTGTCCATGCGACAAGAATCGGGCAATTGGCAAAACAGCGGGGTGGCGGAATTCCCTCATTGTGTGCGTCACGTTAACATTCAAACAGGTCTTTTTGTATTCAATACTCCAGCCAGAAACTGGCGTTTGCCGACTGCGGAACCTCGAAGGGAATGATATGAGATCGGTTGCAGCAATACTCACCATCGGTGTTTTGATACATTTTGCAGCAACACCAGCCATGGCCGGATTGCAGGCTGGGGCTGCGGTGGTGGATGTGACGCCGACGCAACTTCCAGTACTGGTCAACGGAGGCATGCTCAGCCGATCGGTGGAGACAGTCAAGACGCGGATCAACGCCCGGGCGATCGTGCTGGACGATGGGAAGGAGCGGTTGGCGATTGTTGTGGTCGACAGTTGTATGATGCCCCGTCCGTTACTAGATGACGCAAAAGCTTTGGCGGCGCTGCGCACGAAAATTCGAGCGGATCACATGTTGATTTCAGCGACGCACACGCACTCAGCGCCCTCATCGCTCTCCTGCCTGGGAACAGATGCCGACCCCAACTATGTGCCGTTTCTGCGCGACAAACTAGCCGAAGCGATCGCCGCTGCGGAAGCAAACCTCGAACCGGCCCGCGTCGGCTGGGCCGTCGGCAACGCCGCGGAGTTCACGGCACTGCGGCGCTGGATTCGCCGGCCGGACCGGATCGTGAATGATCCCTTCGGCAATCCCACGGTCCGCGCGAACATGCATGCAGGTGCCAACTGGGATGACGTGACGGGGGAATCGGGTCCGGAAGATCCCGACCTGTCGATCATTTCCATCCAAGCCACCGATGGCCGACCGATTGCCGTGCTGGCGAATTTCTCCATGCATTATTTCAGCGACCAGGCGCTGAGCGCCGATTATTTTGGGCTGTTTAGCGAAGGTCTTAAGAGCAATTTAACAGTCGATGAGGACACTTCGCATCCTCCGTTTGTGGGGATCATGTCGCACGGTTGCAGCGGCGATATTTGGCGGCGCGATTACACGACATCCCCCCCGACCGAACCCGCTAAAACAATCGAAAGTTTCGCAAACGAATTGGTAAAGATCGCACTCGATGCGATAGGCACGATCCAGTACGACGAATACGCGACGCTGGCCATGGCCGAAAGGCGATTGACACTCAACTACCGCGTCCCCACTGCCCAGCGGTTGGAATGGGCCAAAAAAATCGTGGAGGCTATGGGCGATCGGCCGCCGAAGAACACGACCGAAGTTTACGCGCGCGAGCAACTGATTCTCCACGAGCGGCAATCGACGGAAGTCGTGGTTCAAGCGTTGCGAATTGGAGACATTGGAATTGCGACCACACCAACGGAAACCTATGCCCTGACCGGTTTGAAATTAAAAGAGCAAAGCCCACTGAAACATACCATGGTGATTGAACTGGCCAATGGGGGTGACGGTTATATTCCGCCGCCGGAGCAACATTTGCTAGGGGGATACAACACCTGGGCGGCGCGGTCGGCCGGGTTGGAAGTCCAAGCAGAGCCGAAGATCACCGAAGCGGCACTACAATTGCTGGAACAAGTCGCCGGGAGTCCACGAGAAAAGTATCAACAAAGCCGCGGACCGAGCGCTGAAGCCATCTTGGCAGCCAAGCCGATCGCATATTATCGGCTGGATGAGTTCGAGACGCCGCACGCTGCCGATTCGTCGGGACACCATCGTGATGCGGTGTACGAACCGGGCGTCGTCTTCTTTTTGGAAGGTCCGCAATCGGAAAAATTCTGCCAAGAGGGTGAAACCAACCGCGCCGCGCATTTCGCAGGGGGGCGCTTGCGGGCGCATATGCAGGATCTGGGAGACCAGTATTCGGTCTCGATGTGGTTTTGGAACGGCATGCCCAATGAGGCTCGCGAAGTCAGCGGCTGGTTATTTTCGCATGGCCCCGATCATGGTTTGGGCGCTGACAGTGACCACTTGGGTTTGGGAGGAACGGAGCATCCCGGGAAGCTCATTTTTCGGCACGGCGGAGCTGGAGCAAAAACAGAGGTGGGGAAAAAAGCAATCCCGCGTTGGACTTGGAACCACGTTGTGTTCGAGCGGGATGGTGAGTTCGTGCGAGTTTATTTGAATGGCCAACAACAACCAGAAATTGGAGTGAAGCTGCCATCCGGGTTGTTGTCACCAGGGAAACAGGTATTCTGGGGAGGTCGTGGCAATAACGAATCCAACTGGGAAGGCCGCTTGGATGAGATCGCCGTTTTTCCGCGCGTATTATCTATTGAGGAAATAAAAACGCTCGCGGGTCAATAATTACGGCGGCTCGACGAATTTCCTACTTCGAGAAACTCTATAACGCGACTCAACTCCTTTGATCCCTCGGTAGCTTTTCTGCGTTCTTGATTGTTGTCACGCGCCGACCAGAATGCAGTGCTGCAAATTTCCCCCCTGGCCCTCAACGAAACCTTGAGTGATTGCCTATGTCCGACTCGTCCATGATCATCGTTGACGATGTGCGAAAGACCTATCGAGATGGGTTGTTTCGCCGACAAAAGGTGGAAGCTCTCAAGGGGGTCTCGTTTGATGTCAAACGAGGCGAAGTGTTTGGGCTGCTCGGTCCCAACGGTGCGGGCAAGACGACGCTGATTAAGATCCTGTTGGGGATTGTCCGCAAGACCGGCGGGCAAGCGACCTTGTTGGGGCGTCCTGCGGGAGATCGTGCGGGACGGCAACGGGTGGGGTATCTGCCCGAAGGACATCGCATTCCACAACACCTCAACGGCAACACAGCATTGGAATATTACGGCAGCCTCAGCGGCCTGTCGATGTCGCAAATCAGGGAACGCCGACCGGAATCCCTGGCGACAGTTGGACTGGCCGAGTGGGGCAAGATGTCGGTCAAGAAATATTCCAAAGGGATGCTGCAACGCCTGGGTCTCGCCCAAGCGATGTTGCATAATCCCGACCTGCTCATTTTGGATGAACCGACCGATGGCGTCGATCCGGTCGGACGCGCGGAAATGCGGGAAATCCTGGCACGACTCAAAGGCCAAGGAAAATCGATTTTCCTCAACAGCCATATGTTGCAAGAGGTCGAATTGGTTTGCGACCGCGTGGCCATTCTCCACAAGGGCAAATTGCGTCATGTGGGGGATGTTAAAGACATCACTACGCTGTCGGGAGCGGAAACGGAATTCCTGTTGGAAGGCGCGGAGGAAACCATTCGCAAGACGGTTGATGAAGCAGCCGTCCTATCTTGGAGGGGTGCTGGTGAAAATCGCTTTCAGGTCGGTCTCCGCATCTCCGCGCAACCGGATGTCGACCGCACCGTTGATCAATTGCGAAAAGCGGGCATCAGCATTTGTCGAATGACGCCGCGGAAGTTGACGCTGGAAGAAGCGTTTCTGCAACTCATCCAAGCCCAAACCGACGATAAACCGGGCGTGGAACAACCTACTGAAATCACAAGCTTTGGTGCCGAATCATGAAAGCGTATCTCGCCGTCATCAAAGACTCGTTTCGTGAGGCGTTCGCGTCGCGGGTACTGTGGATCTTGCTCGTGCTCATCACGCTGTTGTTGCTGTTACTGGCTCCCTTGGGAGTGAAGGACGAAGTGGCAGCGACGCTGAGTCGGGGCGACATCTCAACGGGGAGCGAATTTTCCAACAAGCTCGTCGAACAATCCCGGTCAGAGAGACCATTGCCGGGAAAACACATTTGGCAGATGCTGCCCCGTGACTTGCAGGAACAGATGACGCAACAGCAGACCGGGGAGAATGGTCGGAATTCGTATCGAGTCCTCAGGCTGCTCATCAAAAAATTGAATGAATTGCTCACGCGGACCGACTTCTATGACGAGGCGGCTTGGAGCCGTTATCCACTGGGCAAGGAAGCACGACCGTTGCTGGAACGCGGCGTTTCGGAGCTATCTGAAACGGAGCTGAAACGCTTCAATCGATTGGCACTGGACGCGGCGTATCCGGCCGATATTCGGCCCGTTCCCAAAATAGCAACGCGCGTGGTCTATTTCGGTTATGAAATGGGTGGCCCACTGCCAGCCGACCGCGAAAAAATGCGTGATGTGGTGCAGCAGGTGTTGGTACAGGTCATGACTTTGTTGGTGGGTGTGCTGGGTGTGTTTGTGGCGATTCTGGTCACAGCCTCGATAATTCCCCACATGTTTGAATCGGGCGCCATTGATTTGATGTTGAGCAGACCGTTGTCGCGGTCGTTGTTGTTTCTGTCGAAATTCATCGGAGGCTGTACGTTTATTCTGTTGAACTCGGCTTATCTGATTACCGGACTGTGGCTGTATGTCGGATTGCGATTCGACATTTGGAGCAACAAATTACTGCTCTGCGTTCCGGTGTTCTTGTTTTTGTTCGCTATCTACTACTCGGTCTCGGCGTTTGCGGGTGTGGTTTGGAAAAACGCTGTCGTGTCGGTGGTGATAACAATTTTATTCTGGGCCGCCTGTTTTGCTGTAGGGACGTCGAAGGGTGTCGTGGAAACGATGTTCCTCAACCCGGAGCGTTTCGCCGTTTTAGTTCCGGCAGGAGAATCGTTGTTGGCGGCGAATAAATCGGGCCAGACTTTTCAGTGGCAACCCAACGACCACACGTGGCAGCCGGTTTTCACCTCTGGATCAGGCGATGCCGGTCTCTTTGGATTGATCTACCCCATGGTCGGTCCGATCTATGATTCCCAAGCGGATCAATTGGTCGCCATTGCATCGTCCCGACCAGGGGTTCCCGGCTTCGCAGGATCGGGAACGATTGTCGTTGGCAAACGCAACAACGATTGGGAACGCATTCCCAGCATTTCCACGCCGCCCGGCACGCAAACGTTGTTTATCGAGTCCGAGGGAACAATCCTTATCGCCGGCGCTGTTGGGATCTTTCGCCTTGAAGGAGGGACCATCACAGATCAGGTCGCGGGGAACGACGTGGCTCCACAAGGCAAAGCGGGGAAATTCGTCGAAGTGGGACCGGAAGGAACGGACTCTTGGTCGCCCCCCTTCGCTGCTGATCGCAATCCAGAAGACGGAAGCCTGGCCATTTTTTCGCGCGGCACCTTAAACCTGCTCAAACCGGCCGACGATGGGAGATTTACGATTGCCCAAGAAACGGACCTAGAGACCAAGGAACTGGCGCTGGTGGCCTATGCCGGGAAGACGATCCTCGTCGCATTGGGCAGCGGTGAAATCCGCACGTTCGATGCCGAGACATTGAAACCGACCGGCAGCTTTCAGCCGTTCGACAGCGACAAACCACAGCAAGTGGCCGCCGCCACGAACGGCCGCTGGTTCACGGTGCAGTTTCACAATAACAAGACATGGACGTTCAACACAAAAACCGGCAAACCGCTTGAAACCGATATTGCCGGCCAAGGGAATATCTCCGCTGTTGCATACACAACGGACAACAAACTTCTCGTCTCCGACCGCTATCCGCGCGTGCTCGAATATGACTTAGACACCGGCAATGTCACGCGACGGTTCGAAGCGGGCAGCGGGCGGTTGGAGTTGTTCTATCGCTACATTCTCAATCCGATTTATACGGTTTTCCCCAAACCAGGCGAACTCGATAGCTTGGTGATGTATCTACTCACCGACGAGAAGGCGCCTTCCCCCGAGATTCCGCAGCGGGTGGAAAGCCTGCAGAATGAGCGTGTGAAGTTGAACATTTGGGAGCCGGTCTGGAGCAACTTGGCATTCTTGGCCGTGATGTTGGGCCTGACTTGTCTGTACATCGAGCGCAAGGACTTTTAAGCCGCGACCGGATACAGAGAGAATGCTCGGGCTGAATTGTTGAGATTCCGCCAACGACCGTCTAAAACAGAGAGAGCGAAGTCGCGCACTAGTCGCCCGTTACCCTCACGTGCAATCGATTGCCCTACAGCTAGGATGTTCCCCATGACATGTTTGAGGAGTTTTGTTGTCCTATCGGCACTGACCATGGCGACAACACAATTGACGGCGCCACTGCCAGCCGGTGATCACTCACCCGAATGGCGGGGAAACGATGGCCAAGGGCATTCCGATGCGGTCGATCTGCCCGAATCGTGGAACGATACAGAACACATCGCCTGGAAACAGAAGATCCCCGGCCTGGGATGGTCATCGCCGGTCGTAGAAAACGGCCAGGTGTGGGTGACGACCGCCGTCGATAAACTCGCCCCGCCCGCAGAGGCCGAGCGGCGACGCAAGACCAGCACCAACTCGCAGCCGCTGCGGATTTCAGAATCGGTGAGCCTGCGTGCGGTGGGATTGGATTTGCAGACGGGCGAAATCATTCGCGAAGTGGAGGTGTTGTCTCAACAAGATCCACAGATGATCCACATCGACAATACCTATGCGACTCCCAGTCCGATCATCGAAAACGGACGGCTGTATTGTCATTACGGCCCTTGCGGGATCGCCTGCTTGGATGTCAACACGGGTGAGGTGTTGTGGCGGAATCAATCGTTGGTCGTCAAGCACGAGAATGGGGCGGGCAGTTCGCCGATTCTGTGGAACGACCTGTTGATCATCCATTGCGACGGCATCGATCGGCAATACATCGTCGCTTTGGACAAACAGACGGGCGAGGAAGTTTGGAAGACTCCACGAACCGGCAAACTGCACGACAATCCACAGTTGCGCAAATCGTATGCGACATCGCTGATTGTCGACATCAACGGCCAACCACAAATCGTCTCTCCCTCCGCCGATTGGATTTATGGATACGATCCGTCCACCGGCAAAGAGCTGTGGAAGCTGAATTACGGCACGTTGGGATTTTCCAATGCCGCCCGGCCGGTGGCTGGCAACGGAATGATCTTCACCTGCACCGGGTATATGAAATCGCAAATCCTGGCGTTCAAAATTGATGAGCAGAACAAACCGACATTGGCCTGGCGCTACAAAGATCAGGTCCCCAACGTCTCCTGTCCGTTATTGGTCGGCGACGAAATCTACTTCGCCTCTGATGCCGGAATCGCCACCTGCATCGATTCCAAGACCGGGAAGCTGCATTGGAAGGAGCGGATCGGCAAACGATTCTGGGCCGCACCGCTGTACGCCGACGGCAAGATCTACTTTTTTGACCGCAACGGCACAACGACAGTCATTGCCCCAAGAACAACTTTTAAGAAACTGTCGGTGAACAAACTCAAAGGCACTCTGCTCTCCACCGCCGCCGCGGTCGATGGTTCGCTGATTCTCAGAACTGATCAAGCACTGCACTGTATTCGTTAGCAGTTCAGTATTCGTTAGCCGTTTAGAAGTGGAAAATGCGGTCAATTTGGCAGCAATTCACCGAAAATCCCACTGGAAAGGGAAAGTTGGTGGTTGACTCGGTTTGAATTGGGACGATAATTACTCATGGTGCGGACGGAAATTGACCATTCGCAGCAACAACCCGACCCGGGGGCGATCGGTTTCGACTGGATCACTGCAGGTAGGGGTGGCGTGTCGTGGTTGATCAGCCGGCCACGTAAAAAGCTGATCAAAAACTAATTGCCGAAAAGCAATTCCAAATGGCTGCCTAATCATGGCAACCCTGGTTTAGGAATCCCCGCCTAAGGAGTCCGAAGACCAGTCAAAAAATTGGGCTGGCGCCGAGTCAATGTCCGCTACGTTCGGCGCGAGACAAGTGGTGGGCTAGCCGCGAGTAGGCTTTGTCTGTTGAGCCTACCAACGCGAAACTCAATCGGCAGAATACACACGTAGAGGCCTTTACTGAGGTATCACAGGACGCGGGTTCAATTCCCGCCGCCTCCAATCCCCGGTTTTGCAGTGTATCGCCACAAGTCGCGGAACCTTGCAATACCGGGGTTTTTTCATGCGCTCCCCCTTCGGCTTGCGACTCACAACCATTCCCGGCGCGTTCCGACTGCGCCGCTTTTTGCGCCGCTTTTTCTTCCGCATCGGTTGGTGCATGTTCTTCGGCCCCGACACCGGCAATCGCCCGCTCAAAATCGGCGTCGGTCACGTCGACGTAGTGACGCATCGCGACGGCTTGCGTGTTCCCCAACCACTTCGCCACGACCGCCAACGGGAATTTGCGGGCTAAGTCCGTTTCACAACTCGCCCGCATCGAATGCCACAACCGGGACCAGGGTTCCAGACCCGCGCGGCGAATTACTTTTGCCAGCGTTGTCCTCAGGTTGGCGTTCGCCCAGCCGGCCGGGCCTTGGGCACGTCGCCGGTATTCTTCTGGAATGACGTATTCGGCCCCTTCGGGCGCGTCGTCCCAGGCCTTTTCCAAGTATGGCCGGACGGCGGGGAATAGCGGAATAACTCGGTAGCTTCGCCCCGCCAGGTGTTGCGTCTTGGGGCTGGGCACGGTCAAACGCCCTCGCTCCCAATCCACGTCTTGCCATCGCAGGCTAAGGGCTTCGCTCGGCACGCGCAGGCCCGCGAAACGGGATAAGGCAATGAGCAACTTCCAAGTGCCGTTGGGGGCGTGTTCAATAGCACGTTCAACGTCGGCCAGAGGGACATAGGCTCGCCGCTCCGATGCGTCGCCGGGCCGATGCCGGACAAACTCAAACGGGTTCGCATCAACCAAACCTTGCCGCTTGGCGTGGGCAAAGAACATGCGGGCATGTTGCAACCGCTTGTGAATTGTGGTTGCTCGCAGTTCCGCAGCCAACATGGATTGCCGGAATGCTTCGGCCTTGTCGGGCGTCACTTCCGTAAGCGGGCAGTCGGCCCCCAGGAAGCCCGTCAGGGCGTTGACAACCTGCCCCCAGGCAATGAGACTTGTCGGCTTGTAGTCACCCTTTCGGGACGCCAGCCAGGCTTGCAGGAACGGCCCCAGCGTCGCCACCGGCTTGGCTTCGGGATCGGGTACCAATCCCACATTGGCAAGTTTCTTCGCCATCTTTGGTTCCAGGTCGGCGACCCATTGGGCCAAGTCGGCTTCCATCGGGCGATTCAGATTGAGTGATTCAAGCAATTGTTCTACGCGGTATTTAATGCTTTCGGCCGCCCGCTGCGAAACTTTTCCCAGGCGGATCGTCGGCCGCCGGCCATCGGGGGCTACGAAAAGAATCCGCCGCGTGCCGTTCTTATCTTTGGCAATGCTGGCCATCGTGTGTCACTTTCTTTTCGGTTTTGGATTGCGGCCCATGTGAACTGTTAGTTGCAGGAACGCGCCCAACGCATTTAGCGATTCCATCGAGAGGCCGCGATGCCCGTTGTAGAACTTCGCCAGTGCGCTTTCGTCGATGTCGGTTTGCCTGGCGATTTCGTATCGCGACAGCCCGCAATCGTCGATTGCTTGCCTCAATTGGTCAGTCAGTTTCATAGTTCGTTTTTTCGCCATGCGGGTATCATATCGAATACTGGTCTCTTGGTCCAGCACGCTTGCCGTACCAAACGGGGAATTCGAGAAACCGGCCACAACTGCCGCAGTCCCGCCGGACGAATTACCCACCGTGAATCGGTAAGTCGCGCCAGGTTGTCGAACCGCATCGGCATACCGGCTTCGTGGGCTTCGCCGGGGGGTCGCTCTGCTCTTTCGATAAGTTCAAGATTCGCGGCCGCGATGTGCTGCCGCTCGTGGTGGTCAATAATCCGCATGGCCCGCTCGTGGTCCTTGCTCGGGAGCCATGTGCTGATGTCTTTGGCGATGGTCCACGGGTCGACAAGTTGTTCGGGTTTGGTCATGGTTTTTCTTTCAAGGTTTGGTGAATTCTGGACCTTCTGGACCTTCTGCCGGTTAGTCTCCCGTGGGGGCGTTTTTGGCGCTTATGCCGGATTTAGGTCCAAAAGGTCCAAACCGTCCAAAACGCCGATGCCTAAGTACCATTTCACGCCCTCCTTCAATCGTTCGTAACCTCTTTCAGTCATTGCCTCTCCGAACTTTCGTTGAGTCAAAAAGTGTTCGCCATTGGTTTCGGACCATTGCTTGTAAGCCTCGTAGATTTGCGACGCTTTACAGCGGTACGACAGCCCCGTGATACAACAATCATCGATGAACGCGCCGATCACGTCCTGACTGCCCCGATACTCGCTTGTCGCCAACTCAATCGCCGCTGGTAGCGACGTCAATCCTTCACGCTGCCACACCAAACAGCCCTCAACCAACCATGCCAATATTGCCGCGGATTCGGCCCGCAGCTTGGACGGGAGTTGCTTGTCCTGTTTGTCTTCGGGAACGATGTTCTTGAATGGGATCAGCCGCAGGCGTCGCCAAATCCCGTGGTCGGTGCCTTTGACGGTCGGCTTGTGATTTGTGCACAACACCAGCTTGTGAGTTGATTCAAACTCGAAGAAATCCTGCCGCATAAATCGGGCGCGGATTCGGTCGCCGCCAGTCAAGGACTTAATCAGCGTTTCGTTGAGTCGTCCGCCGTCGCCACTTTCAACGCAAGCCACAAACCGCTTGCCCATCAGGTCGGCCTTATCGCACGGATGGCCGTCGTTGCGTTTTTCGATTAGAAAATCCTGCGCGGCCTGCATCGAATAATCCGGCCCCATTGCGTGAAGGACGGCTTCCAAAAACGTGGTTTTGCCGTTCGCTCCAACGCCAAACAGAATCGCCAACATATGCTCAACGGTTTGACCAGTGAGAAAATAGCCAAACAGCTTTTGCAGCCACGCAATGAGTTTAGCGTCAGAGTTGAACGTTTCGGACAGCCAATTACACCACAGTTCACTTTTGGCACCCGAAGTGTAAATCGTTGGTGAAAGTTTGGTGATGAAATCCTCGCGCCGGTGTGCCCGCAATTCGCCGGTCTTCAATTCAATCGTGCCGTTCAAACAATTAAATAACATCGGGTCACAATCCAGGTTCTCCGGCAGAATGGACCGCTGGTCCCGTGATACTTTGACGATTGCATCCATGCTGCGAGACGATTGTGATCTTGCCGCGTGACTGCTTCCGCTGTCGTCTCCGTATGCTTCACGGAACATGTTGATTACGGTCAACTTGACCTTTCGGAATATCTCGCCGGAATCATCCTGTCGCCAGCATTTGCCGTTCCAAATCAACCACTTGCCAGTCTGGAAGCAAAAACGGATATTTTCGCCGTGGTCGTCCACGAACCGCATCGCGTTACCCAAATCTGTCGTCGGGTAAAGTTTCCGCTTGCCGTTTTGTTGCGTTTTAGTCGCGCGACTATTGTGCAACTCCTCCGGGTTGGCGTCTTGGAATTCACGTTCCATCGCCACACGTGCTTCGCGGTCGGTTGCAAGTATCGCCTGTTGGGCTTCATGCCCGTGATATGCTTCAATCGTCATCGTCGCCCCTTTTCTCAGCTTCCGCTTGCCGGCTCAGCCAAGCTTGTAGTTCGGCAACGGGATACAAAACCGATTGCCGCTTCCCGTGTCCGATCCGAAGGCAGGGAATCGGGCCGCGCGGGGCCGTCAGCCCCCACAAGGTGCGAGGGGAAATGCCCAGCGCGATCGCCGCGTCGCGGGGCCGCAGGGCCAGGGGAGTGGGCGTCGATGTCGCAGGGGTGTTACTTCGCATGGTCCACCCCCTGCCGTTTCTCTGCGGCTTTTGTCGCTACGGCGTCTTGCACCGCTACCGCGTTGAAGAGATACCGTTTGCCCGCAAGCAAACAGGGCACCTTGCCCGCGTCCGCTTGTTCCCGCAGCCAGTCTTGAGTTACCCCAAGCCGCCGGGCCATGCGGGCCAATGAAAGCAAGTCACTCATCGCAAGTTTTCCTCAGAGAAGGAATGAACCGCCGGCCAATGGCCAGCATCTGCGATGAATCTTAAGAATGGGCGTGCGCGCTACCGGCGCGCTACCCGCGCGCTACGTGGTGAGTTTGCCGCGTATTACGTGTCAGGCTCGGCCAGTCGATGCGATCCTTTGCTGCCGCCGGGCACGATCAGCGTTCCCCATGCACAATGATCGCGAAACAACGTGGATAGACGCGCAGGCGGGGCCTCGGGGTCGACCGCCAAGAGAAGCGTTTCGTCGCCCACGTCGGGTGTACCGGCCTTCCAGTTCTCGTATAGCAACCGCATCACCGGGGCCTGGTTCACCGTGAAAGAATAGAGATTGCCACCCCACCACATCGACCGGAAGTCAGTGCTCGCCGCTCCCGAGGGTTCGCCGCCCGCTCCCAAGGTCCTAGCCACCGGGGGCTGCCCGTTATCGTCCGCCGTCTCGTCGTCCTGCTTGGCCGTTGTCGAGTTGTCGTTGTCAGATACGGTATCCTCGCCGGAAGCAGTCTTCTCGCGTCTTCGCCGCCCGCCCATGAACAAGTACATCCGCTCTGCCAGGTTGCAGATGCCTGCGACGATCTCACCGTACACCCCATTCTGCGCGTCCTCGATCATTACGACCCAGGCTGGTGCCTTGCCCAAATCCGACTTAGTCCATAGTTCGAACGAGAAGTTGAACGCCGCATACTCGGTTTCTTTCATACCCTCGCAGATGCGAGATGCATATTTCTCACCGTCGACGACGCAGACGGGGATTTTTGCAGGTTCGGTGTCGGCACCCTCAACGAAAATGGTGAATGCGGGCATCGAAGTCGCCTTTCTTTAGGTCGGGCCGATCCCCAGCACGACGATGCGAAAGGCGAGAAGCATCCATCGCGCCAGGGGCCGCTTGGCCGCCGGTTTGCAACCCGGTCAACCTTCCCGAATACCTCTAATTCTCGTGTTTTCGGACTGCGCGGTCATAAGCGTAATCGAATGACGAGACAACCACCCCGCCCGACTTGAGGTTGTACACCGCCGTAGGTTGGCACATGGAGTGATGGCCGTAGGGGAACCGCTCCTTGTCTCCTCGCCAGAAGCGGAGCATTCGTATTTGGCGTTCGGAGCAAATGGATCTTCCCTGCTTCGCCTCACCAAATCATCACCTTACCAACGGTACCCCCGGCTCAATCTCCATTCACCGTCCACAATCTTCAAGGCGAAAAACTGATGTATCTTCTCGCCTCCTTCCTCAAAATCTATGCGTACCATCCAAAAACCCGCCTTACCTCTGCGGGCCCATGATATCTTGAATTTCTTAAGGCCAATCTTCTTGTATCGCGCGCAATAGTCTTCAAATTCTGTTTGAACGGTAACATCCAACTTCGCAGGCCCATACCATAACTCTCTTGCAGATTCATAATTTTCTGCTTCGGCAAATTCCAGGAATTTCCTCACCGAGTCGCCCGGCACGTTGCCATTCTGATCCTTTGGCGGGCACAAGTAGTAAACGTAATAGCCCAAACCGGCTATGGCAAACAGCGTCAGGAGGACAATCCTAAAAACGATCTTCCCGCTTCTTCGGCATGTCTCCACCGCAGAGACATTTCCATGTGTTTGTGCTTTCATAGCATGCCTTCGATAGTGCTATCGAATAAATATCCACACGTGGATCGCCCGCGAAATCTCATAGGTTTCTTTTAAGCAACGACAGCGTGCGCGCGTTCTATTTCCCGGCACCTTGGCCTTACACCGGTGTTTGTACCGGGCCGGTTACTTTGGGTAATTCTCACCCCAGTCTATTGAGGGAACAAACCGCAGAAAGGCTTCATAGTCTGCTGGCTGCGAAAAATACCATTCATTGAAGCCAAAATCGTAATCTGTTTTCACGAACCAATGTTCAGCCCATGCCCCAACGTGGCAATGTGGCAGGTCAATCGTGCAAGCTGGATACTCAGAATACCGTTGTGAACATTCACCATTGGCTGGGCCGAATTTTTTCCAACACCAGCGATTCGCGAAATCAAGTTCCGGAAATGCCAACTCCAGCATAACGGCAAATGGAAAATCTCTAACAATCTCCTGCCGTTCTCTTTGTTGGTCAGCCTGCTCCTCAGCGGTGTCGCCACCGGTTTCCAAATATGCATCGAAGGTTGATAGAATAGCTGTTCGATAAATCATGATTCATTTGGTGGCTAGGGTAGGTGAGACTGATACCGGGGCGACTTCGGGGCTTCATTCCGAGCAGCCTCGCCAACCGGTCATTCCGTGTGACCGCCGACGTTCCCATCAGCATGAACCATCATACTTCGCCACGAAGTACTGCACTAGCACTCTCTATGGAGGGCCATTCTCGGTCCGTAAGTTTCTCAAATAAACACTGCAAATTCCATAAAACCTGTTGCTCGGCTTGGTCTTGAATTGTCAGTTCGTCTGTTTCGGCGAAACGGCGAAGAAAAGAGTCAAGCACAACAGCCTCGGGAACTGTGATTTGGATGACGACATCTGACTCGGCCATGTCACACTCCGACAAGCTAGTTCGAACTTTTCTCACCTCAAGTAGTGGCGACATTCCAACCCAAAGCTAGAATCGGCTGTTAGCTAACTCGCTTCGGATTCATCAATCGACGCATTGAAACTACCAAGACGCGGCAAGTTTGAAAACGTTCCATTTCCGCGACAAGTGGCATACTCGCGGCCAGTTGCTCCATTTGTCTTACAGGGCAGTGCCATAAACCCATCATCGCAGCAATGAATAACACATCCGATTTCCCCTCCACGGCACTGGCGTAGGCGGTCTGTGCCGCCGCTCGAAAGCCTAACTAGCCCACTGCCGTACGCTCCCTTTCAACCATGTAGTCCGCTGGCTGTTCCTTGCCTATCTTGACTCCTGAGGGGGCTTAGGCTGGATATCTACATACGATATGGGACCGGGCAACGGGCGGGGGGAAGCGGTTCGGATCTCGGCGGGTTCGGTTTTCGGGCCCGAAGGTGGACACTGTCCGCGCTCATTGGCCGCTCATCTCCTCCCGCACATCATCGAGCAGCCCACGCACCTCCTCAATGGCCATGCGTTCGCGCCGCATCACATCAGCCTCACCATCATCCGAAGCTGTGGCCTTGGCCGCCACATCCACGTACTTGGCGTAGCTGCGGATACTGGTTTCGAGCCAACCGAGGGCAGACCAGGAGGGAGCAGGGGACAGGGCCAAGTCCAGCCGAACCACGGTCGCATGGCCCGGCTTCTCTTCCACGATCCGGAGCCGATTCGCCTGCACCCATCCAATCTCAGCCGACAGCGAAGCGTTGGCCGGCAACTCGGACCACGAATCCGGAATGGCCGACAGCCCCTGAATCTGGCCATCGTCTACTGGGCGCTGCGCCCGGACACTGTCCGCGCTTGGCTGCTCGGCTTCCGCCGCTTTCGCTGGATACATGCGGTCCAGTTCGCCGTAAACCCATAGCTGGGCGTCTTCTTTGCTCATTCCCTGCTTCCGGGCGAGCTTCATCATCTGGTTGCGTTCCAGCTCAATATTCCCAGCCCATCGCCCCTCAGCCTCAAGCCGCCGCTTCACCGTGATTTTAAGCGGCTCCTCGCGCGGGCGGGCGGGAGGTTCCGGCGGTGGATCGCCGGACGCTGGCCCTGGAGGAATATCCCCCGCGTCCTGATCACCGGTTTGGTGATCAACGGTGTCCTGTTCTCCCGTGTTTTCCGTGTCTTCTGCTGTGTGTGTTGGATTGGGTGCTTGCCGGGGAATTGGTCCTGCCGTCGACATCGCGGTGATGTGCGCTTCCTGGTCGGGTGTTTTGGTCATGGAGCGTCCTCGAATTCTCCGGTGAAGGGATTGTCGCCCGAATCCGCCGCCCGGATCATCGCCAGGATGCCGACCTTGATGGCTTCGGGCAGGGCCGGCCAAGCGTCGATGATGACCTGCAGGTCGGGGTCAGTCGGGGCGTTTTGTACGTTGAGTGCGCCGCTTTCTGCGCCGCTTTGGTCGCCACCCCCACGATTTCCCGACGATTTCGGGTCGGGTTCAATTCCCGCCGCCTCCACTTGAGCCGAACTTGTTACAATTGTAGCACGTTCGGTTTTTTTTTGGCTTCAGCTCAGGTCCTCATTTGTGTGTGGGCGGGTTCGCTCAATTCTCCAAGTTTAATCGGTATCGCAATGTTGGCTAGCGAAATTGAACTAGTCCTTGCCAATTGGATTCGGCAGGCGACATCCGGGACAGGGCACCTTCCTGAAAATATTGACGCTTCCACTTGGGTTGCTCAAAAGTTTCTACAATGGTGGCAAGACAAGGGCGTCGTCGAGGAGTTGGACGACGCAGACCTTGCTGTCTCCAGAATTCAGTCCGAGTTGGAACGACTCGGCGGTTGGAAAAACCCTCAATTCGGTGAGACAATGGAGGAAATGACCCACTTGGCTGAGGCTCTCGCAGGTATTCGGGAAATGTTTGGTCCACGAAATGCTGATTCACACCCGCAATAACAGGGACATTTCAGTCGGCAGCATTCCTACCCAGCTTCCTCGTTCATAACGTGACATCCACAGCGCATGAATACGTCGCCAACATCGCGACGAGCCGTTTTCTATCAATCGGCTTGGTCGTGTACTCGTCACATCCAGCGTCGAGACATTTCTCTCGATCTCCAGTCATCGCATGTGCGGTCAGCGCAATGATTGGATGAGTGTAGCCGACGTCTCGGAGTCGGCGAGTTGCCGAATAGCCGTCGAGCACTGGCATTTGCATATCCATGAGGACCACATTGAACGGACGGTTCGCCCTGCTAGCTTCCGTCGCCAAGTCAAAAGCAATCTGGCCATTATCAGCCAACACGACCTCTGCTCCCGCCTTCTTCAGAACAAACGCAATCAGCCGTTGATTATCAAGTCCGTCTTCGGCCAGTAGAATTCGGGTGTTTGCCAATGAAGCTTGCGGTTGACCGGCCTCTGAGACTTTCCTTGTCTGGGACTCCGATTCGCCGGCACCGTGAATCATTCGAGATTTCTCCAATGGCCCCGTTGCAACCGTGATGGAGAAGGTGCTTCCCCGGCCCGCGGTGCTCTGCACACTAATGTCGCCACCGAGCAGTTTGGTCAGTCGTTTACTAATCGTCAGCCCGAGTCCGGTTCCGCCAAATTGTCGCGTTGTCGAATTGTCGGCTTGCGTAAAGGGCGAGAACAGCGTGTCGATTTTGTGACGGGCGATCCCGATCCCTGTATCAATCACATCAAATCTCATCTTGGGCTCGTCGCCTGGATTATCCACTAAGCAGGCAACGATTGTGACCGAACCGTGTTCCGTGAACTTAATTGCGTTTCCACAGATGTTGATAAGAACCTGCCGCAAACGAGTCGGATCACTTTGAATCGTCTCGGGAATGCCTCCCTCGAAGCGGACTTCCAACGGTAAGTTTTTCGCGGCGGCCCGTACGCGCATCAGTGAGGCCACTTCGCCAACGATTCTTTGCGGGGAACAGTCCAGGTGTTCTATCTGACACTTGCCGGCTTCAATCTTCGACAAATCGAGAATATCGTTGATCAGTTCGAGCAGGTAATTTCCGTTCGCTTTGATCGTATGAACGGCATCGACATTGTCCTTGTCGACCACGTTGTCAAGCAGGATGTCGGTAAAACCAAGAATGGCCGTCATGGGCGTGCGAATCTCATGGCTCATATTGGCCAGGAATTCACTCTTTGCACGGGTAGCAGTGAGCGCGTCTTCCCGTGATTCTCGAAGTTCCTCATCAACCTTTTGACGTTCCGACGTGTCGAGAATGACGGCAACAAACACTTTCGTCCCGGCAAAATTCTCCATTTGGAGTCGCACGTCGACAGGATATTCCGAGCGATCCTTGCGCCGATGGACTGTCGAAAACTGGATATTTTCCTTGGTTCCGTTCCTAAGCGGGGCGACTATTTCGTCAAACGAAGCACGCATGTGTTGCGGTTTGATATCGAGCGGCGTCATATCTTTGAGCTCAGCCATCGTATAGCCGATATTGTCTCGCGCGCCATGATTCACGTGCATAAACTTCAGCGAGCGGGAATTGAAAATGTAAATTTCATTGTGAGACCGATCAATGATTTGGCCAAACGCATTTAATTCTTCCGCTCTTTGTTTCGACTCCTGCAAGCTCTTCGCCTGCAGTTGCAGTTCATGAGTTCGCGCTGCGACTTCCGCCTCTACCGTTTGATTGGTGGACTCAAGCTGCGCCCGGTTCCGGGCCATCTCTTTCATTTCTTTTACGCTTTGCCGGATCGTGATCAGTAAAAAGACATCTTCAAACGCGATCCAACCGGCATGCTCAAATACACGCCACGGGCTCGCGGTCAACACGCCGAAGACTGATTGCGGATAGTACACACCACGCAGAAAATGGTCTGCCGCCACGACGAGTGTCGCCGACATGAGCACGCGCCAATCCCGATAACATGCCAGGAACGCTAACGAACCGAAGATGTGAAAATGCGTCTCGATGCGGCCGCCGCCTAAGTGGATTAACAAGCCGGCCGTCAACATCTGCCCAATGGCGATGACGTGGCGAGTTAAAGTCGAGCCGGGACGAGCAAGCGCAAGGCAAACCGGAAAGAAAGAGATGATCCCGCCAAGAAAAATCGCCGCCCACACATGAATATGCGTTGCGCTGTCTGTGCCTGCCCAAGTGTGAGGAGAAATCCAGTAGGCTGCGGCGACACCGGCAAACCACTGGATGACCATCAGCCCGGCAAACAGGCGGTCGGTCCGCCGAAAAATATCCAATTGGTTTTCGCGATAGAGTTCATCCGCCCTTCGCGAAACGCGATCGATCGGTTCAGTGGAATGTGACAATAAACGCGTCATTATCGCGGTTTCCTACAGCAAGCTTTGTCTCGCCCCAACAACGGGCATCCGAAGACAAAAGTGTGATTCCGGTCGGACTCACCATTCAACGCGAGCGACTCTATCGCCGCTCTTCCAGGATTGTCACCACAGTGACCTCGGGATCCTGTAATCCCGCCATGAAACACCAATTGACCGCTACGGTCGTACAACAACGAATATCCCGACGTGGTTGCACCAAATCTCTTCGCTTCGGATCCACTCTCGTCGATAGCGACGTTCACGCCGGGAATGCTTTGGGCAGAGTCCCAAAGATCGGTTTGTTCCCATTCAGCAACAAATCCCGCCGGCCTATAAAACAGGACACGGGTAACAATGCGCCCCGAACAACGGGACATGATCAACGCCAACTCGTTGAGGCTTGCACGGGTACACGGACAGCGAGGGTGCGCAAATACAATGAGCGTCAAGTGATTTGAATTTCGTTCGACCCGGCTGTCAGTGGGCCATTGCGTAGGAGACTGAGTGACCTCTCCCGGTGTCGCTTCGTGCTCCCAGATCCATGTGAGTCCGATCCCAATAATGACACACCACATCACCGTCAGAATTGGTAATCCAAGCTGGATGGTTTTCTGCTGACGTCCCTTTGTCTCGAATTCATCCCTGCTTGTGCTTAATGCTGCCATACCTCGGATAGTCCACATGCATACTTTAAAATGAATGCCAATCGCGAGGGAGACGAGGCAGCTCCACGACGGTTACAATAGGTTGCGTTTTGGCAACGGACCCCCAGGCCAGGCATGAAATGTAGTAAAAAAACTGTCGCGGCTTGAAATGGTGGGGTTATCACGGTTTTGACACGACGCTGCTTCGTTTTCGGTCACACGGAACCAACATGCCTCACGAATTTCAGACACTCGCAGGGCGTGATACACACAACACAAATTCTTCATGGTGCAATCGCGAATCCTCAGCCGACCGCTTGCGAATGCGCACGGCGCACCTTCTCTTGGCGCACGAAAAAAGCCGACGAATTTCGCCGGCTTTCTTTTTCAGATTGAGCAAACGTTTATGCCAATTTGACGTTCTCAGCCCGGGGGCCCTTCGGTCCGCGTCCTTCAGTGTAAGACACGCGTTGTCCTTCGCTCAACTGCTCGTAGCTCACGCCTTCGAGGTTGGAGTTGTGGAAGAACATGTCTTCACCATTGCCCGTGTCGATGAAACCGAAACCTTTGTCCGTCAGCTTCTTGATCGTACCTTCTGCCATCTTCAATCCAATTCTTAAAAGATCCTTTACGGCCTTGCCCGACACAACAGGTTCAGGCTGCTCAGCCGCAAGGCATGATCATACCGAGCGCCATTGAGAAAACAAGGCGGTGTTGAAGAAACTGCCAGTTAATAGGCAGGAATCGCGTGAATACTGGGCAAAACCACAAAATTCCTGCAAAGTTGCGAGTTTCAAGTGGTAATCGCACTATTGCCCACTCATTAGCTTGCGTCGCTAACGGTCCACCTTGTGTGCCAATAAGCCCACAGGATGAACACACCTTGGAGCGGTAAACGCAGCAAATGCACGATGTGCGGCGCCGGTAAGACGTCAGGATTTAGATAGACGTAGATGTTGGCGGGAAAGACCGCGACCAACAAGGCAATGATCCCCCACGCCGCCAATCGGGAATAGCGGGGAACCAACAACAACACACCGAGCGCGATTTCACAGACGCCGCTCAGATAAACCAATTCCAAGTGCAGCGGCAAATACGGCGGCATGATCTTTAAGTAAAAGTCGGGCTTCACAAAATGCAAAACCCCGGCGACGATCATAAAAATGGCCAAAACGAACTGCGATAACGTTTTGAACTTCCGCATGCCGTTCTCCGTTATTCGTTCTCTTTGACCTGCGTCGCGGCTGCCTGATACCCCGCACAGCGGAACAATGGTTGCGGTGGGTACTTCGCAAATCGCGGATCGGTCAGCGACAATTCGCACAACACGAATCGTGATCCCGTCCCCGAGACGATGTCCCGTCGATGATGGCAGGTACGACACAACGTCGGCGGTAGACCGGGCTCTGACACGATGTTGATCTCTCCTTGTCCCGAAGGATCTCCAGAACCCGTTTCAAATCTAGTTGAGCTTGTTCAAGAAACTTGCAGATTAGCATCAGCGGGACGCGTCAGAGGGTTTTGAAACGACTTGTACTAAAGCGCAACCGCTTCGATCACGCTGACCTCCGTCGACGTGGGCACCACGCGTGTCAGTCCGAAACCAGCTTGACTGAACAATTCGCGATACTCCTGTTCGGTCCGTTCCTTGCCGCCGGGAATCAGTAACATCACCAAGTCCAGGAATTTGCCGCCGAACGGTTCATTCCCCTCGGGGATGACGCTTTCCACGACGAGTAGCTTGGCGCCGGTTGCTAATGCTTGATGACAATTGTGCAGGATGGCCAGCGATTTTTCATCGTCCCAATCGTGGATGATGTGCCGCATCATATAGGCATCCGCTCCTTTGGGAACCGATTCAAAAAAGCTGCCGCCGATCAACTCGCAGCGATCCTTGACTCCCAGCGCCTCAACATTCGCATACGCTCGCTCGACAACGTGCGGTAGATCGAACAACATGCCGCGCATCGATGGATGCTCCTTCAACACACTGGAAATCAACGTGCCGTTTCCCCCGCCGATATCGGCCAGCACGCCGAATTCTGAAAAGTCGTACGCCGCGGTGATCGCATCCGATTCCCGACCGTGGATCCCGGTCATCGCTGCATCGAAAATCTGGGCCTTCTCGGGATGTTCGCCCAAGTATTCGAAGATCGGTTTGCCGTAGACTTTTTCGAAGGCCATGTTTCCCGTACGAATGCTGTATTCGATTTCGGTCCAAGCGTGGAATTGTTCATCGCCCGCCATCAACGCCAACGCCCGTTTCGATCCCGGCACGCCGCTGCGGAGCGGTTCGGCCAAGGGTGTTAAGGAGAAATGCCGTGACTGACCTTCGGCAAAAATCCCGATACTGGCCAACGCCCGCAATAACCGGTACAGCGCATCGGGGTTGGTCGACGTGGCTGCGGCCAAATCGTCGATGGACAGGGGACCGTCTCTGAGATGCTCAGCAACATCAAATTTGGCCGCCGCATAGATCGCCTGCGAGACCCAATACCCGGTGATCATCTGGTCCAAATGTTCATGGGGTGCTGCGTTGTCCATGTTGCATTTCTTTCTTGAGCAAGTGAGCACGAAAAGGGGCCGTGGAATAGGACACGTCCAACGCGCAGATTCCGCCGAAACCAATGCAAAAAGCCCCAAGCCTCGATGAACTGAGACTTGAGGCTGTAAACAGTAGGCTTTAGGAAAACAGATTCGCCATGGACCTCGTCGGCCTAGGGTCTGCGGCCTAAAGCCGAATTAGCGGAGAGAGGGGGATTCGAACCCCCGGTACCTTGCGGTACGCTGGTTTTCAAGACCAGTCCGTTCGACCACTCCGGCATCTCTCCGAGTCGTAGGGAGCGTCTGAGAGAGTTATAGCTTGTGGCGCCGGCGAGGAAAAGTCAAATCGAAACGAACCAGTTGTTTCCGCAGTTGAGTCGCGTTAAGAAATGCGCCCCCAGGGACCATCAGCCCACAAAAAAACCGCCGACGTTTTCACGCCGACAGTTGGAAGTTCTTTGACAATTGGTTTCACGCAGCCTGTTGCCGTTTGCGTCGCCAGCCGTAACCGACCAGGGCGAGGCCGCCGATGCCGAGCAGGGCGAAGGTGCTCGGTTCGGGGACGGCTGCATTGAACGGTGTGTCCGTTACGATCACGGTAACATCTGGATTCTCGGTAAAAGTACCTAAGTTATAGAAGCTTAGGTTCGCACCAGGAATTGTGATGATGAATGACCCACTGCTCGGAAAGGTAGTTGAGGAAGGCAATAATGTGTTAACGATGTAGAGATCATCACCATTACCAGCACCATCATCGTCGGGACCAACTCCCCAGCCACCAGGACTGCTACTGACTCCACCCACCCCATCACCAAAGATTGATGGGCTTTGTCCAATGTCTGCTCCCCCAGCATCGTAGGAAGTGTAGTCTCCTACATCTTCAATCAACGACGACGGCCGCGGGCCGCCCCAGGGATTTAAAGAGGCTACGGTGCCGGTATCTGGGTCCATTTGGTCCCAGGCAAAGATAAAACTTGGAGCGGAAGCCCCAGCAGTCGAATCCCAACTAACTGTCCAAACAATGTCATTCAGGTCTGAGCTAGGCTGGATTGTGACCATGAACCCCGCCTGAGCAGAAGAAACCAAACCAAGACTGACCAAACCGGCAAGAAGAATCTGTTTCATGGGGAGAATCTCTGAATCGAATGTGGTGTTGAAAATGAGCCGCTTTCCAATGGCCGAGTCACCATCCTGCCACATCACAATTCGCATAGCAAGCAAAAACGGCTCAATTTCTACAAACTGCCCAGGCTGAGACATGCGGTGTGGCGAACGCGACACAAAAACGGCCCGCGAATCGGCAGGCGCACAGCGCACGAAAAAACCGCCGACGCTTTCACGCCGACGGTTGGAAGTTCTTGGACAATTTGTTTCACGCAGCCTGTTGCCGTTTGCGTCGCCAGTCGTAAGCGAGCAGTGATACACAGGTGATGCCGAGGAGACCGGCGTAGGTGGAGGGTTCGGGGACGACGGCGGCATCAGAAACGAGCAACCAGCCGCCGTTCGAGGAAGGGACACCGCTGAATTGTGCGACAAACACGAATGTCGGGCCGAATTGTAAGAGGTCCCTAGTGGACGAGGTGTCGTCAGATCCGTCAGGGTCGGTGTACACAATTAAATTATTTCCTACCGTCAATCCCAACGCGGCAGCCAACGCCCCACCGTCGTAATTCGCCCCGGTCGACAACGAAACTGATGTTCCGGTTGTGAACCCTGCGGAGGCGGGTATCGGACCGTTGAGCTGTATGCCCGAGGCTTCGAACAAATTGTCAAACTCGTCGGGGGTGGCCAACCGCGCATTCGAGTATGTCGACTGAGCATTCGCCAACGCGGCCGCCTGGGACAGCCCAGCGCTGAACGTCATGTCGAGGTAGCGGAGGCCGTCTGATGGATTCCCAAGATCGTCGATGATATTCAAATCGCCGACCTCAATGACCTCACCAAAGGTCGCCGTGGGGACAACGGCCAGCACCGCCACACACGCCACCGTCAATTGAATCATTCGCTTCATCGCGTTCTCCATTGGGTCATTTGCTTCAACCGAGTTCATACGGACGAAGGCGAGCAACCGCAGTATGGGCCGCTTTTCTTCAAACTGTCTACGGGGAAACGCACTACCGCCGACCGATTGCACACATCCGCAAATTCTTGCGGTTTAGCGAAACGCTGCATTTTCGGAGCAAGTCTGGCGAAGAACGGATACGCCAACGCGGCCGAAAACAGCCCGCGAATCGGCAGGCGTGAAGCAGACAAAACCGCCGACCTTGCAACTCGGCGGCAACTGATCGTTTTTCAGGCGGGTGTCATGACACCTGCACCGCCCGGTAAAGACCGGTTTTCCCCGGTTTTCTTGCTACCGGAAGCGAAGCGGCTGAAACGCGTTTCACTCTATAATACAAGGGTAATACAGCGTTTTGGGTTTAGTAGCGAACGCGATTTCAAGACCAGTCCGTTCGACCACTCCGGCATCTCTCCGAGTCGTAGGGAGCGTCTGAGAGAGTTATAGCTTGTGGCGCCGGCGAGGAAAAGTCAAATCGAAACGAACCAGTTGTTTCCGCAGTTGAGTCGCGTTAAGAAATGTGCCCCCAGGGACCATCAGCGCACAAAAAAACCGCCGACGCATAACGCCGACGGTTGAAGTTCTTTGACAATTTGTTTCACGCAGCTTGTTGCCGCTTGCGTCGCCAGCCGTAGCCGACCAGGGCGATGCCGCCGATGCCGAGGAGTGCGAACGTGCTTGGTTCTGGGACGGCTGCGGTGGCGTTATAGCGGACCTCAACAATAGCGTAATTGTTCAGATCTTGTTCGCCGTAGTGCGTAAAGTTCGCCGCGAATGTAAGTACCTCGCCGGTCGTCCCGTATGTCACCTCTAACACCTCGAAGAAACCGCTCGCCGTATTATCCAGTCGCCCGGTGCTGCCGAACTCCAATCCTGGCCGGTCGGTGTCCTGGAACGGGAATCGCTGAAAATCGTTATAAACACCCGGCGCAATCAGAGCGTCGAAAGGGGCTGCGAAATTTAAAAACCACCGATCGACTGATGTCCCGCTGAGGGCTGGTCCGGTGATTTCGAAGCCAATTCCGTTATCAAAATTCCGCGACGGGGTGAAGGTCCAGCCATCTGAAGGGGTCACCATGTAATCTTTATATCCGCGTGCAACCCAACTTGTGTTCGAACTATCGACCACCGTAAACCGCGTAACCATTCCAGCGTCTGCGGACGAAACCAAACCAAGAGTGACCAAACCGGCAAGAAGAATCTGTTTCATGATGAAGAATCTCTGAATCGAATGTCGTGCTGGAAATGAGTCGCTTGCCTATTTCGAGTCACCATTATGCCCCAGGACAACCCGCATAGCAATCAAAAACGGCACAATTCCTACAAACTGCCCAGACGGGTGTTTTCGGACCAGCAGGTCAGGATATGCCGTGCAGCGAACGCGGCACAAAGACGGCCCGCGAATCGGCAGGCGCACAGCGCACGAAAAAACCGCCGACGCTTTCACGCCGACGGTTGGAAGTTCTTTGACAATTGGTTTCACGCAGCCTGTTGCCGTTTGCGTCGCCAGTCATCCAGAAATCAAACATTCGTAGAAACGGGGGCTTCTCTGACGAGATCTTTATCAGAAGTCGGTGAATCAGCAAGGCCGTCGTCAGAGAACGCTGTTGCGAAGGCAGTGTCACAAGGGCCTTGTGCCAACTCTTTCATCCGGGCTAAGTCTTGAGCATACCCAGCTACGATCACAACATCACCTGGTTGGAACGATTCGTTGCCGTGGGGCTTCATCTTGGTTTCACTTGAACTTCGGACAATCGCGACAAAGGAAATCGAATTCTCGATTTGACCGTATTGGCTTACCGTGCGGCCAATTAAAATTGAGCCCTTTTGGATCTCGATTTCGCTCAGCTCAAAATCTCCGCTCGATTCATGAGAGCTATTCATGAAATTGGCGAGATTCGGAAAAAGCATGGAATTGACGATATTCGAAGCGGCCGTTGAATGCGGGGAGACGACGAGCGATGCGCCCGCTCGTTTTAATTTCCCATGAGATTCGTTGGAATCCGCGCGGCAGACGATAAACAAATCGGGATTGAGTTCGCGCGCGCTCAGCGTTATGAAAACGTTCTGAGCATCGGAATTGACGCCGCAAATCACACCACTGGCTTTCTCGATTCCGGCTTCACGCAGAACATCGTCGTTTGTGGCACAACCTTGCAGTGCCGTGTAGCCCTGAGCAGCTGCGGCTAAATATTCCGATTCGTCCTCTTCGACCACCACAAATGGTGCTTTGAGCTCTTCGAGACGTTCGCAGGCGGCTTTGCCTAATCGACCGAAGCCACAGACCAGAACATGCTGTTCCAGGTTCTTGATTTGTTTTTGCATCTTTCGCCTCCAGGCAAACTGATATCCAACGGCCAATTGAACAAGCACGCTGAGTGTGTAAGTCGCGGTGCCGATTCCAAACAACACCAAAACAATTGCCAATTTCTTGCCGTCGGGAGAAAGTCCTTCATCCCCGTAGCCGACCGTCGTGATTGTGATCAATGTAAAATAGATCGCGTCCCAGATGTCCCACCGTTCCTCGGTGAACGTGAACCCAATCGTACCACCGATGATAATCGCAGCGAGAACAATCATACACGTGACGACTTCACGTCGTCGGCGCTGCTCCGGTGCCATATTGAGGAGTCGTGTGGGTAACATGTGAAATTCTGGGGTTTCCCATCCCGGGGGGATTCTGTTGCAAGCTGGATTGCTCGGGTCGACCTGCAGAGTTCAGTGTCGTCCACACGAATGTAGGACACTCCTTGTCCTGAAAAGGTGAGCACACCGGCCTGCAGCACGAAAATCCTCGTTTACCCACCACTAAACTCCACAACCGTTATAATTAGTTCTCCTGAATCGGAGTTCTTGCTACGACCGGTACACCCCTGTAGCGACTGCACAAGTGGTTGGTGTATGCGGACAACTGTCCTAATGAATGCCCTGCGGCCAGTAAATCTGCCAGGGTATTCGCACAAAAAAACCGCCGACGCGCGGGCGCCGACGGTTGGACGTTTTTGTACAATTTTCCTCATGCAGGCTGGGCAGCAATGCAATGTAAACTCGGCCTGGCTCTTAGAGGTCCATCCAAATCAGGGTGTTTCGGATTGTTTCAGACCGCCGACCAATTCCATGGCTGCTTCGGTCATTTGCCGGCCTGCATTGGGGCGGACACGGGAGATCGAGGCTTCGTAGCCCCCCGTGACCGCGGCTCGGGGCGTCACGATGTAGCCCAAATAGCCGTTGGAATACCCGGCGAGCACCATTGATTTGTCCAACAACTGCTTAATCCGCTGCCTGAGTTCCAAGGCGTATTCCACAAAAATTTCGCCGGGGATCGAGACAATCACCAAATCGCCGATTTGCAACACCTGCACCTCGGCTTGATACTGCTCGGGCATCTTGAGGCTGCCGTCGGCTAAGCCTTTCGCGAAACGTTCATTCATGCTGTACAGCCGCAACCGGTTGCGGATCGCTTCGCGCAATTCCTTGTTCGCGGCTGTGTCCTCTACCGCTTTTAACTCTGCTTCGGCTGACTGGATCGCAGCCTGCGTTTCGTCCAACGAAGGGATCTGCCGCGCCGCCAGATTCAATGTGGTCGTCGCTCCGGCTAGTTCGATTTCTTCCTCGCCGCGAATAAACCCAGAGGCTTTGATCACTTCACCCGCAACGGTCCGCCCCAAGCGTTCGATCTCCATAAACGGATCGCCACTGCGGTGCACGGTCACATCTCCTGCGGCACCTTGGGTAAAGATTGCCACACCCCCGAGCATGTTTTCTACCGCCCGTTGGGCAGCTCCGGGATATTCGCCCGACAGCAACAGATTATTCGAGCCGACGATCACCGGGTGACCGGTGAAGTTAAACAAGGTGGCAATTGTCTTACGGCCCTCGCGTTCCTCGACACGAAGCACGCCGACTTGCGTATCGACAAGATCGTTGCGCTGCTGGCGATTGCGCGTCGCCCCTTTGAGTTCCCCTGCGTGAAAACCTGCCCGCGCGGTCACTCGGTTATTAAACGCATCCAGGCCCACTTTGGTAAACCGTTCCACAAAAAACGCGGCCGATTTCTCATTGGGATCGTCAATTTGTCCCGGCCGGTTCACCGAGGGAGAGGAATGATTGTGCGTGCTGGAGACCATAATATTTTGCGGCGGAATACCGGTTTCCCGTGCGATATTATCACGCACGCGGGCGGTGATGTCGGCACTGACGTTGATCAGATCCGAACCGATGATCAAAACTTGCGTCTGTCCGTTATCCAGTACGAGCGCACGGGCATAAATCTCGTCATGCACCCCTGTGAACGGTTCCAAACGGTCAAAGAACCCGCCCATCTTGGTGGGAAACGGGGGAACGATGCTCTCTCGGGCTGCCCCGGCACGCAGTTCTGCGCGTGCGGTCTCGTCGAAACAAAGACAACAGAGAATGAACAGCAGTGTACTGAGGACTAATCTACGGGACATGCCTATTCCCTCGGTTACGGGCTACCTGCAAAGGTGGTGTCAAAAACAAGCCGACCAAACAAAGATCTAAACGTGCTGAGCCACTTGGCGTCAAGTCACGCGCAAGGCTCATGAGGACTCGATTCGGTATCATCTGTGATTTTTTCATTTGTGTTGAGCCTGAAACGGTTCCAGGCACATCGGGTGACGGACGCCGACTCATCTCCTCGTGAGTCGACGCATGTCGCCGCAAATCTTAGCGGACTATCCGGATGCGTCGCGCATGCGTTCCAACATTTGTCCCATCATTTGATGCACCACATTGATGGCTTTGAGTGGGCGGATCATTACCTTGAATTCACAGATTTTTCCTTCCGCATTCCATGAAATGATGTCAACTCCGTTCACGAAGATGTTGTCAATCTCGGTTGTGAATTCTAAAAACGCAGCGGACTCCGAGACGGACTGCTTGACGTAAGTAAAAGTCTCATTGAAAAACACTTTGCTCGCGGCAGTCAGGTAAAGTAATGTCGCCGCCTTTCCACTCTGAGCGGTGTGCACGATCGGAGAGTAAAACACGACATCGTCGGCGAGAAGATCGGCGAGATCTTCGGTGTTTTTGCTATGTGAAATCATTATCCAAGATTCCAGGGCAGGTGGAAGCATGTCGGTGTGTTCCTCATAAAGAATTCCTGGGAATTCCCCTACCCTACCCCCTTCACATCACGCTGCCCACTCACTTTTGCATCACCAGCGGAGTTGTTGTGATTCATTCCGCCCCGCTATGGCCAATTCGCAGTATTCCATTTCGACTAGGTGTTACCCAAAAGTCGGTGGGCATCTTGGGCATGTTGATCTCCTTGAATTGCGCCCATAGCCCGTATTCCTCCACGTCCAACAAAAAGTAAAGTCAAGAAGACCAAGATGCCCAAGTATTTTTTGAGCCTGACTCTGAGCTTATTCATCCCTGCTAAAACAACGACTCCGGTCAGTCGGCCTAATCACACAGCGGGTTGCGCGTCGGGAAGTGGGCAAACCGCTCAATGATCATTCATTGAAATCAGATCCTTTAGAATCTACGTCTCCGCCCAATGTTGCACCTTGCCGCCCCGCAGCGCCAGGTTGGCCATGTGTGCTGCGCTTGCTGCGGAGACGCCTGCTTCGGCGGGGGCGTTGGGGGTCTTGCGGCTGCGGATGCATTCCAGCCAGTTGGTCAAATGCAGCAACCGGCCGTTGGGGGTTTCGTAAAAGTCCTTGCCGCGCGATCCGCTGCCGAGCACCAGTTCACGATATTTAATCTTGCGATTGTGCTCGGGGTGGATTTCATAACGGCCGCGGTCACAATACAGCGTCGCATCGGTCCCCATGTACTCCATCATGGCGGCATTGCGGGCGTTGACGAAAGTCCCTTCGAAATAGACCTGCAAGTCTTGCTGGGGATAACGCATTAACGTCTGCACTGTATCGGGTGTCTGCCAGACGTCTTTCGCCATGAAATGATCGCCAATGCTGGTTGCCATCTGCGGATGGTCCAAATCCAAGAACCAGTGCGCGACATCGACGTAGTGCACCATCAGATCGGTAAAGATCCCGCCGCCGAAATCCCAGAACCAACGCCAATGCCGAAAACGGTATTCATCGTACGGTTGCTCCGGCGCATTTCCCAAGAATCGTTTCCAGTCGACTGATTTGGGATCGATGCCATAGTTCTTCTTTTGCGCTCGCGGCGAATTGCGATTCCAGGTCAGGTGCACTTTGCGGATTTCTCCCAGTTCGCCGGAGCGGATGATCTTATTGGCTTCAATCAGGTGCGGCATGCTCCGTTGTTGCATGCCGACTTGCACGATGCGTTTGTGTTCATTTTGCGCCGCAATCACCGGCGGGCCTTCGGAGAGATCGTGTGTGAGCGGTTTTTCGACATAGACGTCTTTGCCTGCTCGACAGGCATCAATGGTAATCGGCACGTGCCAATGGTCGGGGGTGCCGATAACGACTGCATCGATGTCTTTACGAGCCAGCAGTTCGTGGTAATCCTTGGTCGTCGCCGCTTTGGGGTCGGCCATTGCGCGGCCTTTTTGTAGGTTGTCATCCCAAATGTCGCAGACGGCGACGATCTTCACACCGGGAATCTCGCCCAGCGTTCCCAGCAATTGTCGGCAGCGGCCGCCGGTGCCGATGGCTCCCACGTAAATGGTTTCGTTGGCAGCGTAGCCGCGCGCGGTCGCAGTATAACCGGCCGCCATCAAACCGGCCGAAGCGGCACCCACGTTCTGCATGAACTGTCGTCGCGGCTGCTGGTCGGCCATGGCTGTTCCTTTGTTGTGTTGATCAAAATGTTAGCGCGGATAAAAGCGAATCACGTTTCCAAGATCGCCCTGACGTGAAAGGCATCAGCAACAATTGCAAATTCCAAACTATCCTGGCCGACGACCAAATGCAATCGGCGCACGGCGATGAACAAGCGATTCGTATTTCATCAATCGATCCGATTGCAGGCCACCTTCATGCTGAGCGACAACGAAGTCGCGATCACAAAAACATCAGATTCGGTTTGCACAAAGTGTGCTATGAAACTTACAATTCAAACCGACGGAGCGAATACTCATCGGATGGCCAAGGTTTGCGATTGCGAATCAGGATGGCCGACTGAACACGCAAGGAGCACAATCGATGGCGTCACAATCTCAACAGGTGATCGAACAAGCCGGTGCCATTCCTTTTCGTAAGCGAAAAGGCAAGCTTGAGTTTTGCTTAATCACATCGGCCCGCAAACAAAAATGGGGTTTCCCCAAAGGGATGATCGACCCCGGCGAGACCTATCTAGAGACAGCGCTCAAAGAATCCCATGAAGAAGCGGGCCTACACGGCGAGATCATCGGCGACCCGGTCGGCAGCTATGAGTACAGCAAATGGGGCCTGGAGTTAAACGTGACCGTCGTGCTCATGCAAGTCAGCAGCGTGGATGACGAGTGGGACGAACAACACATCCGCCGCCGCCGCTGGGTCAGCGAAAGCAAAGCCCGCAACCTAATCGACCGCGCCGAGCTGTGCGCATTGTTGGGTGATGCCATCGAACGCATCTCGTCGCTCGAAGATTGACCCCAAATGCTGGGTGCATCGCGACACATCCGGCTGCGTTTCCATGACGGCCCTATTCTGCCGGCTTCAACCGCCACGACTCATCAAAGAAATCCGCCTGGACTACTTTCCCCGGGTATTGGCTATTGGGTGGGGTGCGGAGGTCGATAATGGCCCAGTCGGGGAGTTTGGGGACTTGCCGGGCGTTGTTGAGGTAATCGTATTCGCGGTACGTGAAGCCGCTGTTGAGCACGATGTACTTCTCGGGATTGAGCGGACTGGGGAAAATCAGCACCGGTACGTGCGATCCCGCTGGATAGGTGTGCTCTCCGACGGCCACTGATTTTTCATCCCAGCTGATCGGCAGCTTGTCGGCGATTTTCGCGAGCACAGCATTGCTACTCGGATCACCCCACAGGACTAGATTTGCGCTGGCGATGTCCTCGTCGCTGATCGCCGTATCTTTTTTCACACGGGCATGTCCACGGAATTGCAGTCGCCAATGTTTGACCGCGTGGTCGAATTCCTGTTGGACCCACTTATTGACATCCGGGTGGCTGCCCTGGCCGGTGGGAGTTACAAAAATGAATGAATCCAAAAAGGCATCGTCGATCGGCCCTTGCAGGTCATGTTTTTTGTGCAGGCCTTCCGTGACGCGTGTGCCGAGCTTCCAGGTCCCGTCCTCTTGTCGATAGAGCGAACAGTCCCAGGAACGGTCTGAACGAGGAGATGGGGCATCGATCAGTTGGTCGTCGATTTCGATTTCAACCGGCCGACGGATATCGAACGGGCACCAACCTGACGGCATGTGGAAACTGATGTCGTTGACATTTTTTGTTTTGACCTGCAGCGACTTATCGCCCAAGATCTTCGCATCGACACGGGCCTGTTGCCAATGCTCTCCCAATCCGTCGATCGTCACCCAATTCGTTTTGTTGTATTTGAGTGTGTAGGTGACAAAATGGATTTCGCGCGGTATCCACTCACGACCACGGGCAGCGAGTGCGGCGAGGCGGGTTTCGATTTCTCGCAAGGAATCGGGATGAATGCGGTGTTTCGTCTGCGGGCCGATGATGTGCACCAGATCGATATGCTCGGCTTTCAGGGCAGTCTGCATAATATCGGCGGCTTGTTTTTGGATATCCAATTCCCCGCTGTAAGCGATTGTCGGACATTGATACAGATTCACGGCATTGTCCGTGCAGTCGTAATAGTGCCACAACAGGCGTTCGTAGTCAGTCGGATTGAGAGTTTCTTTTTGAAAGAACTTCAAAAACTCCGGCGTTTCCGAAAATCCTGCTCCGGGATTGGCGGCGAACCACCGGTCGGGGTAGTGCACCGCAAATTGCCATGCAGCGGCGCCCCCCATCGAGAAACCTCGAGCGGCGATACGATCGTCGTCGACCCGATAATGCTTGCAGGCGTGGTCCAGTGCTTCCAGGACATCGATTTCGCCGGCGAATTTGAACGCATTGCTATACCGGCCGTAGGGATGCAGAACAATCGTATCGGCGGGTGAGATATTGCCGACGCGTTTCGAGCGTTGATTGATGAAATTGACTTCACTGAGCGTTTCGCCGCGACCATGAAACCACAAGTCCAGCCTCCGCGACTCACCATCGGGAAATCCGTAATTCTCAGGAATCACCAATCCATACGGCTGAGCGCTATGGTCGATCCGCGACCGATATCCACGGACGACCAGTCCGGTTTGCGTCGTCCAGGGGGCGTTGCCTTTGAGCAATTGCATCGCCCGTTCAGTTCCGGTGACCAACAATTCTTTGGCGGCCGCGATGTCGCCGGGGGCGAAGAATTCGTTGTAGGTCAGCGCATCGCTCACGGCACGGTGATAGATCTCGACATCGGGCAACAATTCGAGGGCGAGCGGATCTTTTTTCCCCTTGAGTTGTTCGATTAGCGAATTCAGTTCAGTGAGCCCCGCCTTCAAGTGCTGCCGGTCGTCGTCGGAGACCTCAATGCCGGGTCGCGGCACGGGGCGCACGGTCGTCGGGTCGTTGTCGCGCACGCCGTCGGCAAGAGCAGTACGCCCCAGGAGTACGGCCAAACAGAACAGGACTGACAAACGGAATAAGTGGTGCATCAGGGTGTCCATCTCTAGAATCAGGCGGGCAAAGCGTTGGGTTTGTTGCGCAAGGGATTCGTCTGTTGAAAAAGAGCGCGAGTGCTAACGGTGCGGCCGATAGACACACTGCTGGACAAGCCAGCTGTGGCGACCAACACCTCACGTAAGCCGATGAACCTTGATTATTTCACCGGATAATCCCGCCACAACCAGCGCAACGATTCCGGCAGGATGGCGCCACCGTGAATCCCGTTGTGGGCGCCGGTACCGTAGACGAATTTGTAGTCGTACTCTTTGAAGGCCAATGACTTGGCCAGCTGTTGGTTAGCGAGAGGCCAATTTCCGTGAATGTTGTCGAGATCTTTTTCGCCGTCCTGCATGAAGATGCGAATCGGTTTAGGATCGGTTTTGCGGATCTGGGCTTGGTAGTCGTGGCCACCACGGATATTGGTGAAGCTGCCGACATGGCTGAGCACTTTGCGGAATGCGTCGGGCCGCTCCCAAGCGACCGTCCAGGCACAAATGCCGCCGGAACTGATACCACCGATCGCTCGGCCGTTGGGATCATCCGTCAAATTGTAATCTTTGCCAACAGCGGGGAGGATTTCTTCCAGCAAGAATCGTGCGTATTGATCACTGAGCGTGTCGTATTCGAAGCTGCGGTTCGACTTAGGTTTTCCCTCCGGTTTCGCGGCCGGGAAGGTGCCGGGATTGAGAAAGATGCCGATCGTGACGGGCATTTCGCCTTTGTGAATCAAATTGTCGAATACGGTCGGGACGCGAAATTGCTGTTCGGTATTCACGTACCACTTGCCGTCCTGAAAGACCATTACACAGGCCGGCTTTTGCGGGTCGTATTGTTTTGGGACATAGATCCAATAGTCGCGGACGGTCCCGGGGAACACCTTATCGCTGGTCCAGGTCCCTTTGGTGACGGTTCCTTGCGGCACGCCCTCTTGGACCATTGAATCGGGTCCGAGTTTGTACTCCTCTTCAGCGGCGGCAGCCATGGAGGCTGTGATGAGACAAACGGCAGCAAGGGGGAGAAGTATTTTCATGATTGTGCGAGTTCCAATTGATGAATGTAACGACAGGTTGTTTTGGAGGTCGACTGATTTTAAGAGATTAAGGACGCTGCCACGGTACGCGACCGCCGCGTTGGATTTGTCGCCGTTGAGCGGCTGACAGACGTTGTCTGATCTTAGGACGCTGCTCGATCAGATTGTGTTGTTCCAGTGGATCGTCTTTGAGGTTGTAGAGTTCCAGCGGTTCATAGGGACTGTTTTGTAACAACTTCCAGTCGCCGCTGCGCACGGCATCGATTGTTTTCCCACCGTAAGTCCGGCCCCCTTCGCGGCGGGTAAAGAAGAGGTCGCGTTCAAATTGCGGCACGGACTCGCCCCGCAGGACCGGCAGAATGCTCAGTCCGTCGATTTCATGATCGATCTTCGCACCGGCGGCAGCGGCGACGGTAGGGAACAGATCCATGGTCAATGCAATATGATCCGAGCGGCTTCCCGGTGCAATTTCGCCCGGCCAGACGGCGCACATGGGGACGCGGAGGCCCCCTTCGTACATTTCCTGTTTGCTGCCCCGCAAAGCGCCGTTGCTGGCGCCGACCTTTAAATAGCCGCCGTTGTCGCTGGTGAAAATGAGCAGCGTATTCTCCAACGCACCGGTTTCCTTGAGTGCGGCAACGACTTGGCCAATGCCGTCGTCCAAATGTTCGATCAATGCCACGAGTGCCGCCCGTTGCTTATTGATTCCCGGTTCGCGGGCGAGCACTTTTTTTAACCAATCTTCGGGCGGCTGGACTGGCGTGTGCGGCGCATTGTAGGCGAGATAGAGAAAAAACGGTGCGTCACGTTGCTTACGGTCGCGAATGTAATCGACCGCCCAGGCAGTGAACAAATCGGTGGCGTGTCCACTGGGGTCGATCGTTTCGGTATTTCGTCGCATGTAGTTCTGATCGTGACGGCGGTGATGGTAATAGTCGTCCATCATGTCGCCCAGAAAACCGTGAAAGAAATCAAAGCCGCGCGCATTCGGATGGTTTTCCGGTTCCAGTCCCAAATGCCATTTGCCAATGATTGCCGAATGATATCCAGCCGGTTTGAGGATTTGCGGAAGCAAGACGGCGTCGGGGGCCAGATATCCCCAGCTATTTTCCGGATGCGTGCGAATCACACCGGGCACACCGACCAGTTCTTGATACCGCCCCGACAACAACGCCGCGCGTGTCGGCGAACAGACGGGGCAATTTGCGTAAAAATAATCCATCCGCATGCCGGCCCGCATCAGCTGATCGACATGGGGCGTTTGCATGTCAGTTGCACCGTAACTTGACAGGTCGCCGTAACCAAGATCATCAACCAGGATCACGACGATATTCGGGCGATTCGCCGCCTGTAGTGGCACATCGCACAAACAAAGACAACTCATCGCGAGGGTCGCTAAGAGTACAAGTCTCGACAAAATTGTCTTTTTTTTGCGCACCCCAGATTCTCCTTGCCTTGGTTTTTCATGCGGCCAATTCGATGTCTTACCTTAACACAGCCGCGGATCGTGTTGTAGTAACGCAACGCAATCTTGCTGGGGGGCGGATGAACATCGCTTTCCTCGGCAAAATGTTGCGAATCCGCAACACTGCCGTAGGGATATACCCACCGTGGTTGTGGTACTTCGTCATCAAATTACGTTCCCAGACACCCGCGTTTGTTGATGTAATCGGAATTGCCCCAAGGACAGATGAAACTCGCCCTCATCGAACCGATTCTTATGCTAAGTTTTTACTAGAGGCGGGTGCGGCGACGAATGCCGGACCAGAGCCTGAAAATCAAAATTTGAAACGGATTTTCATCCGCAATTATTAGCGGATGCCATAGAACACAGACGCGCAGCTCTCGCGCCTTTGGGCTACGAAGCTGCAAACCTTGTTCACAGGGACGTATCAAGTTTGACTCACTTTACAATCGGCCTGAGGGACACGTCGTGCCGTTAATCTCGTTTGTTAACTGGGATGCAATTCCCGGCGTTGCGCATGCTGCGTTTGGTGGCTGGGGCGTAACGGCGCTGGGGGTGATTTGCATCCTGCAATACGTCGTCTATCTGCAGCGGACACGTGCCAACCAGGATGAAACGGCATCCGCGTTCCACGAAATCCGTTCGGAACTGGATAACATCCAAAAAGATCACCGAATCACCCGCTTGGAAAACCGGCTGCTGCGGGAATTTGTGAGTGAGACCGATGTTGATCGCGCCATTCGGGTGCTGCTGAACAATCTGATCCCGAACACGGATCGTGGGTTCGCCGTATCGTTGGAGATCTCGGACAAGAATATTTCCGTCGGTCAAAGCCGCGGGTTGTCGCGTGAAGCGCGCAAAGCGTTAATCGTCGATCCTGAAATCCTGGCTCGCGCTGCGGGGGGTGAACCATTCATTCTTGAAGGGCAAGAATTTCGAACCAGCTGTCTGGCGGGAAGCTTGACGGTCGCGGATCGCCGCCATATCCACCGGCTATTCATCATCGGTATCGAATCAGAGGATGCATTATCCGGCCTAGTTATCGCCACACATATGTTTCACGCCGAAACGGCCGATCAACGGCATTTCGCGCTGTTGAAACAATTGGTCCAACGTATCAGCGAACTGCGTCGCGCCGCACTCGCACTCGAATCGCAACGGCACGAACTGACCCGCACGAACGATATTCTAGAACTCCGCGCAATCACTGACACCCGTTTTGAATCCCCCGTCGATATGATCCAGGAATTCATGACGGCTTTGAGGGGAAAAACGGCGGCCAACCGAGCGGTGTTGTATATTTCCACAACGGCCGAAGGAGTCTCTCGAAATTCATTCGTGCGTTGCGGCACTGTGCCCAATCCCAATGTCGAACGGCAATTGTGCCAAGCCGAGGATGCCATCGCTGCTCAGGCGCATTCCACGTTGACGACGCAGGTTTTCAACCGCACCGACCTCTTGCGACATGGCATCCGCAGCTTCTTGACGCACGCCCTGGCCGTTCCGCTGGTTCGTAAAGGCGCTACCGTGGGCGCGATCTGCTTGTCACGCGACTCGTCTGACAAATTTCACGACGCTGACCTCGAACTCGCCATGTGGGCGGCCGACTACTTAGCCGGCACGATTCTCAATGCACTACAGCATGCCCAGGTGGAACAAAGGGCGCGGACCGACGGTTTGACCGGCATGGCTAATCGCGCCAGCTTCGACGAAGCCATCAAAAACGAAGTTCGCTCAGCAAATGAGACGGATGGTTATTGTTCACTGCTACTGCTCGACATCGACCGGTTTAAGGTAATCAACGACAAATTTGGCCACCTGGTTGGTGACCACGTTTTGCGTTCGGCGGCACAAACAGTCCTCGCTTCGCTAGAGCGTCTGCGCACCCAGGACCGTGTTCTGGCTGCGCGGTATGGAGGTGAGGAATTCGCCGTACTGTTGCCGGGAGTCAATGAAACTGGCGCAGCGCGGATGGCTGAAGTGATCCGCACAGCGATCAGCGATCATACGTTCGTTTTCGCCGGTGCCACGATTCCCACCACGGTGAGTATCGGCGTCGCCACACTGCCCAAACACGCAGAGGACGTTAATCAATTGATCGCAGCCGCTGACGGCGCGCTGTACTACGCCAAGGAATCGGGCAGAGACCGCGTTGCCATCGCTCGCTCTACGGATCCGCGCCGCGACGATACACCTGTTACTCTGCCTGGGGCTTCGCAGTCTCTTTGACCAGTGCCTGTACGGTGTCGACAATCCGCGTTTCCAATCCCGATTTCCAGGAACTGGGTTGCTGGTAGGGAATCATGGAACTTGCCCCTTCATAGCCACCTTCCTCGAGCACGCGTTCCGAGGGGATGTAACACATCACATCGTTGGCGTAACCGGTAACCCACGTCTTGCCTTGGCCCAGCTCGTTTTTCAATCGCAGGGAATAATCAACCACAACTTCGCCGCCAAGCGCCACCCACGTCAATTCGGTCCCCAATTTCCACACTTGCACGGGATAGGGGTACGTTGCTGACAGCGACCCTTCTTGCTTCAGACGATCTAACAACCGCTGCGCACGGCGAACGGTATAGGCGCTTGTGCTTTTCAAATCCGCCTGAAGTTCTTCACTGGAAGGAATCTGTTGGAATTCCAGATCAACGCGACGGAACGCTGTCGAAAGTTCCGGTCCTACGGGCATCATTTTCCCATCGAACACTTCCTCTACGCCGGTGGCCAGCATGCGGCCGTATTTGACTCCCAGTTCTAATTTGCGTCGCGGCAACGGATTTTGGTCGGCGCCGCAACCCGCAAAAAACAGTGCCGTCGCACCGGGATGTCGCTCTTCTAAAAACTGGCTGGCTTCACCAGCGTAATCGCCCCACCACTGATAGAAACTCATCACTGTGCAATGGCAGGCATAACCAAACACGATACCGCGGATCTGCTTTCCATCGGGCGACGTGATGCGCAGCACCGGGACTTCGTGGTCGATGGGACCAACACCAATCGGCGGACGGCGGTTTACAGCAAATTCCGCTTTACCAATGTCGGTCTCCAAAACCGAGGGTTGCAAATCGACGATTGCTGCGGAAATCACGCGAATTAATTTTTCATTCAACACCAATTGGTATTTGCGAATTTTGTCCCACTCCGCATCCGGGATGTTCATCATGTAGCTCAGTTCGTCATCCAGCGCCGGCCCACAATGTGTGTGCGAACATGTCAGCATGATGTCCGCCCGAGTCAAACCGTGCTGCTCTTGCACAGCGTCGCAAACGATTTGGGCCATTTTTGCGGGGATCCCGATCAAATCGGTCGAAACCATCACCGCTGTCTTTCCCCCCGGAGACCGCAGTGCGATTGCGCGAGCGAACAGGTCGCTGACCTTGCCTTCAACCGGTTTGTTCCGTCCGCCATAACCGGAAAGAAACTGGGGTTCCTCGGGTGTAATCACCACCTTTGCGAATCCGGCGGACCACTGAGCAGGCGCATCCTTCTCAGCAGCCTGTAATTCTGACGTGAAAAAGAGCGCAATAAAAAACAGAACCAATGGAAAAATCAGACGGAAACATTTCATATAGAGCTTCGCTTTCTGCAAGACGAATGAGCAAGATCGTGATGCGGCGGGGAGTCATGATTTTTGTTTGTAATGAGAAGAACCACGAACAGGAACGCGTCAGACGACCGGCTCAGTGGGTGCGTGGTGTTTGGTAATGAAGGCATCGTAGACCCATCCGCCAATCACGCCTCCTACTAGTGGTCCGACGATCGGAACCCAGAAGAAGTAATCGTGCGCGGAGAAGACTCCGCTGCCCCAACCAGCTACAGCGGTAAACAACCGCGGGCCGAAATCGCGTGCTGGATTGATTGCGTACCCGCAATTGATTCCAAAGGTCATACCGATTAAAAACACGGCCATCCCGACAACGACCGGCGCGAAATTCATTTTTGGGGCGACGTTTTTCTCATCCGAGATGGCAAAGATCAATAACAATAAAAGCGCCGTCCCCACGACCTGATCGACAAAGCCGCCGGGGAAGTTGCTCAAGTATTCTTGTGGGTAGGTGGCCCAAATCCCAGCCGTGGCATGCTCGGCAGTCGGTCCCGGAATTTGTCGTACGCCGCCGTCAAAATGATCGATCGCTTCATGGTATGTGGCGAATATCAATGCCGAAGCGACAAAAGCGCCGGCGACCTGCGCCACCATATACGGCAGAACTTTATTCCAGGCAAAGCCCCGATGGCATGCCAAAGCCAGCGTCACCGCTGGGTTGAGATGCGCTCCAGAAACCCCGCCCGCCACATAGACCCCCATCGTGACTGCGAGTCCCCAACCGACGTTGATGGAAAAAAAGTCGCCGAATTGCGATCCGCCCAACGTCACCTGCGCGTTCACGCCCACGCCAAAGACGATCAAAATGAACGTCCCGATAAATTCTGCCGACAACTCACGCGTCAGGCCTTGTTGCATGTCCGTCTCCACTTCATGCGTTGAGAGATATTTTAATGAGCAACTGTGCTGTACCTAGTCGTTGTTCGAATTGACGATGCACTTTGAGCAGCTACTGACAACTGAGAGTCTCGCCTCGACATCAAGAATTTGGAACACCTGCGTTTTAACAACGAACGACAACCCATCTTTATCGTTCGCGCGGTTTTCATCAAGACACTTGCGACAACCCATGGCTTATTTGAGAGGACCGGTGAGGCGAGCGGTTCCATGAAACCCATGCCAACCGCACTGCATGCGCTTGTGATGTGGTTGAAATACGGAGCGGAGTTTCTATGCTGTGTAGGCAGAATTCGACATTCGTTTGCGAATTGCGTGCCTCACCATTGCCTACTGTTCCATTCAGTCTCCGAGGACGGTCATGTTACGTATGCTAGCGGGCTTGCCGGTGCTGAGCCAGGTCTGGCTCTACGCATTGTTGGTGGGGGCCTATAGCGGGTTGGCGGTGTGGAAGGAGCATTCACCGCTCAAAGACCAATGGGACCAACCGGCGCAAATCCATGAGGTATTCGGACTTGTCTTGGGATTGTTTTTGGTCTTTTGGACCAATCGTGCTTACGAACGTTGGTGGGAAGCCCGCACCTTGTGGGGACAGTTGGTCAATACCAGTCGCAATCATGCGGTCAAAATCAAGAACCTCCTCAAACTGCCGGCGAGCGACTTACGACTCTGCGAATCAATTATCATCGGCTTCCCTTATTCTCTGAAAGAACATCTGCGTGATGGTTGCGTTCTAAAACAGGTTCCCGGCTTTGCCTCCTCAGCTGACAATCCGGACCACGTCCCCACTTATTTAGTGTCGTTGTTGTATGACCGTTTTCGCAAATGGTATCAATTGGAGTTGATCACCGGCGATGAACTACGGATCTTGGACCTGGAAGCCAGCCAACTCTTGGAAATCTGCGGCGCTTGTGAACGGATCCGCAATACACTTATCGCCAACTCCTATCGCCGATTCATCCGGCAACTGGTGATTCTACATCTGATAGCGCTTCCCTGGGGTTTGGCGCAGGAGTTCGGCGATGCGACGGTGGTCATTGTAACGATCGCGGCTTATTTCATGATTGGCGTTACGGTCATCGCACATGCAATCGAAGAACCTTTCGGCCACGACGAAGACGACCTAGATTTGAATCTGTTATGCAATAAAATCGAGGGCGGGGTGCGAGAGATTTTTGCCAGGCAAATGCCGCTGAATTCGTAGAATTCCTAGTGCCAAGTCGAATTCAGCGTGGTCATTTCCGGATTATAACGGCTATACGGGTAAAAAATGGGAATGCCCGCCTACCCGATTGAGTGTTGCGGTGTATAGTCTTAGGTAAGCGAACGTCCCGCAAACACGTTTTTCTGGGAATTTCGTCCGACTTCACTGGGGACGCTTCAGGTAGCGGATCCCCGACGCCAACAAGCCGAGACCCCATCAGGGCGGACTTGAGGATGGATACGACCGGAAAAGAGAATCCTCCAGAAAACGACGCGGATGGTGATTCCCAAAGCGCTGAGGCTCCCAGCCCGGACGCTGGAGATACCAAACCAGGCACGAATCGTGATATGTATCAGTCGACAATCTCTTCGGGGATAGTCGGTGATGACGACGGCTCGATGCAAATCAATGCCACGCCCAACGACAAGGCGGCGATCGATCCGCAAGCCCGCGTGGGCACCTTTGTGGGCAAATACCGTATTACGAAAATCATCGGCAGCGGCGGCATGGGCGTTGTCTACGCTGCACATGACTCGATCATCAGTCGCGAAGTCGCCATCAAATTTCTCTCGGGCAAAGCAGCGGGTGACGACACCGCGCTGAAACGTTTCGTGCAAGAGGCACGGGCAGTGGGACAACTACAACATCCCAACGTGGTGGGGCTATTCGAAGTCGACCAAACGGACGGCATTTGGTATCTGGTGATGGAACTGGTGGACCGGGGGACCGCCTCGGACTTGCTCGATTCGGAAAAGACAATCTCGTGGCAACGGGCCACACGAATCATTGCCGATGCTTGTCGAGGCTTGGTCGCCGCCCACGAAAAAGGGTTGATTCACCGCGATATCAAACCGGATAACATTATGCTCACCGCCGACGGAACGGCGAAGATATCGGATTTTGGATTAGCGAAAATCGAAGACAGCGCCGCGCCGACGTTGACACAAATCAACCAAGTGCTGGGTACGCCGCATTATATGAGTCCCGAACAATGTCGCAGTTCCACCGTGGATGCGCGGAGCGACATTTATTCGTTGGGGGCGACCTATTATGACTTGCTGACCGGCGCGCCCCCCTATGCACATTCCACGGACGTGATGCAAATCATGTTCGCGCAGTGCAACGAACCGACTCCCGACCCGGGAGATCTTGCCAATAATTTGCCACCGCTGTGCCGCGGGATCATCGAACAGGCAATGGCTAAGGATCCCGCCGACCGTTATCAGTCCGCCCAGGAAATGCTAACGGACCTGCAAATTTTACTCGAGAGTTCGACTGATAGCCGCGAATCACTGGCTGTCGCGGAACGACTGTCCCAGCTCAGCGGCAGCCGATCCGCCCTCAGGTCTGGACTCCATGACCCGCCCGCTGGTGCCGGACGCCGCAAGTTTCTGATTGCCAGTATTATCAGCCTGCTCACGGTGGCTGTGTTATGTATTCCGTTTATTCTACTGCGGGGCAAACATACCGAGATTGATTCCAACGCAGCGCCGGGCGTTGTCCCGCCGGTGGTTCCCGAGGGACCGCCGATCAAAATCGGGATTCTGCACTCTCTGTCCGGAACAATGGCGCTCAGTGAAAGCGGTGTCGTCGACGCCATGTTGCTGGCTGTGGAGGAATTGAATAACAATGGTGGTGTACTAGGCCGCCCCGTAGAAGCGGTGGTCGCCGACGGAGAGTCGAACGATGCGGCTTTTAAAAAAGCGGCCGAACAGCTGATCAATAAAGATGAAGTCGTAACGATTTTTGGCTGTTGGACCTCCTCCAGTCGCAAACAGGTCAAATCAGTAGTTGAAGAACACAGCCACTTATTGATCTATCCCTTGCAATATGAAGGGTTGGAGCAATCGCCGAACATCATCTACACCGGCGCCGCCCCGAACCAGCAAATTCTCCCGGCGGTGCAATGGGCCTATGCGTTTCAGAAACGGCGGCGGTTCTTTATCGTGGGGTCTGATTATGTCTTCCCCCGCGCCGCCGGCGCAATCGTGACCGATGAGTTGCAGGAGATGGGACTCGAACCGGTCGGCGAAGCCTACGTTCCGCTGGGGCATTCGGAGTTTAGCGAGATCGCTTCGCAAATTGCCGAATCCAAGGCCGATGTTATTTTGAATATGATCAACGGTGAAAGCAACGTCCACTTCTTCCATGCATTGCGTATTGCGGGCATCCACTCGGAGGACGTGCCGACCATTTCGTTTAGCATCGCTGAACCGGAACTCCGCGCCCTCAACACCAGCGAGATGGAGGGGGACTTCGCCGCTTGGAACTATTTCCACTCGCTGGACACACCGGCGAATGAGGAATTCGTCGCCAAGTTCCAAAAGAAATACAACGCGACACGACTGATTTCCGATCCGATGGAGACCGGTTATTTCAGCATCTTCCTCTGGGCAAAAGCCGTGGAACAAGCAGGAACCACCGATGTCGCTGTAATCCGCGCTGCTATGCTCGAGCAAAGTCTGGCTGCTCCCGAAGGGGAAGTTCGCATCGACCCCGAAACCGGGCATACATGGCAGCCGTTTCTAATCGGCCAAGTCAATGACAAAGGCCGGTTCGAAATAGTCTGGAACTCCCCCAAAGCCATTGCTCCGGAACCCTTTCCGGACACCCGTACGCGGAAAGAATGGGAGCAATTCTTAGACGAACTGAAGACCGGGTGGAACGGCCAATGGTCGGCGCCGGCGGACTGATTTCATAAGATTTCGTCCAGTAGCCCTAAAAAACTTCCCCGCAGGGATACCGGTCCGCCTCGGCTGTCGAATGATTTCCCTTGGCGCAAGGCAGCAAAGCACTTACGTTACATACTAATAAACATTGATGTGTTCCTGCCTCTCAGCGGCAAATAGTTGGCGCTCGGTGCGTTTGACTAGCCCGTAGAGCATCTGCTTTGCCAAAGGGAAACGAACATCGTGCGCGGGATTGTCTTTTTGCTCAGTGTGATTGCCCTGGCCGCTGTGCCCGGCATTTTACACGCGGACCATTCGCCCGAGACTCTAGGGACGTTGTCCCATCTGGCAGTCGCCCCCCAACAGATCGTGCTTGAAGGGCCGCGTGCGCGCACGGTCCTGATTGTCGATGGAACCACAGCCAACGGCCAAAAAATCGACGTCACCCGCGATGCGCATTTTGCCGTGCTCGACGCTTCGGTTGCCAATGTCGCCCCCAACGGCGTGGTCCGCGGCATGGCGGATGGGCAAACGGAAGTCGTTGTAACCGTCGCCGAGAAAACGTTCCACGTCCCGGTCACGATACATGCCTCTCAAGTGCCGCAGCTGTTCCATTTCGAAAACGACATCGTCCCGCTGCTCACTCGCTACGGTTGCAATACGTCTGGTTGTCACGGCAAAGCAGAAGGGCAAAACGGCTTCAAACTTTCGGTGTTTGGATTTCAGCCCGAAGAAGACTTTGCAGCGCTGACGAAAGAAAACCGAGGTCGCCGCGTGAGCACGACCATGCCTGAGACCAGTTTGATGCTCACCAAAGCCAGCGGTGGCGTGCCGCACGGCGGCGGAATTCGTCTCCGCAAAGGCTCGGGCGATTATCGCACGCTCCGCAATTGGATCGACGCCGGCACGCCCTTTGGCAACGACGATGCGGCAACCGTTGCCAAAATCACCGTTTCTCCCATTGAGCGTCAATTGACCATGCAGGCGCAACAACAACTGCGTGTTGTAGCAACTTATACCGATGGCCACGAAGTCGACGTGACCGCTCACGCACAGTTTCAATCGAACAACGACGCGCTGGGCAAGGTCGACGAGTTTGGACTGGTGACCGCTGGTGACTCCCCCGGCGACGTAACCGTCATGGCCAGTTACATGGGCGCTGTTGATGTCTTCCGTTCGTTGATTCCTCGTAGCGAAACCATCACCGATTACCCCGCTGTCACTGAATCGAACTTCATCGATCCACTCATTAACGACAAGCTGCGGAAACTGAATATTGTACCGGCCGGTCCGGCGGATGATGCTACATATCTGCGGCGGGTCTATCTGGACGTCATCGGCACCTTGCCGACACCAGCTGAATCCCGCGAGTTTCTGTCCGATTCGCGTCCCAATCGCCGCGCACTTCTGGTGGACGCATTACTCGCGCGTCCCGAATACGCCGATTACCAGGCGCTGAAATGGTCGGACTTATTACGTGTTAATCGTTTGGCTTTGGGGCATAAGGGGGCTTATGCCTATTACCGTTGGATTCGCGATACCTTCCGCGACAACAAACCGATGGATGCCTTTGCCGCTGAATTAGTGACAGCCGCCGGTCCCATGACCGAAGCGCCGGCAGCGCACTTCTATAAGGTCGCCGGAGATGCGCACAAGCGGGCGGCGACATTTTCGCAAGTCTTTTTAGGTGTCCGTATTGAATGTGCACAGTGCCACCACCATCCGCAAGACCGCTGGAGTCAGACAGACTATTACGGCATGCACGCGTTCTTCACGCAGCCAACGTTTCAAGCTTCCAATCTGGGAGAACTGCTGACCAGCAGTGGGCAAGAAAAATCGGTGCATCCCCGCACCAACCAAGAAATCTTCGCCTATCCACTCGCCACGCCCTACCCCAAACAATCCACCACCGGAGACCGCCGCGAACGACTCGCTGATTGGCTGACCGACGCTGAGAACCCGTGGTTCGCCCGTAATATTGCGAATCGTGCCTGGGCGCATTTCCTGGGGCGAGGGTTGGTGGAACCGATCGATGATTTCCGTCTGACGAATCCTCCGTCAAATCCGCAATTGCTCGATGCTCTCGCACGCGAGTTTGTTGAGAACGGTTACGACTATCAGCACCTGATCCGCACCATCACCGCCTCAGCCGCCTATCAACGCGCATCGACGGTCAATAAAACCAACTGGCGGGATGAACAAAACTATTCACGATTCTTGTTCAAACGCATCGATGCCGAAGTCTTGTTGGATGCCGTGGTACAGGTCACCGGCGTGCCTGAAAAGTTTGCCGGAGTCGCTGCCGGTTATCGCGCGATTCAATTGTGGGACAGCCAAGTTCCGCACTATTTCCTCAAAACATTCGGTCGACCAGTGCGTGCAACCGCCTGCAGTTGCGAACGGACCGCGGCGCCGACCGTGGGGCAAGTGCTACACGTTTTGAACTCACCCGAGATCCAGGAAAAACTCTCCCACCAAGGGGGCCGTATCGCTGGTATGCTACGGAGCGGTACGGATGACGAGACGTTTATCAACGAATTGTCACTGGCCTGTTTCAGCCGCCCCCCGACTGAGGCGGAACAAGCCAAGTTGATGGAGCACTTGCAGGGCAAACAAGGCCCCGCGCGGCAACAGGCAGCTGAGGATATTGCTTGGAGCATGTTGAATTCGATGGAGTTTTTGTTCAACCATTGACTAATCAGTGGTGAATGGCCGGTGGCCAGAAATAATACAATACAGCGTTTGCTGGAGGCGTTTGGGATGGGTCGATCACGATTTTGCGATGGGGTTCGTCGGCGGGATATGTTGACGATCGGCGCCGCCGGGATGTTTGGCGCTGGCTTGTCGATGCCGCAGATGTTGCAGCTCCAAGCGGCCGCCGCAGAACAGGGAAAATCGACCGATGACATTTCGTTGATCATTCTGTTCCTGCAAGGTGGAATTAGCACAATCGACACCTGGGACATGAAGCCCAATGCGCCCGCCGAATTTCGCGGCGAATTCGATCCCATCGCGACCAGCGTGCCGGGCATTCAGCTCTGCGAACATCTGCCTCATCTCGCCCAGCAGATGGACAAATTTTCCCTCGTCCGCAGTTTCGCGCATCGCAACTCCAGCCATGGACATGCCGACCATTTCATTCTCACCGGCTACCACCCGACACCGGCGTTTGATTCCAAACTCAAGCCAAACAATGAAAAGCCCTCGCACGGCTCGGTGATTGCCAAGAAGCTCGGTCCCCGCGGCTCGGTTCCCGCTTATGTCGCTTTGCCCAAAATGCACAACAGTGGCGGCGGCGCGTTTTTGGGTTCCGATGCCGACCCGTTCACCGTAGCGGCCGATCCCAACACGCCGAACTTTGCCGTCCGCGATTTGGCGCCCCCGCTCACCGTCCCCGCCTCGCGATTAGGACACCGCCGCGATCTGCTGGCAACGGTGGATCGTTATCAATCCTCGGCCGAAGTTGCCGCCAATCAGTCCGCCCGCGCTTTAAGCACATTCCAACAACGAGCATTTGATTTGATGACCTCGCCGGAAACCAAACGTGCCTTCGACATCGGCGATGAATCTAAAAAACTCCGTGACGAATACGGTCGGCACACGCTGGGCCAATCTTGTCTGATGGCCAGACGGCTGGTTGAAGCGGGGGTGCGTTGCGTGCTGGTGCATCACAGCGATTGGGATACGCACAACGACAATTTCCATATGCTAAAAAACCGGTTGTTGCCCAAGCTCGATACGGGAATGTCGACGCTGTTTAGGGATCTGTCGGATCGTGGGATGTTAGAAAATACATTCGTGCTCGTCACAGGCGAATTCGGCCGCACGCCGCGGATTAATAAAGATGCCGGCCGCGACCACTGGGGCCCCAGCACCTCCCTGGCCATGGGTGGCGGAGGCATGACCAACGGCATCGTCGTCGGCGATTCCGGCCCCCGCGCCGAACGCCCCGTCACCAACCCCTACGGCCCCAAAGACCTCGCAGCCACAATCTATCACAGCCTGGGCATCTCCCCAGAGACGATCTTCCACACCCCCGAAGGCCGCCCCATGCCGATTGTTCCACACGGGGGGAAGGTGATTGGGGAGTTGTTTTCGTAGAGCTCGCTAGTGGCCGGTGGCGAGTGGCTAGTGGCCGGAAAGAAGGTGACGCATCACTGCTGTTCGGCATTATCGTGAATTGGTGGCTTGGCAGAAAGCTATGGACGTCGTAGAGGCTGTCTATCGCGCGACTTCGACTTTCCCGGCAGATGAACGATTTGGTCTCACACAACAATTGCGGCGAGCCGTAGTCTCGGTACCATCTAATATCGCTGAAGGACAAGGGAGAAAATCGACAAATGAGTTCATTCATTTTCTCTCGATTGCCAAGGGCTCACTCTGCGAAGTCGAAACACAACTGATCATTACTCAACGACTGGGATATCTACAAAACGAACTGCTGGATCAGCTACTCACCCAATCAGATGAAGTCGGCCGGATCATGAATGGCCTAACAAGATCCTTGGCAAAAAAAACGAAACCACAGATCCTATGACTTTTTTATTCCTCCTCCCCAATGCTCTAAAGCGGACCTTAAAAGTCTGGCCACTGACCACCGGCCACTGGCCACTAACCCTTCTTCTCACTGTCTACTGCCTACTGCCTACTCTTTTACAGGCCAATCCCCCCTCCGTCTCCTACATCTTCCCCGCGGGGGGACAACGCGGGACGTCGGTGGCGTTTCATGTGGGGGGGCATTATTTGCATGAAGTTTGTCCGTTTGAAATGTTGGGCCTGGGCGTGAAAGCGACGCCGCTTTTGCATCGTGCGCCGCATACGGCATGGTTTGAAGGGCCGCTGGTTCCCAAACCGTATTCTTCGAATAGTGAGGACTATCCAAAAGACCAAGCCGGGGCGGTCAGCATTGCCCCTGATGCGCCGTTGGGAGTTCGTCGCTATCGTGTTTGGACGTCGCAAGGGGTGATTCCCACGATGAAATATGTCATCGGCGATTTTCCAGAAATTGTCGAACAGGAAATCGACGGCCAACCACTGCCGACGCCTGTCGAACTTCCCGTCACCATCAACGGACGTATCTTTCCCCGCGAGGATGTCGATACCTGGACCTTTGCTGGAAAAGCAGGGCATGGTTATACCTGCGAAGTCATGGCAGCACGAATCGGCTCGCCGCTCGATTCCCGTTTAGAAATCATTGGCCTCGCAGGACGCCCTATCGCTGAAAATGTCGACGGCAAGGGGACCGACTCCTTTGTGCAATTCATTGCCCCCAGTGACGGCGAGTATCAAGTCAAAATCCACGACATCAATTTCGCCGGACTGCAACACTTCGTCTATCGTTTGACAATCAACGACGGCCCGGTGATCAACGACGTTTTTCCTTTGGGCGGGCGACGCGGCGAGTCATTATCAGTGGAACTCAACGGCATGAACATTGCCGCCCCCATGGCGACGTTGCAAATGCCCACCACAACCGATTCGACTTACACACATCAATTTGCGAGTGACGGCAAAACCACCAACCCGATCACTTTCGAATTGAGCGACCTCCCTGAATTCTTCGAACAGCCCAACGAATCTGCTACTGAACCGCCGGCGTTGCCCGCAGTCTTCAATGGTCGGATTCAAACTGCCGGCGAAATGGATCGTTGGACGTTTCGTGCTGGGCCAGGGCAGGAATTCCTCTTCGATGTGCGGGCCTCGCGATTGGGATCACGGCTCGATTCGGTGCTGACACTCGAAGCCAGCAACGGAACGGTGTTGGCGGAAAACGACAATCTCGCCACCGACCAGACCGACTCACAATTGCGCCATACGTTTCCCGCCGAGGGCATCTACACGGCGGTGATTCGCGAACGGACTCCGCGCCGCGGCGGGGCGGGGTTCGCCTATCGGTTACATGTCGCCCAACCGATGGAAACAGCGCCCGACTTCCAATTGCAACTCGCGGCCGATGCGCTGACCTTAAAGCGGGGCAGCGAATTGAAATTCAAAGTGTCCACAACCCGCAGCGGGGGTTGTGACGGGCCGATTGAATTATCGTTCGCTGATTTACCAGCGGGGGTGACGGTCTCCGAAACGACGATAGCCGCCAACAAGTCGGAAACGCAGGTCAAATACAAAGCGGACGACACGGCGAAAATTGATGCCTACCGCTTAACGGTCACCGGCACCTGCAAGGTTGGCCAGCAGACGATTCAACGACAAGCGGCGACGACCGAAGCCCCGGTGTTGGATCACCTGTTGCTCGCCGTGGCCATGCCGACACCCTTTAAAGTCATCGGCGCATTTGAAACCAATTACGTCTCACGCGGAGCGACTTATTTTCGGCACTACACACTCGACCGCGGCGGCTTCGAGGGACCGCTGACGATCAGCCTAGCGGACCGTCAGGTGCGGCATCTACAAGGGGTCACGGGACCGGAGATCATAGTGCCCGCCGGTGAAACGGAGTTCGACTACAACATCAAACTCGCCCCCTGGATGCAACCGGCGCGGACCGCTCGCATCGTCGTGATGGCTGTCGGCGTCGTCACCGACAGCGACGGGACCCAGCACAAGGTCTGCTATACCTCAAACATCGCCAATGATCAGATCATCATGATGGTCGCCACCGGTGAGTTGAGCGTCGATATCTCACCCAAGTCCGTACTTGCGGCGCGGGGACGGACAGCTCCGTTGACGGTCAAAATCGGCCGCGGCCAATCGATATCGGGTCCGATCACATTGCAATTGATTATCCCCGCTCATGTGCGCGGCATCACCGCCGATGATGTCACCGTACCGGCAGACACCGACGAGATTTCCCTGCCGATCCAATTTGGGGATAATGAGTTGGGGCCGTTCAATATACCACTACGGGTCCGCGCAACCGCATTGGTAGACGGCCAACCGTATACCGCTGAAGATCAGTTCGAGATACTAACCGATCGTACGCAGCAATAATCGATCCCGGTTGTGCTTGGCGATTTTCTAGAATATCCTGGTATTTAGCGTGTTCGAAACGGGTCGCGATCTCATTCACTTGTCATTCAGGCAGCCGATGAACAGTTTACACAGCCACGATGGCCGTATGATCCGCTCGCAAGACCTTGGTAAAATCGCAGTCGCAATGTGCCTGCTGATCCTGATGTTCGCCATCGTTCCGAACATTGCTCAAGCCGATGATGCGGCTCCGGCGGTTGACTTTGATCGGCAGATCGCCCCGCTACTCGCGAGCCGTTGTCTCGATTGCCATAACGGGACCGAATCAAAATCGGGCTTGAATCTGGCGCAATCCAAAACAGCAATGGCCGGTGGTGATTCCGGCGAGGTCATCGTTCCCGGCAGTCTGGAAGACAGTTTGCTGTGGGATTATATCTCGACCGATGAGATGCCGCCCAAAAAGCCGCTGACGGACAAGGAAAAAACGCTGATCAAAGCGTGGATTGAAGGGGGCGCGAAATGGGGCCGTGATCCGATCGATCCTTTTCGCTATACCACCACATCCCGCGCGGGTTACGACTGGTGGTGCCTGCAACCGATTAACAAACCCAAATTGGCCGACGCTGACGGCAGTCACCCGATCGATCAGTTCATCCACAATAAATTGGCGGAGAAAAACCTCGCTCCCGCGCCGCCGGCTGATCGTCGCACGTTGATTCGCCGGTTGTCCTTTGATCTGTTGGGACTGCCCCCATCGCCGGAAGAAGTCGACGCTTTCGTCGCTGATGACTCGCCGGACGCCTACGCGAAACTAGTCGAGCGGTTATTGAATTCCCCGCATTACGGCGAACGTTGGGCGCGGCATTGGTTGGACGTGGTGCGCTACGGTGAAAGCGCGGGGTTTGAACGGGACGCACTGCGCGACAATTTTTGGCCGTATCGCGATTGGGTCGTTCAAGCCCTCAATGCGGACATGCCCTACGATGAATTCACGCGTTTACAGTTGGCCGGCGATGTGCTGCGGCCCGACGATCCCACCGCCCTGGCCGCCACCGGATTTCTGGTCGCGGGTGCCTATGACGAGGTGGGACAAAAGCAACAAAGCGCCGCCATGCGGGCCGTTGTCCGGCAGGATGAATTGGAAGACATGGTCAGCGTCGTCAGCCAAACGTTTTTGGGACTGACCGTCAATTGCGCCCGCTGCCACGATCACAAGTTCGATCCGATCTCGCAAGCTGAATATTATCAAATGACCTCGGCACTAGCAGGGGTGCACCACGGCAAACGTGATTTCCAGCCTGAGGCCTTGTTCAACGATTACGCCGAGCGTTTGCAACAACTCGACACGCGACTGGCAGGAATCGATTTAGGGCGTGAACAACTCATGGCGCCACTTCGTCAAAAGATATTACAGCGTCGGCGAGAAGAATCGAATACCGTCGCCCCTCCGGAGCCGTTTGCGGAATGGAAATTCGATGGTAACTTGCGGGACAGCCGCGGTGGATTGCACGGGACAGCGCATGGCACTGCTGTCGTCACCGACGGCCGGTTAGTGCTTGACGGTGAGACCGCGTATGTAGAGACCGTCCCCTTGGCGACCCATCTTTCCGGAAAGACCTTGGAAGCATGGGTCTCTCTGGCTGATCTCGATCAACGCGGCGGCGGCATTCTGAGTGTGCAAACCCTCAACGGCAATTCATTCGATGCCATTGTTTACGGCGAGCGTCAATCGCGGCACTGGATGGCCGGAAGCAATAATTTCTCGCGTACCGTTAACTTCGCTGGAAAACAAGAAACCGCCGATCCTGAAAAACTGGTGCATGTAGCGATCGTATACCGGGAAGATGGAACGATTGTCGGTTACCGCAACGGCCGGCCCTATGGCAAGGCGTATCAAAAACCAGGTCCGGTACAATTTCTCCCTGAAGCCACGCAGGTCTTACTGGGATTGCGACACGGTGCACCCGGTGGAAACCGGATGTTCAAAGGTTCCATTGAATGCGCTCGATTGTACGACCGCGCACTGAATCACGCCGAAGTGGCTGCATCGGCCGGTGTTGAATACCTGGATGTCGAGGACGCTGAAATCCTAGCCGCCGCCACCCCGCAACTTCGCGTGGAGCTGGAGCAACTCAATTTTGAAGCAGCGAACCTCCGTAGTCAGTCCAAACGATATCGCAACAATAAAATCTATTCCAACGTCCCCAGAAAAGCGGATACGGTCCATGTGCTTCGTCGCGGCAATCCCGCAAAACCTGCTGAACTGGTCTCCGCCTCAGGGATCGCCTCGACCGGGACCGAATCGGCGGACTTTCAGCTCAAACCCGATGCGCCCGATGCAGACCGCCGCCGCAAGTTGGCCGAGTGGATCACCGATCCGCAGAACCCGCTCTTTGCCAGAGTGATCGTCAACCGGGTCTGGCATTACCATTTCGGCGCCGGGCTGGTGGAAACGCCCAACGATTTTGGCTTCAACGGCGCGCGGCCATCGCATCCCGAATTGATCGATTGGTTGGCGGCCGATTTGATCGAACATGGCTGGAGTTTGAAACATCTACACCGTCAGATTCTCATGTCCGAGACCTACCGGCAATCCTCACAACGCAACCCCACCGCCGCTGCGATCGATGGCAACAATCGCCTGCTGTGGCGAAAATCGCCGACGCGGCTGGAAGCTGAAGATGTCCGCGATGCAGTACTATCCATCGCCGGACAGCTCAATCCCCAAATCGGTGGCCCCGGTTACCATGACTTCACCACCTACGTCCACAACGCGCAATTCTACGATATGCGCGACCCCGTCGGCGCCAGTTTCAACCGACGTAGCTTATATCGCACCTGGGTTCGCTCGGGACGCAACCATTTTCTTGACGCATTTGATTGCCCCGACCCCTCCACCAAAACCCCTACCCGCGCCGTCACCACCACGCCGCTGCAAGCGCTGGCGATGATGAACAATTCGTTCGTGCTACGCATGTCGGACCAATTGGCGGCGCGATTGACCCATGAGTTTGGTGAGGCCCCAGCGGATCAAATTCGCGGAGCCACCCGTTTGGCTTTCGGTCGTTTGCCGGCGGATGAGGAAATCACCGTCGGTGCCGCTTTCATCCAAGAGCACGGCCTGCCTGCCTATTGCCGCGTTCTGTTTAATAGCAACGAGTTTCTCTATGTCGATTAATAACGCACAGCCCTCGCGACGCGATTTCTTTTCCTGGTCCGCTGCTGGCATTGGCGCCGTGGCGCTGACCGATCTGTTGGCCCGTGACGGCGCATTGGCCGATGAGTCAGGCAAACCGCCCGGACCGATTCAACATCATCCTGCGGCGGCGCGGCGGGTGATTCATATTGTGCTCAACGGCGGACTCAGCCAGGTCGATTCGTTCGACCACAAACCGGCCCTGGAACAATGGAACGGCAAACCGCTCGACAGCGAAGAACGCCCCGACGTCTTCTTCGGCAAGGTCGGCAACTTGCGAAAGAGCGATTGGCAATTCGCGCCGCGTGGTGAAAGCGGACTGTTGATCTCCAATCTGTTTCCGCATCTCGCCGAGATGGCGGACGAATTGACGGTCATCCGCTCGATGACAGCGGAAACCTCGAACCACACGCCCGCCACGTTTCAAGAACACACCGGCTTTCGCCTCAACGGCTTTCCGGTCATGGGAGCCTGGTTGTCGTATGGACTGGGCAGCGAATCGGACGACCTGCCCGGCTTTGTGGTGATCCCCGATACCCGCGGCGTTCCCGCCGGCGGCAGTATCAATTGGACCAACGGCTTTTTGCCAGTCCGTCATCAAGGAACCACGCTGCGCAGCACCGGCACCGCCATCGACGATCTGTTTCCCGCGCGGCCGGTCAGCGCCACGACCGAACAAGCCAGCCGCAAATTGTTAGAGACCTTAAACCGTCGGCATTTAGAGTCCCGCGATGGCAACGACGAACTGACTGCCCGCATGCGGAGTTACCAATTGGCGGCCAAGATGCAATTGGCCGTGCCGGAAGTCTCCGCCCTGGAATCGGAAAGTCAGCACACCCAAGAGATGTACGGCCTGGGGGGCAAAGAGACCAACGATTTTGGCCGTAGCTGTCTGCTCACGCGACGATTGCTGGAGCGGGGTGTGCGGTTTGTGCAACTCTTTTCCGGCGGCGCGTTCGGCAGTCCACGGATCAATTGGGACGGCCACGAAGACATGGTCCGCAACCACACCCGCGAAGCAACCCGCATCGACCAACCGGTCGCCGCCCTGCTCCGCGACCTCAGACAGCGGGGCCTGTTGGACGACACGCTCGTGCTCTTCACCAGCGAATTCGGCCGCACCCCCTTTACCCAATCCGACGCCGGCGTGCTCGGTAAAGGCCGCGACCACAACCAATACGGCTTCTCCGTCTGGATGGCCGGCGGCGGCCTCAAACACGGCATCGCCCACGGCGCCACCGACGAATTCGGCCTCCGCTCAGTAGAAAACATCGCCACCTGGCACGACTTCCACGCCACCGTGCTGCATCTGCTGGGCATCAATCACGAGCGCCTGACGTACTACAACAACGGCATCGACCGGCGGCTGACGGACGTGTCGGGGGAAGTGATTCGGGATGTTTTGGGTTAACAGATGCCGACGTAGCTAGTGGCATCCCGGGGTGAAGAGATTGGGCCCCGAACCTCGGAAAGCAAATGAGATGGACAGAACTCGGGAACTGATTTTGCAGCTCCGAAACGACTACGAGTATTATGTCACAAAGTCGACAGACGGGACTTATAGCTTCGAAACATGGGATGCGTGGAACTCGAAAGCTGGCGAGCTTCTACTTCAGATACCTAACTTTGCCGCGCTCCTTCGACTAGTGCGCTTGGTGCGACCTGAGACTGGAATAGACGATTTCAACATTTTGAGACAGTGCACCTCGGTTTGTGAATTGGGACTTGTGATTCATGCAGACACAGCATTGTCATTATTGGAGGAATGGAGTGAACTAGAGCATTTAAAGGTTTGGTCCTCCTCGGATTGCGAGAATCGACCGGTGGTGAGGATTCAGGATTTTTGTAAGTGCCACCGGATTGAGACGATTCAACTGAGCGGTGTCGACGTTGATGAGCTTGGGTTCAAGTGGATCTCAAATCAAACAGGTTTGAAGAGCATTAGCTTCACGAAGTCAGCGTATGGTGGGCTGCAATGGATCCCAACGGAAAACATGATTGAGAAGATTTCCTTTCAGGAGTTGGCGATTGGACCGGAGATTTCTGCACTTACCCGATGTAAAAACCTGAAAATTCTCTCCGTTTCTTCGTGTACTTTATCCGCAGCACCGGAAGATTTTGAGTTTTTAAGGGATTCCGGAATTAGTGAACTGGAGATGTCGTTTTCGAACGTACACGATTCACATTTGCCAGCCCTATCAGGAGCACCACACCTATCTTTGCTGTCAATTGAAAAGAGCAATGTGACAGCTTCTGGTCTAAGGCAGCTACCAGCATTTCCGGTATTGGAAAAGTTGTACATCGACATATCGATGTTGACAGAAGAAAGTGTGGGTTACATGTCGGAGTGTCCAAAACTGCAGGACATCAAGGTATTCGCATGGGATCGACCAGTTGAAAAACGCTTGATACAGTTGCTCCGCCGGAAGTGTAAGCAATGTGAAGTAATGGTTTATTGCAGCTAGAGATTGCTGTAAGCATGCGAACAATCTCTCTGCCGCCGAACATTTAGCGTATGCAATATTTCTACCAGAATTTCCACCACGCTTTGCGACGTCGATCACTAGATTTGAGCTTGGCGACATATTGCGAAATCTGTGCGTTTGCCTTTGCTAGGCCCGCTTGAGTTGGTGAATCAAGGAAGACGATGTTCGGAGTGGTCTCCAGGTTTTCAAATTGGGAGTGCCGTAGGGCCGGTTGTACCGGCCGCTTTTTGCCGGTGGCCAAGGCGTGCTTGGAGAATCTTTCAATCAGTTCCCGCGATCTTTTCGTCCGGCACAGCCGGACCGCTACTGTTTCTACGACGTGATTCCTTGACCTAGGGGAAAACCAATTTCTGCCAATGCTCGCCAAATGGTCACGGCGACGTCCCGGTCCGTCGTAATTGCGATCCGACGGAGAGTTGCTTTCGTTCCGGAATCGTTGTTGGGCTTCATCTCAGCTTGCAGCTCGAATTGTCCATCACGCTCGACCATTGTCATGTAATCAATTGAATTGAGCCGCGTTAGGCCTTTCCCTTGCGTTGTGATTAGCTTGTATCCCGCGTGATAGAAGGTCAGTTCTCCACGCACCGTTCCGAACAATAATCGACGCGGTCCGACAACTTGAAAAATGAGGTAGTGCCGCCCATCAAGTTCAGTGGTACGGCAATCTGTAATTTCAAGCGGTTGTTTGACGGAAAGTTTCATCGCTGAGTGTCTTGCTGCCGGGTACTACAGCCATCTTGTCAAGCAGTGTTCTTTACGGTCGCATGTTTTACCCAGACAGGCAAGGCATCCGGTACCGCCTTTCGCCCGCCCACCGCAACAATCACCCCACCATTGTTTTCGCAAATGCGTTGCAATAAACTGCTTACCACTCTTGACCAACAGTTTCGACCACATCTTCCACAGCTTTTACGATGTTTGCCCGTTCTCCGCTATTTTTATGCCTGCTCCTGATTGCCATCGGCGGCTTTGCGCATCCATGGGCGGCATCAGCGAGTGAGCAAACGGTTGCAACCAATACGGCTGAGCCGCCCGTCAACGCGGCTGATGGCACTCCGAGTCCGTTGAAAGCCGCTGCTTGGCATTACATTTTGCTGGTCATGTATTGCGGGATGATCGTTTGTGCCTCGTTATTCGGCGGTTGGTTGCCGTCGATGATTCATCTCTCGCATACCCGTATGCAATTGATTATCAGCTTTGTCGGTGGACTAATGTTGGGGATCGGGTTGTTGCACCTGTTGCCCCATTCGGCCCATGAATTGGGCTCTGTCAACCGCGCCGCCTTGTGGATGTTGGCCGGTGTGATGACCATGTTCATTTTGATTCGCACCTTTCACGTGCATCACCACGGTCCCGTCGAAATGCCGCCGGAATTGCAAAACCATCCCGCAACCGTCGCGCAGGCAGAGCATGCACATGATCATGATCACGACCACGATCACGACAATCATGGGCAAGAGGGCAAGACGAGCTATTATCAAAGCTGCGAACATACGCACCAACTCAGTTGGCTGGGCATTACGCTCGGCTTGGCTCTGCATACGCTGATCGACGGCATCGCGTTGGCCGCCAGCGTGCAGGCGGATTCGGAACGGATCAAGACGTTTTCGCTTTTGGGGGTCGGCACCTTCCTCGCAATACTGTTGCACAAACCGCTCGATGCTGTGTCGATCACCTCGCTGATGGCGGTCGGCGGTTGGTCGCCGCGTTGGCGAAACATCATCAACGGCGGCTTTGCCATGATGTGTCCATTGGGGGCGGTGCTGTTTTTGTTTGGCGTGCGTCAATTTGGCGATTCGCAACAACAGATCGTGGGGAGCGTGTTGGCATTTTCGGCCGGCGTGTTTGTCTGCATCGCCTTGAGCGACCTGTTGCCGGAGATGGAATTTCACTCCCACAACCGGGCACAACTTTCGCTCACATTGGCTGCCGGCATCGGCTTGGCCTGGGGACTGACGTTTTTGTCACCGGTACATTTGCACGCACCAACCGCCGCACCGGTTGCAGCCCCAACGGTCATGATCGGCGAGCCACAGCTATCGCAGCCATGATGCGCACCGCGCATGGCTGCCGGCCTGTCGTATTAAGATGGCAAGGATTCCCCGCGGAATTAGAAAACAAGGCCGCCACCGGTCGGCAAGCGATCGACCGATGCGACCTTGAAGATCGCCCGCGCAAAACGCGGACAATCATCGGGCGAGGCCCCGATATCTGTTCACAATCCCTTCCGAGCCGAATTATCATAGGGGAAAAGACGTGTTTGAGATTGTCTTACCCACCTTGATATAAGCAATGACGAGTTTCGCTCAAAAATATCACCGCGAATCTTAAAAAAATCACAAATTCTTCAATTTCCGTCATTTTGAGCCACAAACTTTGCGCGGCAATCGAATCGCATCTCGAAAGTCGGCAGACAATTGGCTTGTTTCGGGTCTAGAATTCCGGAATAAAACACTTAGAATGCAACTGTGTAAATCCGATGTGATCCTCATTCGCAAAAGCTGCTGCGCCATGACAAACAATCGACTTTTGTGGCTGACAGTGCTGGTCTGGCTCATGGCCACAGCAACAGCGCAGGCACAGTTGCCTGAACCGGCGCTGGCGAATCCCAAGTATCCGTCGGTCCCCACCCAGGTGGAAACGAGCGGACTGGAATACATTACACCGACCACGCAACGGGCCATTGACCGGGGGTTGCGGTTTTTGTCGAAAAAGCAATCCGCAGATGGATCCTATGGCAGCGGACCGCGTTATCGTCACAACGTGGCTGTCACGGCGCTATCCAGCATGGCGTTTCTCTCCGCCGGACACATGCCGCGCCGCGGGCCGTATGGAGAGCAAGTTGACAAGACGGTTGAGTTTCTCCTTCGCCACACCAAACCATCCGGATTTATTTTTGTCGAGGAGGGAGCGTCGCACGGTCCGATGTACGGCCATGGTTTTGCGACCCTCTACCTAGCCGAAGTGTACGGTACAACGCCTCGTAAGGAGATCCGTGAAAAGTTATCGCTGGCTGTGAATCTGATTGTGAATTCGCAAAACGACCAAGGGGGGTGGCGGTATGAGCCCAACAGCAAAGATGCCGACGTCTCGGTAACGGTCTGCCAGATTATGGCCCTCCGTGCGGCGCGTAATGCCGGCATTTTTGTCCCCAAGGACACGGTCGACCGTTGCATCAAATACGTCAAGGCCTGCCAAAACAACGACGGTGGGTTTCGGTATCAGTTGAATCACAACCGAGACAGCCTGTTTCCCCGTTCCGCCGCGGGCGTGGTCGCACTCTATAGTGCGGGGGAGTATGAAGGCGCCGAGATCAATCGTGGTATTCAATATCTGCACCGACATCTACCCCGTCCCGGGCGGGCACGCGGCGTCGAATATTATTTTTACGGCAATTATTACGGCGTCCAAGCCATGTGGCATGCCGGTGGCGACAATTGGAAACGATGGTATCCCGCTGTACGTGACGACTTGCTCATCAGTCAATCCGCTGACGGCAGTTGGGACAATAACTTGCAAAACCCCGAATACGGGACAGCAATGGCCCTATTGATCCTGCAGATGCCCAACAACTATTTACCAATTTTCCAACGTTGATCCTCTTCCAGTCCTTCCCCGCCCATGATGCGCCAACCTGGTTCGATCTATGCTGTTCACACCCTCTGCGGGTGGATCTTGCTTGCGACCGCGGTCATTCCGCTGCGCAGCGGTTTCGCAGAGGAGGCAGTCTCCGTTGAATCGGTCAGCGGTACAACCTACACCGGTTCGCTGAGCGAGGTGACGGCTGAGCACGTTATCGTCGCCGGAAAACCCGCTGAGACTATTCCGATTGCCGACGTCATTCGTATCGATTGGCCGGAGCGGCGTGTGGCGAGTTTGAGTGGCCAAGATCTCGTACTGCTGGCCAACGGCGACCGACTGGTCATGGACCCGGTGCAAACGGACAACGAAATCCTGCGTGCTAAGTGGCGCAAGTTTCCGGGATTGCCACTCTGTTCCATTCCACTGGAAATGGTCCAAGGCATCGCTTGGAAACTGCCGCAAGATCGTGTTTCACGCTCAGGAGTGATCACGCGTTTGCTGAACTATTCCACCAAGACGGACTTGCTCACCTTGCGAAACGGAAATTCCGTCGCCGGTGAATTCCTGGGGTTCAACGTGGACTCCTTAAAATTGGAAACCGCCGCCGGACCGCTCGACATCGAATTGGCATCACTGAATTCTCTTTCCTTCAACCCTGAGTTGATCGCCTTTCCCAAGTCGCAAGGAGTGCGGATGATCGTCACGCTGATCGACGGCAGCCGATTCACAGCGACGCAATTCCAATTCCTAGCCGACGCCGGTATGCAATTCACAATGGCCTTCGGCGGCCAAGCGACATTTGCCCTCGACCGCATCGCCTCGATGCAAGTCGTCGGAGGCCGTGCGGTCTACCTTTCGGATCTCAAACCGCGCGATTATACCTTTACCCCCTACCTGTCGCTTCGCTGGCCACTGCAGTCCGATCGCAACGCGACCGGTGAATCGCTGCGCGTGGGGGGCCGTGAATACGCCAAGGGCTTGGGAACGCACAGCCAAGCGGAAATCACCTATGCCCTGGATGGGAACTACAGTCAGTTCCAAGCCGTTGTGGGAATCGACGATCTTGCCGGGCGAGGAGGAAACGCGATTGCGGAGGTACTGGTCGATGAGAAATTGGTCTGGACCAGTGAACCACTCACATCCGGTGGCCCACCGCAACGGATTGAATCCCTTGATCTCTCCGGCGCTTTGGCACTGACACTACGCGTGCAATTCGGCCAACGCGGCGACGTGCAAGATCACGTCGATTGGTGTGACGCACTGTTGGTCAAACAACCCAAGTAGCGGTCATTGCACTTCCCGCCATCTATTCGACGGCGGCTTGCTGTCCCTCCTCCAAGCGTGCCAGTACGATTTCGGCCATCAGCGGATGCAGTCCCAGCGGAGGGCAGAGTTGAAACTGGGTGTTGGGGAATTCCTCTGTGAGTTGGCGGCGATGTTTCTGTAAATCCTCGACGACATGCACGCCCGCGGAGAGGAAATAAGGCATCATCAAGACTTCCGTCGCCCCGGCCGCGACACAGCTGCGGCCTCCTTGATCGATCGTCGGTTCGGTGAGCTCCAGATAGCTGACTTCAATGATCGCATAGCGACCAATGCGGCGAATTTCGTCCGCCAACAGGACAAGATCATGATTTGCGGCGTTCCGCCGGCTACCATGTGCGATCAACAGTACGGCTACGGACATTGGTGACTCCATCTCGATCTGCTTGACGTGGCGACAGAACGTTTGGAGAATCAACCTCGCCCTGTTATGAAAGATCCCCCGATCTATCGCAGTATGTTTTATGATTATCGAGGGGACGGGGTCTTTTCTCAAGTTCACATATCGACAAAACTTTCCATAGCCCTCGACATTCGTCGGCGAAGGAGCAATTCCGCGTGTCGTCACATCCCAGCCAAATCGGCCCGTACCTCATTACTCAAAAAATCGGCGCGGGTGGTATGGGGACTGTGTACCTCGGACATCATACCGATTCGCACAAGGTGGCGGCGGTCAAAGTCCTTCCCTCATCCATGGCGCGCGAAGCTGGATTCGTGGCACGATTCGAACGCGAAATCGAATCGCTCAGGCGGCTTTCGAATCCGCACATTATCGAGCTGTATGAAAGCGGGACTGATGACGACACTTATTATTATGCGATGGAATACGTCGACGGCGAAACGCTTGCCGATTTGATACGTCGCGAAAAACGCCTCCCTTGGCGGCAGGTGGTCGACATCGGCATCCAAACCTGCTCAGCTCTCAAATCTGCGCATGACGCGGGCATCATCCATCGAGACTTGAAGCCGTCCAATTTAATGCTCAACGACGACGGCGTTGTTAAATTGACCGATTTCGGTATCGCCCAGGTTTTCGCTACCAGTAAATTGACCGCCACCGGCGGGATTGTCGGCACTGCGGAATTCATGTCGCCCGAACAGGCCGATGGACGCCGCGCTAGCAAGCAAAGCGACCTGTACTCGTTAGGAGCAGTGCTCTACGCGCTGATCACCGGCCGTCCGCCGTTTTCCGGTTCCACGTCATCGGAAGTGATCCACAAACACAAATACGGACAGTTCGAACGTCCCTCGCTATTGGTGCCGGAAATCCCTAGTTGGTTGGAAGTCATCATCTGTCAGTTGTTGGAGAAGGAACCGGAGAAACGATTCCCCGACGCCTACGTTCTCGCGCGGCAATTGGAACAAGTCCGCAAGCGTGTTGAACTTTCGATGCGGGACACGATCACCAGTATGCCCTCGCAAGGCGATGTGGGTCCAACCATAGCCATTAGCCCCGAACCTGATTTCGGCGGCGCGACAATGATGAAGGACCTCGTAGGCCAAGAATTGGAACGTCTACATGGTGAGCACCCGATTTCCGCATTTTTCAATCGCACGCCGGTGCTCATACTGTCCTTAATCCTACTGATCGCTGGTGGGTTTTTTTGGTTTCGCGACACCCAACTCCCTGCCGCCGAGCGTTTCGAAGCAGCCCGTGAAATTTTGGATGGCGATGAAAGTGAACAGTGGCTGTCGGCCGGAAAGGAGATGCAAGCCTTAATCGCTGAAGACCCCGATACCTGGCAGGACGAAGTCGCCCCGTATCTGGACAAGGTGGAATTGTACCGTCTAAAAAACACACTGGGACGAAAGGCCCGGAAAACCCTGCGCAAAGGTCCTAATTCCGAGCCGGAACGGTTACTGTTATTGGCGCAGAACCATCGCGAACAAGGTGATTTGGCTGCTGCAGCGAAAGTCTTAACCGCACTGACAACACTCCTCAATGAAAACCCCGAATATGCCGATCTGAATCAAGTCGGCGAGCAACTCTTAGCTGAGATCTCCGCCGAACGGGAATCGATGGATAACACCCAGGCGATGTTGATCAGTGCCCTCGATCGCGCCGATCGTTTGCAGGAAGATGGAAATCTGGAGGGTGCCCGCCAAATATGGTCGAGCGTCCTTGAACTGTATGAAAACGAAGCTGCATTAAAGCCCCATACCGCTCGCGCCAGCGCCGGCCTCCAGGCCGAATCCCCCTAAAATCACTCCCTCCGTGCCACTTGCCTCACCTTGGAGATACCTCACACGATGGCCAAGAACTTGGACCTGAAATCTTATATTCGTAATATCCCCGATTTTCCCAAACCGGGAATCATGTTTCGCGACATTACCCCGCTGTTGGCCAACGCCGAGGCCTTTGGCGAATCGATCCGCCAATTCGCCGATCATTTTCGCGACGAAAAACCAACAGCGATCTTGGCGGCAGAAGCGCGGGGCTTTATTTTTGCCGCTCCCTTGGCGCTGGAATTGGGCGTGAGTTTCGTTCCCATTCGCAAACCGGGCAAACTCCCATTTGACACGCATGCGTTTCACTATGAATTAGAATACGGCAGCGACTCGCTGGAATTGCATACCGATGCCGTTGGCGCGGGTGACCGTGTGTTATTGGTCGATGACCTCTTGGCCACCGGCGGGACCATGCAGGCCTGTGCTGCCCTGACGAAACAGTGCGGCGCAGAGATTGCCGGCTTCGCCTTTTTGATCGAACTCGATTTTTTGAACGGTCGCGAAAACCTGTTACCACACAACGTGATGAGCCTGATTCACTACAACGGCGAAGATTAACGGCGCATTCTCAGTTCGGGAGTGGGTGCAAACTACGCGACCTGAACCACTCACACAAACAATTTTTATTTCGGCAAATCACAAGAGACGCGTTATGCCCGCATCCGTTGAAGCAGTTGAAAAATGCCAGGTCATCATGGCGCATGCTTGGATGGTCCGGACCTTCATCAAGCACAGTGAAGAAGTCGAGGATTTCCCCGAACTGATGGACATCGTCCGTGCGGTGTTCGACACCGCGCGTGCGCTGGAAACCCGCACCGATGATCCCACCGGTTATTTGAAGATGTTGCAAAAGAAAATCGGGAAACTGCGAACAGCCGCCGCCGAGTTCACTACCAACGCGCCGATCGCCTCGGGACACACGAACTTCAAACAAGCCGTGATCTCGATGAACGCCTGCATAACCGGGCTGGAACAGGTACTGGCCGATTCCGTTGGTTAGACTTCGATTATTCTCCAGACGTTTCTTGCTTTGCCGGTTGAGGCGGGTCGCTTTGCAAGTACGCCACGATGTCCCGCACCTGTTGGGCCGTAAAAGTGTCCAACAATTTCTCAGGCATCAATGATACTTCTTGTTGCACCATTTCGTCGATCTCGTCGCGTGCAATCACCGTACGTTGATCCTTGGCATCGACAATCGTAATCGTGGTCGGGGTCGAATCGGCGATCAATCCCGAAACACTTCGCCCGTCGATCGTGATGACGGTATACATGAAATACTCTTTGCGAATCATCGCACTGGGATCCACAATGTTCATCAGCATGAACCGGGTATTCTTGCGATCAAAGTCGGTCAGTTTGGGGCCAATGGCTTTCCCCTCGCCGTGCAACGTATGGCAGACCAAACAGGTCTTCACCACCAACTCCTTCCCCTTGAGCGGATCGCCCGCCTTGAGTTTGACCGAGACGGCTATCCCATGCACCTTGGCCGCTTTATCGCCGGGACTTTCCCCACCCACCACGCGGCCCCAATGTTTTTCGATCAATTGGTTGAGCGTCTCGTCTTTATGAAACGCGATTTTTTGTAGCTGATCGTTGGGAACCTCTTTGGCGGGAATCTTGCCCGTGTCGACCGCTTGCAATAATTCCCCAGCCCATGCCACACGGCTGCACAACAAACCCCGCGCTTGGCTTTTCAATGCGGCCGACATCGCTGGATACCGCTGAAGGACTGTGCGAGAAATCTCAGGAGATTGAAAACGTTGCAGGGCTTGCAGCACCCCTCCGCGGACTGCTGCCGGGGTCTGATCATTCAGCAGCGCCAACAGTTGAGCTGCATCCTCCTCGCGACCAACTTGTCCCAAAACCTGTAGCAACAACAGACGTGTTTTGACGTCGGTCGTGTTGTCGACAACTTGCCGCATCGCTTCGTCGCGGGCTTTTTTGCTTCCCAGTCGAATGGCAAACCGAATCAAAGTCGGATCAGGGGTCCCCTGCTCCCACAATTTGGCCAACGGCTGTTGCAGTGCTTTCGGAACCGTATCACGACGACTCCCTTGCAGGCCTTTTTCCATGCCGCGAATCAACATCGCGGTTTCTTCTTCACCCGGTGCCATCGCCAACAACCGCGCGCAGCATTCAAAGTCAGCTTCCTCTCCGGCGGCAGCATAGCGCTGCGCCAATCGTTCCACGATCATCTTCCGAACCAACGGTTGTTTCCACGCCTCCGGTTCGGCCAGTAGTTCGAGCACCAAATCTCGGTCCACTGCCGCTTTATCCTCCACCGCCCACCACAACAATAGCGGAATGTGCGGGTCGTCCAGATCGGCATTCTGCTTGAGCATCTCCCGCACGATCGGCAACGCCTGTTCGCCCGGCAACCGTTTGGCCGTGCAAGCCAATTGGCTCCGCACGGTCGGACTGGCATCGGTCGATGCCAGACTTAACAGACGAGAATGCAGCACCGGGGAAACCTGCTTGGTGTCTCCCAGCAGTCGAATTACCCAGGTGCGAATATCTTCGCTACGATGCTCCAGAAGTTTTTCCGCCAATGCGTCATTGAATCCCCCCGAAACATACAACATCCAAAACGCCCGCAGCGCCAAATTGTCATCCTCTGATTCCAGCACGAGCTTCTTCAGCGGTGCAATCACAGCCGGATCGCGCCGTGCTGCGAGAATGCGCCGTGCTTCGCGGCCGTACCAATCGTTTTTGTGGTGTAGCAATTCCACCAGTTCGAGGCTGGTTAATTTCGCCAGATCAAACGGCTGGACCGGTTGGGTACCATCGGCGACGAGTTGATAAATCCGTCCGTTCGTTTTATCCCAGTCGTCCCGCGGATCAACATGGTTCGCCCGTTCGTCATACCAGTCGGCAATAAACACAGAACCATCCGGCGCCACGGCGCAATCGATCGGCCGAAACCATGTGTCGTTGGCCAATAACAGATCACCGCCGAAATCATTTTTCAAAGTCGAACGATCGCGCTCAATCGTGTGCCAATAGATCGCGTTGGAAAGAACGTTGGCGGCAATGTATTGATTTTGAAACCGCTCGGGAAACGAATCCGCCTGATACACCACACCACCGATCGTGACATGCCCCCCCTTAAAGTTGCTGTGCGGGACATGATTGAAGAATCCGTAGGCGTGCGGGTTTTGTAACGGGCCATGTTTGCCGAAGGACTTAACGTAGTACCCCCCCTGCACCTGATGCAGCATGGCATGGTTGCCGTAATTCGTCCCGGCCAGCATGTTGCCGTGTTGATCAAAATCGGCCCCCCAGGTATTGCCCCCCCCTTCGGCGAACAATTCGAATTCCTTGGTCAGCGGATGGTACCGCCAGATTCCCTGTTGAAAGGTGATGCCGCGAATATTGGCCGTCACCGTGCTCCCCTGCGCGCCGTAAAGCCACCCATCCGGTCCCCAGGTGAGCGAATTGGCAAACGCGTGCGAGTCTTCCATACCAAAACCGGTTAGGCAAACTTCTGGATCACCATCGGGAACGTCGTCACCATCGCGATCGGGGTAGAACAGCAGATACGGACTTTGCAGCACGAACACCCCGCCATACCCCAAGGCCAAGCCGGTGGTCAGATTCAGGTCGTTGACAAAATCCTTAAACTTATCCGCCCGCCCGTCACCATCTGTGTCTTCGAGAATTGTAATCCGGTCCACCCCGCGCGGCCCGTTGGGGGGCGGCTCGGGAAGTTTGTCATAGACCGTCCGCAAATAGCGGTCGACCTTCAGCGCCTTCAAACCGGCGGGATGCGGATACTGCAGGTATTGAATGACCCACAACCGTCCTCGTTCGTCAAACGTCATCGACACCGGCTGGCGGACGTCTGGTTCGGAGGCGAATAACTTCACGGAAAAACCATCCGCGACCGTCATCCGTTTGACCGCCTCTTCCGGCGTAAACCCTTGCGCAAATGCAGCGGCGCAGACAGCATGACACAGTACTGTGGAAACGAGGGCGCGAAACACAACGTTCATATCGGAAAGCTTCTCTCTGAGGGCAATGGAACATCAATGGTTGTTGATCTATCCATTCTCCCCACGTCCCCACCCTTTTGCAACCGCTGACGAACCTCCGCCTTACTCGGAAGCGCCACTTGCCGAATCATCAGTTTTCTCGGCGGGCTTGTCGATCGTCTTCGCACGTGGCGGGCGGGGGCCGGGGTATTGGAAATACGTACAGGCAATCCGCCCGTTGTACAATTTCCGTCGGCGCCCCGCTTTCTTTTCGACCAATTCCTCAAAATTCGGGTGCGACGTCAGCACATAGATCGACCAAGTGTCGAGCGTAGCAAACACGGTCGCCATCTGCCGATACAACGCCTCCGCCTCTTCTTGCTCTCCCATCCGTTCGCCGTAAGGCGGATTTGTGATCAGGCAAGCATACTTGCGGGGACTGCTCGTATCGGCAAACGCTTTTTGCTGGAAATGGATGTCGTTCTCCATCCCCACCTGCCGCGCGTGATACCGCGCCTGGCTGAGTGCCTCTTTATCAATGTCGGTGCCGATGATCTGCAGTTCCTGATCGCGCCGCGCCAGATCGTTCGCTTCTTCCCGCGCTTGTTTCCAAAGTGCAGGATCAATGATCGGCCAACTGTCCGCTGCGAATTCCCGCTCTAGTCCCGGTGCGATGTTTTTTCCAATCAGCGCCGCTTCGATCGGAATCGTGCCCGTCCCGCAAAAGGGATCCAGCAGATGCCGGTCGGCATTCCAATAACTCAATTGAATCAATGCGGCGGATAACGTCTCGCGCAGTGGAGCGTGTCCGGTCAGTTTGCGATATCCCCGTTTGTGCAGCCCCACGCCGGACGTGTCGAGCGAAATCGTGGCCCGGTCGCGCAATAGCGCCACCTCGACGGCGAACTCCGGTCCCGTTTCCTCAAACCAAGCGCTGCCGTGTGACAACTTCAGTTTTTCGACAATCGCCTTTTTGACCAAACGTTGGCAATCGGGCACACTGTGCAGCTGCGATTTGATCGATTTTCCCCGCACAGGAAACGCGCCGTCAGCCGGAATCCAATCGGCCCAAGGAATGTCTTTGGTCCGATCGAACAACTCGCCAAAGTCGGTGGTTTCAAATTCGGCCAACTTAACCAGCACCCGCTCGGCACTTCGCAACCAAAGATTGCACCGGCAAATCGCCGCCGCATCTCCCTGAAAGCTGATGCGACCATCTTCGACCGTCTGGTCCGCATAGCCCAGCGATTTCAATTCGCGCGAAACAACAGCTTCCAAGCCAAAAGCTGCAGTGGCGATCAATTCCAACTGTTGAGTCATCAAATACCGTCACATCTAAAGCTAAAAAAAGGAACGTCCGCTGAAGTCCGAAAAAACTCATTTGAACCGGGTAATCTCATTTGAACCCAGAGTGGCCGCTTGTCTTGGGCGGGGACGATCCCCTATGATTCTTTGCCTGCCAACCACTTTAACATTCGACGAGGAAAACCGCGAAGATGCCCAAACGTGTTCTCGATGTCGGCCAATGCGTCCCAGACCACTCCTCCATTCGCCACTTGGTGGAAAGCAATTTCGACGCCCAAGTTGTGCAAGCCCACAACCACGAAGAAGCTCTCAGCGAACTCCGCGAGGGCGAGTTCGATTTGGTGCTCATCAACCGCAAATTGGACCGCGACTATAGCGACGGCATCGAGATTCTGAAAGCAATCAAGGCCGATGCGGCCCTCGCCGACGTGCCGGTGATGCTGATCACCAACTATGCCGACCACCAAGAACTGGCCCAAGCCGCCGGCGGAGAACCCAGTTTCGGCAAAGACGCGCTCTCCACGCCGATGGCCCGCGAAATGCTCGCCTCCTACCTGGACTGAGCAGCAGCTGAGCAGTATTTCCGCGGAACCGGGTTGACACTCTTCGACACATTGTAGTAGATTGCTCCTCTACAAGTTGTCGAAGAATCACCCATTCCGGATATTTGCCCGATGCCCCCCAATTCGCAACAACTCAGCGACGCCGAAAGCGAAGTCCTCAAGACGCTCTGGCGGCTCGGCCCCAGCACGGCACGGCAGATCAATGAGGATCTGCAACAGCAAGGACAGACCTGGGCGCACACGACCGTGCTCACGCTGCTGCAACGCCTGGAAGCGAAACAGTGCGTGCATATCGACAAGTCCTCCTTCGCGCACATCTTTCGTCCAGCAGTCACCCGGGACAAACTGTTGCGCGGCCGCGTTACGGATTTAATCGACAATTTCTGCGACGGCGCCGCCAGTCCCATGCTCCAGGCTCTCGTCAAAGGACATCGCTTCTCCGACGACGAAATTGCCCAATTTCGCGACTTGTTGGACAAATTAGAGCAACGCGGAAAACGCACCCAGGACTGAAGCTCCGCGTGCGTCTTCCAAAACCAGTTCATTCATCTCACGGCAAGGCGGTCTGACATGATGTGGTGGCTCACACAACATTTGATTATCGCGGCGTTACTAACGGTCGTCGTCTTCGCCATCACGCGTTGGCGACGGATTCGCCCCACCATTGCGCATGCGCTCTGGTTGTTGGTGCTCATAAAACTCCTCGTGCCGCCGCTGGTCGCGTGGCCCTGGACGCCGTTGCCGGCAGCGGTGGTCGAAACGCCCATTTATGAATTGCCAACCACGATAGCTGCAGTCGAAATCACCTCCACGCAAATGCCGGATGATTTCTTTGAGTCACACCCGTTACCAGTTGCTGCAACGGTCCCCACAATTTCCCTGACAACAATGGCGCTTGCCGTATGGTTAGCCGGAGCGTTCCTCGTTGTTTTCTGGCGATCACTGCAAGCGATACGACTCTACCGGATGGTCCGCCGCGGCAGCGCTGCTCCTGTCGCACTGCAGCAAGCATTGGCCGACGCCGCGGCGCAGTTGGGAATTGCACCACCGCCAATACAACTCGTACCCGGTTTAGCAGCGCCGGGGGTTTGGTGCACACTGCGGCCGATTTTGCTTTGGCCGAGCGACTTAGCACCGACGCTTTCGGCGCAAGCTATCCGTGGTGTGCTGCTGCACGAACTGGCGCATATTCGCCGCCGGGATCACCTGACCGCTTGGCTGGTGCTGCTGGGGGATATCATCTGGTGGTGGAATCCCTGTTTCTGGATCACTCGCCAACAACTCAACGAAAACGCCGAACTCGCCTGCGACGCATGGGTCACGACGACACTGCCCGAATCGCGGCGCGATTACGCCAACGCACTTATCGCCTACGCCACGCCCCCTTCAAGAACCTTATCCCCGCAGCCCGCACTCGGTCTGCATTCGACACTCAAGAAAACCTTTACCAGGAGATTGACGATGATCATGGAAGAAACCCGTCACCCCCGCCACATGTCGCGTTGGGGCATTTTCGCCATTGCTCTATTCGGCTTAGCGGTCTTGCCGGCGTGGTCGCGTGGGGAGGATGAGGAGGCCAAGCCGGTGGTGGAAAACACCAATGTCACACAGGCCTCGCATTCTGATTCGACAACTAAACCAATCGTGATTTACATCGACCGGCAAGGCAAAGTTGAAATGGACAGCGACGCCTTGGCTTATATGCTCGCATTAAAAGAACCCAATGCCCCGAAACCAACCCGGGAGCTTCATATTTCGGCGGATCTCTATGCAGAAAACAACGATGTGGTGAAGATCGTCCGGGATTTCCACAAATTGGGTTTCACGCGCGACCAAACGACGGTCCGCCGTAAAGGAGACATCATGAGATTTGGTAGAAATGGTGGACGACCAGTTGCTGCCGATGCGGGAATCAGCGTGCGGAGCTATCCCGTTGCGGACATTGTCGTCGGCTACAATACCCTGAATTTGACGCGTTATAACGGCGCTTCGTCACCTCCTTCGCGCAATCCGTTTCGCGGGCGCGGTAAAGTCGAGGTCGACTTCGAGCCGTTGATTGACGCGATTTATTGGAGGGATGGCGGTCAATGGGCAAAAGTCGACGATCAATGGGAAGAGCTTGGCGGCCCTGGTCGTATAACTATAGATGAAAAGACACAGTCATTGATTATTCGCGCAACGAATGAGCACCACGTCGTGATCGCGAACGTGTTGGCCGAGATACGACGACATCGCCTGGAGTCGATCGAGAATTATATCGAATTTCTTAGAGAGCCTGAAGCCCCAAAAATGCTTGTCAAGAACGAAAAGAAACCGCTCTTTTACTTGGTGAATTATGCCACTGTCGGGCTGCTCGTCCGTTCATCCTTGGAAGAATTTGACAATTTGCCTGAAAGGGACTGCCACCAAAAACCTGAGGGAACGCAGGGAGGCAGTCCGGATACGCTAACGGACGTTCATACCCTCATGAACTTGATTACGGAAGTATCAGGCATCGAGAATTGGGAAGTGGGAGGCGGTCAAGGTACGATCAAAGCATACCCAGCAAACCTGAGCGTAATTATCCGCCAGACGGAAGAGGTTCACGGGCAGGTCCAAGACTTGATGTCAGCAATGCGCAAGGCCAATCTAGGCCGCGCCATTGCCGATGGCGACAAACAAGCCATCCGCGAATTTACCGAAAACTATCAGGCAAAAAATAAATAGGCGCCAATCCCAAACCCCGTCGCGGTCACCACACCGCATCACGTGCCGCGGCGGGTTATTCGTCTTGGAAGACCTTGGTGTTCGGCAGTGCTTCGCGCAGCAGCTTGCGGCCTTCATAGGTGACCGCGGTGCCGCCGAGATAGACTTTTTGCAGGCCGGTCATTTTGGCCAGATGCTGCATCCCGGCGTCGGTCACTTGGGTGTGGGAGAGGTCCAGCTCCTCTAACGTGGTCAGGCCGCTGAGGGACTCCAACCCCTTGTCGCCAATCTGCGTCCCTCTCAGCGTCATTTGCCGGATGCGAGGCAACTCAGACAGGTTCTTCATACCGGCGTCGGTGACCGATGTTCCGGCCAGAATCAGCATTCGCAGATGCTTGACGTGTTTGATCGGTTCCAGACCGGCATCGTCGACACCCATGTGCGTGAAGTCGACTTTGGCAGCTCCCCCCTTCTGCACCGAAATGAGAGCTCCGGTCTCTTGCTGGATCACTGTTAAGGCGGTCTTTTCTTGCTCGGTCGGCCCGTTTTCACATCCGGTCAAACCGACTACGCAGCAGAGCACGAGCAACGCCGCCAGCACACGATGACTCATTTCCCACCTCGCGAACGTCGTCCTCAGTTTGACGCGGACTCAATCTCCGCGCAGAGATTTGACGTGGCCGGCGGAGGTTTGGAAGAACTTGCGGCGTCGCTGCTCGACTTCGGGCGTCTGATTTCTGGATTCTTCCAAATCCCGCAGATTCGCCGCGCAATAACGACAACCGACCGTTCGCAAATGAAAATCGATATAATCCTGTTCTTCCTGGTCCAAAGCTTCCAGCAAGAAACTCCCCAATTGCCGCCGCGAGGGACAACTGAGGCGATGTCGCCGCCAAATGTCGCCGACGGAGTGAAATCCGTCATCCCGCCGTCGCAAGAGCATTGCCGCCCGTTGTCGCAGCGATTCCGAACTCCGCAGCGCCGACTCGACGATCGACATCCGCTCGACGGGCAGGGATTCCTCGAGATACCCGAGAAGATCTTCATCGGCCAAGTCAATGGAGGGCATGGATTTACGTAACTCCATTTCTGAGAAATCTTGATAAATAAAGCATCGTCGTTCCTTCAGGATAATCACTCACCGGCGTGCTTGCCAGTGCGTTCCAGGCTAGTTAGGATATGAAGCCGCACGGCAGGTGTCGCAGGGGCGGCGGACTGAGTGCGCCCGGCTGCGTTCGCCAATAGCCGTGTCTATTCAGACGAATCAAACCGCGCAAAATAGTATTCACTTTCAGTTTTGAGGAATAAGGTGTGTCTGCTGAATCAAAAAGTATGTCGGTCGACGAATTAAAGGTCCAAGGCCGGACAATCCGCGAACTCATTATACGGATGACCACTGCCGCCGGTAGCGGACATCCATCGAGTAGCCTCTCTGCCGTGGAGGTGGTAACGGCACTTTTCTTCGGAGGGATCATGAAATATGACCCCAAAAAACCACATTGGGCAGGTCGCGACCGCTTTATCCTCAGTAAAGGACACGCCGTTCCCGTGCTCTACGCGGCAATGGCCGAAGCGGGCTATTTTACGCCCGAAGAAACCATGACGCTCCGCAAACTGGGCAGTAAGTTTGAAGGGCACCCCAACATGAAGCGGATGGACGGCATCGAAGCCAGTACCGGTTCGCTCGGACAGGGGCTTTCCATCGGCATCGGACACGCATTGGCCGGAAAAATGGACTCCGCTGACTACAATGTATTTGTCATGCTGGGCGATGGCGAATTGGGCGAAGGCCAAGTTTGGGAAGCGGCCGCCACAGCTCACAAATACAAACTGGGCAATCTGACCGCCATCGTCGATCAAAACGGCTATCAACAAACCGGTGCCACGAAGGATGTACTCAACATGTCCTCAGTCGCCGACAAATTCGCCGCATTTGGCTGGCATACACAGGAAATCGAGGGGAACGACCAAGAAGCGGCCCTCAAGGCACTCCAGGCCGCCCAAGCCGTGACCGACCAGCCAACCATGATTGTTTCCCAGACCCAAAAAGGATTCGGCATTTTGCCGTTGTTGGAGGCAGAAGGAGACGTCAATTACCACGGCAAGCCGTTGTCCCCGGAATTGGCCGAAAAAGCGATCGCGTTGCTAGAACAATCGTAGCGGCAACTGACGGATTTCCGATTCACACAACAAATATCCCATAGATTTTTCAAAAGAGCAGTTACATGTATTTTGGCGAGGCCAGCGGATACAAGTTGGGGCAAGCACCCCGTGACGCCTTCGGTGACGCACTCGTGGCGTTGGGCGCTGAGAATAAAGAAGTGGTCACGGTCGACGGTGATGTGGGAAACTCCACGCGGACCGAACCCTTTGCTTTGGCCCATCCGGACCGAGCATTTAATGTCGGGATTGCCGAAAGCAATATGGTCAGCGTGGCGGGAGGCTTAGCCGCCTGCGGAAAAATTCCGGTCGTGGCCAGTTTTGCCTGTTTTCTGCTGAGCAACGCCCACGATCAAATGCGGATGTCGGTTGCGTTTCCCGGTCTGAACGTCAAGTTCGTCGGCACGCACGCCGGGATTTCCATCGGTGAAGATGGCCCGTCCCAAATGGGCATTGAGGACGTCGCCCTAGCCTGTACGTTGGCGGGAGTCAAAGTGCTTGTGCCGGCTGACGGCCCTTCCAGCAAAGCTGCCACCGCCGCCACTTTGGCCGACAACGGTCCGACCTATCTGCGATTGGGACGCGGAAAAGTTGCGGAAGTTTATCCCGATGGCTGCGATTTCACGATCGGCAAAGCCAATCAGCTCCGGGACGGCAAAGACGTAACGATCATCGCCAATGGCCTGATGGTTGGTGCGGCTTTGGATGCGGCCCAGGAATTGGACGCTGCTGGTATCTCCGCCCGCGTGCTGGATATGCACACGGTGAAGCCGATCGACGAAGAAGCGGTTGCCAAAGCTGGCCGCGAAACGGGACGGATTGTGGTCGCTGAAGAACATCTGTCACACGGAGGACTGGGATCAGCCGTGGCAATGGCCGCCTCGACGCTGCACCCGGTGCCGATCTCCTACGTCAACGTGGGTGACCGTTACGCAGAGAGCGGCGACCCCATGGGACTGTTGCAGAAATACGGTCTGACTCCGCAAGCCATTGTCGAAGCAGCCAAATCTTTAAAATAAGTGCACCCGGCATTGTCCCTAGCAAAGACCGCTGAGAGACCACTAGGCCGGATGCAAACGATAAAAATGGGTTGTGAGGAGATGCGGTGACCACTAAAGTCACCGCAAACTGTTGTATCACCGATTGGATTCCGCCCGTTTCTGGCGTACGGAAACACGTGTGGGTCCGGCGCCCGATGGTTGGGAAAATCGCATTGATCGAATACCGGCCTTTTCGGAATTCCGATCCGCCTCGGCTCGTCAATCTGTGGAATGCGTGCGAGATGGGTCGCGGAGCAGTACACGGCATCACCTGCGACATATTGGACGCCCTGGTCTTCGCTGAGCCGTACTGGGATCGCCACGGGCTTATCGTGGCGATTGACGAGGGCGAGCTCATGGGATTCGTTCATGCCGGGTTTGGTCCCAATGAATCCGAATCCGCACTCGACTTCACCACCGGCGTCATCAGCATGGTGATGGTCCATCCCAGATATTACCGGCAAGGCATCGGCCGGGAACTGATGCGCCGGGCGGAAGAGTATCTGCGGACCAAAGGAGCGGTCCGCTTTCAGGCCGGCGAATCCCCGGAACGAAATCCGTTTTACCTCGGATTGTACGGCGGCAGCAATTCTCCTGGTTTTCTCGAGTCCGACCCCGCCGCTGCTCCCTTTCTGACAAAGCTAGGATACGAGCCGAAACGTCGGATTTTGGTGTATCATAAAGATATTCGCGAGAAAAACGATCCGTTCGATGTCCGCATGGTCGCCATTCGCCGGGCGATGGAATTGATCGTGACCAACCAGCCGGCCCACGCGACCTGGTGGTGGATGACCCGGCAAGGACGCTTCGATTCCATCCGCTTCATCTTGCGACCCAAACAAGGGGGTGACCCCGTTGCGGAACTCTCCTGTTGGGGACTTGACCTGATCGCAATGACTTGGCAGGAACGGGCCGTCGGTTTCACGCATTTGATCGTGTCCGACAATGAACGCAAAAAAGGATACGGCAAAACCGTCGTCGTCGAAGCCATTCGCCGCTTGCGGGAAGAAATGGTGACCAAAGTTGAATTGCAGGTTGAAGACGACAACGAAGTCATCATCTCGCTGGTGGAATCGAGCAAATTCCAACAAGCCGATGTCGGAATCATCTACGAAAAGCTCTAGACGGCCTCCTCTTGCCGCTGTCGTTACGGCAATTCTCTGGGCCGCTGAAGGGTCACCAACTGCCCTCCCGCTGCGATGCGGAAGTCAGTCCACCTCTCCACCGGCGATTCCACATGGGCGATTGCCGCAGTTGGCAGCCGCTCATACTGCCCGATCAATTGCTCAAGAAAATCCTCCGAGCCGGGATTGTGCCCCACCAACATGACACACGCGGCTCCCGGTTCAGTCTCCTGCAATAACTCGATCCAATTCTCCGGTTCTCCAAAATAGAGATCGCGATTCAATTCGAGCCGTTCGGTGATATCACAGCGCTTTGCAATTTCCTTAGCCGTTTTGCGAGCGCGTTTGGCCGTGGAACTGATAATCCGACCAGGAATCATCCCATACTCGAACAACCACTGCGCCATTCGCGGAGCGTCTCGCTTTCCTCGACGACTCAAGGGACGATCGTGGTCCGATAATTCCGGCGCATCCCAACTCGACTTAGCGTGCCGCACAATGAGTAACTGCTTCATCGCATTCCTCGATCCACTGTGGTACGCCTGTTATCGTCGTTCAATTTGGATACAATCGCCAAGGTATCCTGCCTTGCTTTGACATGCCCTGCCCAAGGCCGTGCCACCTGCCTACCGTATCTTACCGCGAGGTTCTTCGTCATATGAAGCGTAACAACACGTTTTTTATCAGCTGCGGGGTTTGGGTCTTTCTCGCGGTGACAACGCTCCATGCCGAAAATTGGCCGCAATTTCGTGGGCCCACGCGGCAAGGAATATCGACCGAAGTGGGACTCCCCGTCGAATGGAATGCGGAGACGGGCGAAAACGTCGCCTGGAAACAAATGGTTCCCGGCAAGGGGTGGTCGTCGCCGGTTGTTGTCAACGGGCGGATTTACCTCACCACGGCGGTGGCCGACAGCGACGGGGACAATCCGGACCATTCGCTACGTGTTCTTTGTCTCGATGCGAAAACCGGCGAAGAGATTTGGAATGTCGAGGCTTTTCAGCGACGCGCTGCGGACTCCGAACGGATCCACCCCAAAAACAGCCATGCGAGTCCCACACCGATTGTGGATGCAGGACAGGTTTTCGTACACTTCGGCACACACGGGACCGCTTGTCTGAATTTAGACGGCACGTTTGTTTGGAAAAACACCGATTTGGTCTACGAACCACAGCATGGTAGCGGCGGGTCACCGGCGCTTGTCGACGATGTGCTGGTCATCAGTTGCGATGGTCGAGACAAGCAGTACATCGCTTGTCTCGACCGCAAAGATGGTGAAATTCGCTGGAAGGTGAATCGCGAAACCTTTGATGCGGACAAGAAATTCGCATTCCATACACCCTTGGCCATCGACGTGAACGGTCGCAAGCAGGTTGTTTCCACGGGAGCAAATACCGTGAGCGGCTTCGACCTGCAGACGGGTGAGGCGATATGGACCGTGCGACACGACGGCTATTCGGTTGTGCCGCGGCCGGTCTTTGCGCACGGCTTGGTGTTTATTTGTACGAGCTTTCAGCGTTCATCGCTATTGGCGATTCGCCCCGATGGACAGAGCGACGTGACCAAGACGCATGTGGCTTGGAAATCGCGTGATACGGTTTCCCATAGCCCTTCCCCGATTATTGTGGGCGAGAACCTCTATATGGTCTCCGACCGGGGCGTGGCCTCCTGTCGCGACGCTCGTAGCGGTGATCTGCATTGGAAAAAGCGGGTCAATGGGAGCTATTCTGCATCACCGATCTTCGCCGACGGCCACCTGTACTTTCAAAGCGAACAAGGGGACGGTGTGGTCATCAAACCGGGGGAGACATTTGAGGTCGTAGCTCGCAATTCCATCGGTGAGCCGACGTTAGCCTCGTATGCGGTGAGCGAGGGAGCGCTGTTTATTCGTTCGGAAAACCGGCTTTTCCGCATTCAGCGCGACGATCTGAAATAAACCGTCACCGTGAAATGATCTTGGGCAAGATGCAAAAAAGACCTCAATGCGGGCTAGATGCCGCGTTGAGGTCTTTTTAATGCGTATCGGAGAAGCGTTATTCTTCTTCGTTCAAGCTTTCTTCTTTATCTTCGAAATCAAATTCGGAGAAGTCCAAATTCAGCGGCTCTTCTTCCTGCAAAGCACTCCCTTTGAGTTCCGGCTCGCGCGGTCCGTGCTCGTCGCAGTCTTCATCGTGCCACAGCGGCAAACCCAGATCGTAACGTGCGGATAACATCAGAACTTTTTCTTCAGAGCCGGGTTTGGCCGGTGTTGAAGTGATGGGGTCGAGGCCAATCTCCTCTAAATCATCAAATTCGACTGAATCTTCCGACGCAATTGTTTGCTCACTGACGTCACTGCCGAACGAAAATCCGGGTTCGAGATCAACTACGAACATCTGTTCCATTACTGACACTCCAACAAATCTGGCAATTGGATAAAAAATTAGGGGCAACCGCTTTGTGCTGCTTTTTGAATTTGCAGCACTTGAGCAACGTCAAAACCTAACTGTCGCCGACGCAAGGTGGCGACGTCAAAGTCAAAGGCACCTGCCTGAACCCTGCTACGCATTCCGTAGTCTCATCCCGGAAGAAGTCGTGGGCATCCAACACGTTCAACATCTAAGTGGCGTCGGATTGACTCCCGAGGGATGTACTGTTCTCTCGGAGTAAGCAAAGGGGGGATCTCAAGGTAGGGGGGCCGTCTCAGATCACTTGTGCCATTCTTCGGCCTTTTGGCCCAATTGTCAACGACATTTTTGGTTTTTTAACGATTCACATAAAAAAAACACGTTCTTCACACTAGCGCGACCTGCCGCGACAGTCAACAGCAACCATCATCCCGATTAGGTAAGCCAGCCCCCCATCGACTTTCCGAAATATGGCAATGTCATTCCCAGTTCTAAGAACCAATCAATCACACATCATTCGGTCGCGACACCGCATAACGTTTCAATTTGCGATCCAACGTGGATCGTTCAATCCCCAGAATTTGGGCGGCTTTCGACTTGTTCCACTTGGTCTCTTCCAACGTGGCAAGAATATGCTCCTGCTCCAATTTTTCGATAGAAATTTCCCGGTAATTCGCTGCCAATTCCGTTTCTGGAGGCGACTCTTCGTCAATTCCCAATCCGGAGAGGTGAATGTCATGATCGGCGATAAATTCGCCCGTCGAGAAGATAACGGCTCGTTCCACCGTATTTTGCAATTCCCGCACGTTTCCCGGCCAATCATAACCCGCTAGTTTTGCCAAGGCCTGTGGCGTAAACCCCCGCGCCGGCCGCCCGGTGCTTTTGACAAACCGTTCTAAAAAGTGATTGGCAAGTTCAGGGATGTCCGAGGGATGGTCCCGCAATGGCTCGACAATAATCTCAACCACGTGCAAACGAAAATATAGGTCGCGGCGGAAGCTCCCGTCCTTGACCGCCAACTCGAGATCACGGTTCGTGGCCGCCACGATCCGCACATCGACATTCACCGGCGTCCCGCCCCCCACACGCTCAAAGGGATGGCCTTCTAACACCCGCAAAAATTTTGCCTGAATTGCCTGACTCATCTCGCCCACTTCATCAAGCATTAACGTGCCTTTGTCCGCCTGCTCGAATTTGCCGACCTTTCGCCCCGTCGCTCCGGTAAACGACCCCCGCTCGTGACCGAATAGCTCGCTTTCCAACAAACTTTCGCTCAAAGCAGCGCAGTTCATGCAGACAAACGGCCCATTGCGGCGTTCGCTGCTGAAATGGATTGCGCGAGCCACCAATTCTTTCCCCACCCCGCTTTCGCCGCGAATCAAAGCCGTGGTGTCGGTCGGCGCAATCCGGGCAATCTTCAGGCTCAGGCGATGCATGGCCGGACTTTGTCCCACCAATTCGCTTTGAATCGCTAATTGCTCCCGCAAATGCTTGTTCTCGTCGCGAACCTTCTCCAGTCCCTCAGCAAGTGACTCTTGTCTGCGCAGGTTTTCCATGGCGACAGCGAATTGATCCGCGACCGCCAAGGTAAATTCCAAATCTTCGGGATCGAGCGGATCTTTGGCATTCGTCGTATAAAGATGGACCAAGCCGTACACTACCTGTCCGAGGCAAATTGGTGCGCAGATAACGCTTTGAGCATGGATTTGCCCCAAGCTGTCACGATTGATCAACCGGCTATCGTCGGCCACGTCACGTGCCAAAATCGCCTCGCGTTCGCGTAACACGATTCCTGACAGATAATCGGAAATGGTCTGGTAGGGCCGGTCATTTTGCGTTTGATAGGCGACGACGTTCAAAGCTCCTGGAGAATTCGCCGGATCAGTCCCTTCAGGGAGCAACAGGATGGCGCCGACGTCAGCCCGGGAACTTTCGAAAAGCCCGCTGAGCACCACTTCCGCCAAACGCCGGTAGTCTTTTGCCGACCCCATTTCCAACGCCAACCGATACAACTGCGCCAAGACCTGACTGGTGCGGTCGACGGCGATCGGGTCACGATCCGTAGTGATTCGGAATCGTGTTCGACGGCGACGGTGGATGATCGCCGGCTCCGTCATGGGCGGGGGGTGATCCAAAACATCCTCGAATGCCGTTCCGGTATCGTCCTCGACGCCGGAACTACTCTCTTCGTCCAATATCGGAAACGCGCGGGATAGGTCGTCTGTAAATGCTAATTTGCAGGCACCGATCTCGATCAGCTGCCCCGGTTCCAACGGACAATCCCCAGTGACGGCAGTCCCTTCAACGTAGGTGCCGTTTCGGCTTCCCAAGTCGCGCAGAACCCACGCACCTTCGCTGTGGTAAAGTTCACAATGGTTGCGGCTGCAGACCTCGTCCTGCAATGCGATCCGATTTGTGGCAGCCCGCCCCACAGTGATGACCTGACCGGGCATCAAGCGGTAGATGTCGCGCCACTTGTTGTCTTCGCGGACAACCAAGTAAGCTATCATAGTCACATTTTCACAATACGAGGTGACGCTGCGCAATTGGTAATTTGCGAAGCGATACTAAAGCGGCCCGCAGCCCTCGCTGGGTCGGTACTTTCCCGCGTTGAAATGGTAGTTCTCAGTCGGCGCGGTCTCAGTGGTTTTCGTTCAAATCGCTCACCGCTGAGAAAACAGCATACGCGATTGGTGTGATCACACCCTTTAGGATACTCAACACGATTCATTACCCGCAAGTGCCATGGAGGTCAAATCAGTCGACACACTGTTTACCCGTTCACCCCAAGTCAGCGTTACCTGGGTGTATCGGGCAAACAAATTCTTCACAACTCCTTGCGTTCAACGGCTACTAATACTCGTTCGCCGCTTCATCTTCGCCATCAAAAGCATCGAAAGTTGATTCTGCGACTTGGCGAATCCGCCGTTCGGCGACCTCTTCTCCCAGACGTGCGGCGGCTTCCTCGGGGGTCATGGAGCCTAAATCTCCGTCGATGCGGCAACGCAGCGCGACAGTATTGTTCTCCGCTTCTTTTTCACCGACAACCAACATATAGGGAATCAGGTCCAATTGAGCGTCGCGAATCTTGTGGCCGATTTTTTCGCTGCGGGTGTCGGTTTTGATGCGGAACCCGGCCGCGGTGAATTTTTTCTCGACTTCTCGCGCGTAGTCTAGAAAACGGTCGCTGATCGGCAATACGCGGATCTGTTCCGGTGCCAACCAAAGTGGAAATGCGCCGGCGAAATGCTCGATCAACATTCCCACGAAGCGCTCCATCGAACCAAACGGAGCACGGTGAATCATCACCGGACGATGCGGGCGATTGTCGGCACCGATGTATTCCAACTCGAACCGTTCCGGCAGATTGTAATCGAGTTGCACGGTGCCCAATTGCCATTCGCGGCCAATGCAATCGCGGACCATAAAGTCCGCCTTCGGCCCGTAAAACGCCGCTTCCCCCTCCTGTTCCGAAAAGGGCAGCCCCGCTTCTTGCAACACTTTGCGGAGACTTGCCTCAGCGCGTTGCCAGTTCTCTTCACTACCGACGTACTTATCGCTGTTGGGATCGCGAAGCGAAAGTTGCACGCGATAATTCTCCAGCCCAACGCTCCCCAAGACGTACTTCACCAGATCCAAAGTATTGCGAAATTCTTCTTCGACCTGTTCGGGAGTACAGAATTGATGCGCATCGTCCTGGGTCAAACCCCGCACGCGCAACATGCCGTTGAGCTCGCCCGATTGTTCATGACGGTACACAGTCCCAAATTCCGCTAACCGCACCGGCAGATCACGATAGCTCCGCGGCTGCGCCTTATAGATTTGTACGTGATGCGGGCAGTTCATCGGTTTGAGCAAATACCGCTCTTGTTGATGCTGCCAGTCTTGTAGAGTCCCCAGGCGATCATCAACCGGATACTTGGGATCGTAATCATCAAGATCACACCCCAATCGCCGGGCGGTTTCGATAAATTGGGCTTCGTCTTCGGCGGTGAGCGATTCGTTTTTGAGTCGTTCAGTCCAGACGTCGACCAGTTGTCCGGCATCATGCCCAAACATCGGCGGAAACTGTGATTCGCGATAATACGGAAAGTGCCCGCTGGTTTCGTACATCTCCACGCGACCGATGTGTGGGGAATAAACCGGTTCGTATCCCAATTTGACCAGTTCCGCTTTGATGAAATCTTCCAACAGCGCGCGAATGGTCGCTCCTTTAGGCATCCACAAGCAAAGCCCCTGGCCGACGGCATTGGAGATGGTGAACAGCCCCAACTTCTTGCCCAACACGCGGTGATCGCGGCGTTTGGCCTCTTCCATTTGCGCCAGATACGCCTTGAGTTCCTTTTTGTTGAACCAAGCAGTGCCATACAATCGCTGCAACTGTTTGTTCCCGGCGTCCCCTTTCCAGTAACTCCCAGCGACGGACATCAGTTTGAAGGCTTTGATTTTTCCCGCATGCGGAATGTGCGGACCGCGGCACAGGTCGACAAATTCCCCTTGCCGATAGAAACCTAGTTCCGGATGTTCAGCCAATCCGGTCTGGATGTGTTCCACCTTGAGCGCTTGCTGCAATCCGTCACAAAATTCGACCGCCTCGTCACGGGGGAGTGAAAACTGCTCAAACGGCTCGGCTTCCTTGATAATGGCCTTCATTTCTTCTTCGATACGCGGGAAATCATCCTCACTGATTTTGTGTTCCAGATCGAAGTCGTAATAAAAACCGTTCGACAAGGTCGGACCGAAGGCCAACGAGACGCCTGGATACAACCGCATCACCGCCCGCGCCATGACATGGGCCGCCGAATGCCGCATCACGGCCAGAGCTTCGGCGTCGCGATCGGTCAATAGCCGCAAATTGACGGTTCCCTCTTCGGGAAGTGCCCGGTTCAGGTCGACGATTGTGCCGTTGACCTCGGCAGCGATACAGGCTCCAGCCAAACGATCACCGATACTAGCGGCGACATCGTAGGCGGAACTCCCGGCGGGATACTCTTTTTTCGATCCATCAGGAAGTTGGACTTCGATCATGACTTTTTTTGATTTCTTCAACGGATTTCGCCCGCGGCTCCACCGAAACAAAGGGTGAATGCGACCGCATCAGGGCGTCGGAACACGCCTAATATAAGCGAATCCCCCAAGCGGTCAACTCGCCGAACGGGGTGCGAATCCCCTGAGAATCCTGGGAGGTGAGAAGGATTCGGCGCAGTTTTTTCCCTTCCCCCCTGCCCTGCAGCCCCTGTCCCGCATTAGATGCGCAATCGCGCCGCTTGGTCCGCCAAGAAAAAACTTGGCCCGGATTGACGGGTTTATGCTTGATATTTTCCGCCGCAGGACGTAAGTTCCCCTATCGGAATTGGGACGATTAGCTCAGTTGGCTAGAGCGCCACGTTGACATCGTGGAGGTCACTGGTTCAAGTCCAGTATCGTCCATCGGTGGAGTGCGCGCCGAGTCGCACTCACCCGCAAACCCCTGCAATTGCAGGGGTTTTTTATGCGCGAGCAATTTCGCTTGCGAGTCGTTACGACCCCAAACGGCACCCTGCTGCTGCGCATTTCGCAGCGCTTTTTCGAAGTGCTCTTCCGTGATTTGCAAGTAGTGCTTTTTAGCGACCGGTTGAGAGTTTCCGATCCATGCGCAGACCACATGCGAGGGGAATTGATCTTCCAATTCCGTCTGCCGACTGCTGCGCATATTGTGGAAGATCTTCGGCCAGGGTGTGAGTCCCGCGCGACGGACGATGCGGGCTAAGGGAATTCCGAAATTCTCGCTCGGGTCGCGATAGCCGGTGATGACAAACTCAACCCCGGGCGAAGCGAGTTCAAATGCTTCTTCTAAAAATGGTCGCAACTCCGGAAAGATCGGAATGATCCGGGATTCTCCCCCGGGTGGTGCTCTGTCTTCGGACAGGCGTCGATCACCTGTTCGATTTCTGCTTGGGTCACAAAGTACGCGCGGCTAGGATTGGCCAACATCGCTGACTTCAGATCAGCAAACGGATTCTCGGAAATTAATTTACGCCGAACCGCGGACGAGAAAATCTGTTTGGCAATTCCGCAGCGCTTTCGCACTGTCGTATCGGCTGCCAGCCCCTGCTCCAGCAAGTTCAGCCGCCAGTCATCCGCATCACCCGGTGTGATGCTACTGATTGCTTTATCCTCACCAAAGAACTCGAGTAGGTTTCTCCGTGTGTGCCCCCACACTGTAAGTGTTGCCGATTTGACGTCCGTACGTTTCGCGAAGTATTTATCAATCAGCGATTTCAGTGTCGTGCCTTCACCGGCGGCCACCAATCCGGCCGTCGCCAATTTGCTCCGCAGCACCGGTTCCAACGACGCCAGCCACTTCGCCGTTTCATTGTCGACAGCGTGTCCGGATATTTTGGCGGACAGAAGTTTTTCTACCCGCAGCCGAATCGCATCGGCATCGCGCTTGGTTAGTTTGCCCAAGCGAATACTACAGCGTTTGCCCCCGCATCGACAAATTGCAGCATGCGCCGGCCATTGGTCTTATCGGTGGAAATGCTTGCCATGTTCGTTACCTTCCGCTTTTGCTTGTTATCGAAAATCAAAGTCCGCTTCGGTGATACATCCTCACCAATTCCTAGACCCCGGAATTGTGTGACGACGTTTGCCAGAGAGTGAAAACATTGACAGATTTGCGTATTGGTTTACTGCTTGAATGGAATGCTTCGCACTGAGTTGCATGATATCGCATACCGTCGCAACTGCCTAGTTTCAGTGCTGTTTATGACACTAAGAATCGCTGATCCAATTAGCCAGACCTTTCCTTAACGATTCCAAAATGTCGGCCGAAAAATGCGGATCGCCTTCCAGTCGATCAAGTGTCGCTTGCCACACAGCAGTTGGGTCTGACAAGTCGATCGCTGGTGCATGGGCTTCATTCTGTACGATCGCTAGCAGCTCTTCCTTATGGGCCGACATACGCTCCAAAAGGCCCGGCGTTATTGCCGAACGGGGCGAGTAGCGGAGCAAGTCCCCATGGACGTCTAATCGGATACCGCGCTGGGCTAGGTCGTTTCTCAATTCGGAAGCGCTCATAGCTCCCCCCAGTCGTTAGCAGGTTGCGATTCGGGTTGGTTAGAGGGGTTAACCCTTTGCGGCACGGACTTTGCCTCTAAGTCGTCACGGTCCAGGCCTGACAATTCGCCCTGTTCACACTTTGTCTTTGTATCGGAACTGGATAAACCAGTCCCACTAAACCCATCAAACCCACTTTCAACATTCCGAACCCGCCAGCGCTTGACACCACCGCCCGCAGGTTTCGATTCAATGAATTGCCCTTGCCAAACGCGACCTGAGAGTCCGCGAACCCGGCGACCAAACGTGCGCCCGTTAAAGCGATCCCCACAAATCTCCGCTACTGCTTCAAACAACGCGTCATGGCTGGGGCTGTCGACGTCACGGCCGAACGTCATTCGCTCGATTTCTTTCGTGGTCAGCCCTTCACCCGAAGAGTCTGCTTGCTCGATACCCACGATCAGCTTGCCAAGCAATCCGGTCGTATCATCACAGGCAAGAGCCGTTTCCCGAGTAGCTAGCGGATTTTGACCCCCAGCCCAAATGATCGCTCCACGAATCACAGCAGAGAAATTCTCAAACGACCCCCAATCCCCGCCGGACTGTATCGGGCAGCCAGCGACGAAATAGGCACGCAGGATTGTCAATGCGGCGACCGCCAATCGGGGCCGTTCCGATTCGATCCATCCAAGCAAATCAGGATGCCGGAATCCCGAACGATCCTCCGGGTGTTCGAGAGATGATTGCAACCGGATCGGCAGACCCCGCCGGCCGATGTCCGATCCGAATGCCAAGTTGTTGCCCGTTGCGGACCAAACCGTCCGCATCGGTAAATCGCCAGTCATCTGAGATTGCCCAAGCACCCTGCCGGACCATACCAATGAAGTAATCGCGGCATCTAACGCGGCCCCACCTAATTGAACGTCGAGGTTGTCAAACAAGACGCTGGGAGTTGCCGCCAACGCTACTGCCGTGATGACTTTCCGCATTTCATTATCATCGCGGGTAAACGCATGGCGGCCCGCCCGATGACCGTAGGCGATCAGCGTTGCTGAATCAACCAACAATGACTTTCCCGCTCCACGTATGTTTGCCGTTATGGCAAACAGCGGGACACAACCGTCTATGCACGATCGGCCAATCATCGAAAGGACCATCGCAACCCAAGCCGATCGGTCTGCACCATCAAGCATCGGGAATTCCGCCAACACTTCGTGCAAATCCGACAATGCTTTCGCGGCATCAATCTGAGTCGGCAAGTGTGGCACCACAGGAAACTCTACAGTCGGCCGATAAATAAGACCGGTTCGCAAATCGTACCCCGGTGCCTGTAAAATCGAACCGTCAACACGAATCGTCGGCGACTCAATGATGCCGGATAGAGGACGTATTGCGCCACCATAATGCCCGCGTCGAAGAACGGCTTCGATCAACCAGCCCGACGGCCGTACGGGTTTGACTTCGATGTCGTCCTCGACTTCCTTCTCGATAAGCAAGCGACACGATTGTGTGATGCGTTCACGAACTAAACACGACGGCAAAGCACGAATAGCTAATCGTCCGTCTGAACCGAGGTCATCACTTTCTATTGCGTGAACCAACAGACCACCCCGCACAAATACCCGAACGCCATCTCGGTATCTTTGTTTGATCCATGGAGAATCCCAGCCGAGTTTACCGAGATGCAGGACGACTTGGGCGGCGACAGCTGCTTCGTCCATCGTGACAATGACCTCCGGCTGTGCTTCAACCCGGTCGTCGTCACCACATGGTTCCCACTTGGTCGCCGCATCAACCGCTTCGCGGACCAGATCCTCACCGTTTGACAACCGCAACACGTCGCGAACATCGTCGCCCTGCTTTTCTTTGACTTGACCTGGCAACCGCGCGACTGCGACAGATGTTGCAATGCCCGACAAATTGCTTGCTGTATAATTGGCACCGCGAACGCCCGACAAGTCCAAGTCAGGTACGATGATGATGTCCACACCCGAAAACAGGCGAGCGTACTTGTTCGCCAGCTTGTTTGTCGGCATCCCAGCAGCATGGAAACCAAGTCCAACCAACGCCGCAGCGTCTTTCACTCCTTCGACCAACAGCCAGGTTTGCCCGGCGACGGGTAACTGACCGGGAAAGAACATTCCGGCGTTGCCCTTGCCACATTTAAATTTTCCTTTGCTACCGGGCCACAGATCGAAGTACGAATGAACGATGCCAACCTCGCTATAGACGTTCACCCGAGCAACTCGGAACTTTTCTCGTCCCCGTTTCGCATCCTTCACGCCAAACCGCGTGAACGACTCAACCGGCATTCGCTTATCCCGACAAACTGTCGTGATAATGTCCACTTCCTTAGTCAGCTTTGTCTTGTCTTCATGTTGTCGATTCAAGCCGAGCCGTTCGGCAAGCCAACGAATTGCATCTGGCATAGTTGTGTCCATCAGCCAAGCTACCGTCGCGATGCCGTCACCCGGTTTGATCCGGGCCGACTTGTCACCAAAACACTGTCGACAGAATACTGCCCCAGTTTCGTTCACCTCCTTCGCCGCGTTGTAGCGATCATCACCGCCACACTTCGGACAGGAACGCCCACGTTCGGACAAGCAATCGACCGGCAGTCCTGCATCCTGCAAAAGGTCATTCCAATGCCCGCGGGCTGCAGCTTTAATTTCGGGAATCGAAATGCGACTATTTCTTGATGGGGCCTTAGTTCTACTCATCATTGTCGCCCCCTTTCCGCTGCACATCGATCCATCGGCGTAAGTCGTTGGGCGAGTAGCGTACGAGCCGTCCACAACGGACGTATGGCAGGCTAGGAGTTTCTTCAAACGTCATCGCCCACAACTTTCGAGGCGAGACGGCCAGCATTGTTGCGGCTTCTCTTGCGTTCACCAGCAGCACGTTACTTCTTGCTTGATTCTGCATAGGGCTTCCCTTTTTATTGATTGCTTGCCGCGAAGTGCGGCTTGCATGATCAAAAATCTAAGGGCAGTTCCGACATTTTCATTTTGTCGGAACGATTCGCTGTGAAAAGCGTCGTTTTGCCGCAGAAAGCAGCTAGAAGTTTTTCTCTCGGACAAATTCGAACCACTGTCGGAGCTAATTGTCAGAACGAGATTTCCTCTTTGCTACGCGGTCAAGAAGCGTATCAAACGACTTCTGCGTCATTCCTGCTTCTTTGGCGAAGTCACTTTTGTATGTGCCAGCGTCCCTTGCACTTACCCAATCGGCGGCCAGCTTGGCTTCCTGCTTTACGGTCTCGCCATTGGCTTTCTTTCGGCCGCGCCGTTTCGGTCTCGATCTCGTCTCGTCGCTGCCTAGTTGTCCGCCAGGAGTGCACGCATTCCCTTCGGCCGCTGATGGATCGCTTGAGGTTTGAATCTCGCCCTTCACCCATTCCAAGAACCGTTCGAATTGTTTCAAGCGCTGCTCGACTATGTTTTTTTCCGCTTTAGGATCGATGAGATCCAGGTTGAGGAACGTCCGCCAGATACCCAATGCCGGTTTTGGCAAGTCTCCGCCGTAAAATGGTTGCAAATCAACAATCGTTGCATGCAAATGACGCTTGTCCAGATTGCCTTTGTCTATACTGCCTGTTTCGCTGGGAGAATTGAAACGTTTCCAATTTTCCAATTCTCTTCGAACTGCATCCAACGCCGCAAGCCGCTCGTTTGCGGGAAGTTTGTCTGGGGGAATAACACCGTTTTCGAGGAGCCATCGTAGGTAGGTCAACGGCAACTGCAGATAGTTATTCGGCTCGAATCCCCCTTCCGCTCGGAGCCAGTCTGTGCATCGTTCCCACAACTCATTTTCGGAACGGTCCTCGCCGAACATCTTTCGCAGTAAGTGCCGAATAGCCGGCCAATCTCTTATGCGTTTGGGATCGCCTCCGGAAGCGCAAATTGCAATGTCGAGATCGGCGACTTTTCCCTTGGGGGACCGGCAATTGGAACACGTATCACGGTCGACATCGTACTTGGCTAGAGGCACGCCGCAATGCGCGCACGCCGGTGTTGCGGGTGAATCCGCCATTAATTCGCCTCCCGTTGAGAGGGCCGGTTTGCAACCCAGCGGCGCCGTCCCGATACAATTGAATTAGTTCCTCAAAAAATTCGGCGGCGTGCAACTCACATCGCAACAGCCGGTTTCCTATTAACTGTCATCTCCGTCATAAAATGGACGCGGATCCGACAGTTCCGGCCAAGGGGATACATTGCCTGCCAACTCTTCGATCTCGTATTTCAGCCGCGCACGCGCCTCAACCAGCATCGTGGACAGTCTCGCGTGCGAATGGGAGTCTGGTGGTACTTGTTCGAGGTAGTTGCAGATGCGGATGACAAATCGCGCCATCACAACCGCGCGGGGTACACCGCTGGCTCGAATCGGTTTGTATGCATCTTGAAGACGCTGTTCTGATCGAGAGCGGCCTAGGCGCTCAAGCGATTTTATACGGCTTTTCAGATTCATTCGCCAACATTTCCTCCAACTCGCCGACGCGTGCTACAAGTTCACATGACTCACGCAGTTTAGTTGACTGCTCCAATATTGTTCGGGCGGCGGAGAGACGCACCGAGTCTGATCCGGTGTCGAGTAATTCTACCAACGTCGTTGTTGCTTGAACGGTTGCTGCTGACAGCCGGCCAACCGTTTGGTCGAAAATCCGATTTCGCATTTCGGAGACGCGATTTCGAAAACTCACTTCTTGCAAACGACGATACACCGTACGGGCACTTAGTTGCGAAATACCGGCCGCTTCCTCGACGCTCGCCCCACGGGCCAACGCTGCTACAAGCAAGTCATCACGGTTTTCACTGACTTTCATTGCCATTTCCCGCCATTCCACAGTCAAAACAGATGTAATTCGACGCTCAATGATTCCGATTCAGATCGCTTTGTCAATATCTGATTCTTGATGGCCTGTTTTTAACTGAAACCTTGGCGAATTGCAGTTCTCTGCGTCGAGACCATACGGATGTCATATTAACAGTGTTCGAAGTCATCGCCTCATTGCTAACAGAAATTACCACGTATTGGACTTCCCCACGAATAGTGGGCGCTCAACTAAGAGCGTATACTGCTTGTGAGGAGGATGAAAGATGTCTAAGCGGAAACGGCGAAGTTACACGGAGGAGTTTAAGGCTGAGGCGGTGAAGCTGGTGACCGAACAAGGTTATTCGCTGGCTGCTGCAGCTCAGAATTTGGGGGTGTCTGCAAACTCGTTGTGGGCTTGGAAACGGAAGATCACAGCTACCGAGGAGGGAGAATCGATGACGGAGGACGAACGGTTGGAACTGGGGAGCTTGCGAGAGGAGGTCCGTCGCCTGCGGATGGAGCGTGACATCTTAAAAAAAGCGACGGCCTTCTTTGCGAACGAAAAGAACTAAGGTTTGAGTTCATCGAGGCACACTGCGAAGCATGGCCGATCACGTTGATGTGCGAAGTGTTGGCGGTTTTTCGTAACGGTTTTTATGCGTGGTGCAAGCGTGGCGCGAGTTCGAGACGCCAGCGGCATCGGGAATTGCTCAGCGAGATGAAAGCGATTCACGCCGACAAAGATACAAAGTGTTACGGTAGTCCGCGGATGCACCGGGAACTGGTCGCGCTGCGCCATTCGGTCAGTGAAAATACGGTGGCGAAGTTGATGTCCGACCACAGTCTGCGTGCTGCTTTGGCGCCGAAGTTCAAGGCGACGACGGACTCATATCATCCGCATCCGGTGGCGGAAAACACATTAAATAGAGCATTTGAGCAGGAATCTGCGGACCGCGTGTGGGTGGCGGACATCACGTATATTCGGACGGGTGAGGGCTGGTTGTACTTGGCGTGCGTGTTGGACACGTACTTGCGTAAGGTTGTGGGCTGGTCGATGAGCGCTCGGATCACGCAGGAGTTGGTGGTCGACGCGCTACGGATGGAGCTGGGCCGTCGTCGGCCGGACGGGGATGCGGCGTTGTTGCACCATTCGGATCGCGGCAGCCAGTACGCGAGCGGCGCGTATCAGGAATTGTTGAGAGAAGAGAACATCAGTTGCAGCATGAGCCGCAAGGGGAATTGTTGGGACAACGCGATGATGGAAAGTTTCTTTGCGAAGCTGAAGAAGCAGCGGGTTCGCCGAGAGGCTTACGCGACCAGGCCGCAGGTGCGTGCGAGCGTGTTTGATTACATCGAACGTTTTTACAATCGGCTGCGTCGTCATTCGGCGCTGGGTTATGTGAGCCCTGAGCAATTCGAGGCGGCGGCGTGGCGCTCCCTCGAACCTCACCATCAAAGGCATGGTCCGGAGTAGCCCTCATCTCCGCCGGTCGTCGTTCGCCGTTTGGGCGAGCGACCGACAACTGGCTCCGACGAAGGCAACTCCTCGCGGAACAAACTTTGAAACAGTTAACCTGTATTATCTAACCCGAAAGGCGCGCCAACTAATGTTGGGGAAGTTCAAACACCATTGGGGGAAGGTCACAGCCGCAAAGGCGATACGTTACCAAAACTGTTAACGATCTCGCAGGCAATTGGGTATCGTCATCTACGTTCTTGACTCATTAATAGTTAGTTCAACGTACTTGCTCAGTACCTTCGCGTATGCATCTTCCGAGAATTTCTCGACGGCATCCTTACGCCCGGCTCGAGTGAACCGGCCACATAATTGACGATCTTTCGACAGTCGTTCAAGTGATGTTGAAAGGGCATGAATATCGCCGGATGCGACCGATAGGCCGTTCTGTTCGTGTCGAACAATTTCCTTCAGCCCACCGACTGCCGTGGCAACCAGCGGAGTCTCGGTTGCCAAGGCCTCCACTGCTGTCCGCCCGAATGTCTCCGATTCGGACGGAATACAACACAGGTCACAGGTGTGATAGAAGCTAACCATGTCCTCAACGCTGCCCAGAAAAAAGACGCGGCCGCCCGCAGGACCGCTTTGAACTTCCTGTATCAACTCCCGAGCGAATTTTGATTCCGTGGGTCCAGTGACAGCAATGTGTACCATCGGATTGTCGTCCAGAAGACGCTCAACCGAACGAAATAGAAAACGATGCCCTTTCACCGGACGGATGGTCCCTGGTACCCCAATGATGAATCCCGCCTCTGGCAGTCCAAACATCCGCCGGCATTCTACTGAAGGCCTGCGAGTGACCAGGAATTGCCGTCCGACAGCGTTAGGAAGGATGATCGTGTTGCCGGCATCAGCTCCAAGAACTGTGTCGCGGCATATACAAGAATTTACGATCACACGTGCGGCAGAGCGTTGAATTATGGATCTGACAACGCTTTTCATCCAACCCGCCGGCCAACGTAACTCTCCATTCTCTTCTGCAAACATTTCCCGGATATGCCAGATGACTGGAATACCGGCCTGACGTGCCGCTCTGGCGGCAGCAAAGCTGACCAGAGTGTTGACATAAACGAGATCAGGACGTTTGTCTCGATAGTACGATAAGAACGCCCGAGACGCCTGGGTTTCGCTGTAAATATTATGAAGAAATCGCAGTACGCCACTGGTTCGCAACCAATTTCGATGGGGAACGACATGCACCGGAAAATTGGCGTCAGCCAATTGACGAACGAATGGTCCGTCAAACGCAAACGTGACATCAACATCCCAACCATTGGCGACAAACGCGTTCGCAATCATCTGGCAGCCGACACCAGAGCCACTGAGATTGGAACTGTATTGAGCAATCGAAATCTTCAATTAACCACAGCGATCTAAACGGGGCTCAAAACCGGGTCGAAGTTACGATACTTCGACAGCTTGCATTCGATTTCCCTAAAGTTCCTGACGGATTCTTCGATTGGCCTATTGCTTTGTTTAACAAGCCCTGTTGAAACGCGGGCACTTTCAATGTCAAGAAATGGGAATAATTCACTGTCGAATAATCTCTGTGGATCCGCAACCATGTCTTCATAGGCGAATGGCAAGCACCGCTGGTTGATTCCAGTTGTATCAAGTGCTGATCGATATTCGGTGGCGTTTAACTGATACAGATCCTCAAGTTCGTCCATATCCACTTCGACATCAGTTGTCCGGAGCTTCTCAGACGCATTAGCGAGGTACTGCTTTGTTTGGTGGGCAATCTTCAACGAAACGAACTGCCTAAAAACGTCACGACGATAGAGCAAGAGATACCGAGGTTCAGGTAGCGCCGCGTCGAATTCGGCCAGCGAAATATCATGAAGCGGAAATTGGCCAATAAGAATTTTACACCCACAATGCTCTCCGGGCAAACAATTGATAGACCTCCGCACATGAAGCAGCAGCGATTCTTTCGAGTTTTTTCTGGGGCGGAATCCGTAGTAGAAAACCGGATTAAGGAATTCATGAGCCATCGAAACATTCGGGATCGAACGCAGATAGTCCAAGACCATGTTTCCACCGGTCCGTTGTCTGGCCAGCAAGAATAGCGGTTGTTTTCCCTCGTCCCGATGAACAACGTAATTCCATCGCAAGCTCGCCTGATGACGTAGTCTAGCGGTCCGCTTCGACGCTTTGCGAAGCGATTTTTTTACTGTCTTCCAAAGGCCAACGGATGTCTGAGAATCTACTGGCATCACATTTTCACTTTTTTTATCATAAGACTGCTGCCGTTTGCAAAGCTCATGAGCTTCCGGACTACCGGTCGCAACACGATCAACTTGGATGAGGCGATGGGTGACGGGACGTTTGTACCGGTAAAAGAAGCTATGTCGCACGTCCGCGGGGAGTGTAAGCACCTCGTTGTGTTCATCTTCTACAGTGACGCCAACGACTCAAACAGAAAACGATGCGACGAGAACGTGAGGAAAACTTATTGATCGCGTAATCCAACCCCCGACTTTGCCGGTAAAAAAATTTCAGCAACGGCAACCCGTCAGTTGTCCAACTCGCTCTGAAGACGTACACCGTTGTTATAATTGGTGTCTCTAGCGGACAGTGATAAGTGGTTAGGCACAAGCCCTCCCACGAAGCTATCGCTGTGGCCATTCGTATCCCGCAACGTGAAGCGAATCAGATCGGTGATGGTTTTCGCATTGAGTTTGACCATCATACTCGACCGGCGGATCTCCACAGTCCGCACGCTGACCCCTAACGCGGCGGCGATCGACTTATTCGGTTCACCATCGCCAATCATTTGCAGCACTTCGAGTTCTTGTTCGGTGAGACTCTCCATGCGTTGGCGAATTTCTTCGGCATGCAGCCTGTTGTTGTTCCAGCGGTCGGCAACGGCGACAGCTTCCAGGACGGCGTCCCAAAACTCCTGTTCATTGACAGGTTTTTCGAGGAAATGGACGGCACCTGATCGCAACGTTTTGGCAGCTAAGGGAATACTGCCGTAGTGTGTTAGGAAGATGATTGGCACTTGGCAACCGCGATCCTTCAGGATGCGTTGAATCTGCAACCCGCTAACATCTGCAGTTCGGAGTTCCGAAACGATGACGCTAGGAATCTCGCAGTCGTAGTTTTCCAAGAATTCTAAACCCGAATGATAACATTGGCATCGAAATCCCATCCTCGCAACAAGTTTTGACAACGACTCAGTTGTTGTTTCGTCGTTGTCGACCAGAATCACAGTTGTCCTATCCCTCACGGTGCTGGCTCCTCAATGACGTTTTTCGCTGCAGCTGTTCGTAAAAAGCACCTTCCATTGTTGTACTTTCTTCTCAAAAACAGCTGCATGTTGCATAAGACTGTCGCACCCCTGCAGACTGAACTCGTTGAGAACAATCGCCTAAAGACGCTCAATTCGTGTCACACTGAATCACTTCATGTCTTGTCCAGGCAACTGTATCGTCACTGGCGGATGGCTTTGTCGCTTGACAGACAATGCCATCACAATGACTTGCGGAACCTCGCCGTACTCCTGCTTTCGATTGAAATGAAATTCCAATCAATTTCCATCATTAGGGGGCCCGCCGCATAGAAGAACGCTTTTCACCATGGTGGTCTTGTCGAGGGAGTGAATGCAATCATTTTTGGGCACAAAAACGGCAAAACCCGTACTATCCCCACTGAACTGCTGCTCATTTTGTCCTCAGCTAAGGAATCTCCACGGAGGCAAAGACTTGTCCTAAATTTCTTGAAACGCGCCACCTGAAGTTTCATTCGATCTTTCCGCCGTTGATAACGCAAAGCTTCCGCACAACCGGGGTTCATCACGAACATAGTACAATTCCCCTGCAACATTCCGGCTGATGACTTGCGGTGGTTCGCGATGATCTTTTCCTTTCACGAATCGTGTTTTTATAGGTGAGGATACGAATCAATGTTGATTCTACCGGCAGAGTCGAAACCAGAACGACTGTTAAACATTTACACATGTGCCTAGAAATGCTGACGTCGATACTTTGCTCTCCCTCTCAATACTCAATGCGAAATCGGCAGCCGTTTTCCGTCACGATAAATGAAGATGTGAACAATTTTCCCCAGAAATCATCGCCCAGGATTTTGATGTGCATTCGAAACCTACGAATCGAATTTGAGGCGAGACCGGATCGATTGCAACAACACTGCGTACGACTTGGGAGTGATTTCTCGCTGTTTTTCGCACAATTTAGCGATTTTAGGCGGTGCGGCCTGCGAAACGGAGATCACATCATCCTTTAACTCATCCTTGTATTTCGTACGTGTTGAAGCGTCCCATCAGATGGAAGTGCTCTGAGAGACTGGTAATCGCCCTACCTTCAGGTGCCACGCAACAATAGTTGATCATGGTAAGTGTAATGAGACTAAGTATTGCGTACTAAGAGGCGCGCGCGCCTCATGAAACGCCCGAGTCTTTGCGTAACCACGAAGCCATACTGCGGTTTCCTGCACATTCCCTGCGCAATTGCGAAGCCATCTTGCGCAAATCAATCTCTTTGAGCGAAGCCGTATTGCGCTCTTCCGCAAAACTTGATTTTGGTGTTAATTTTTGCTGGACGCTCGCTGAAACCGTGAATAGGCTCGCCTTCTAAGTTTGCATTAGCGGCGTTGGAAACTCCGCATATTTGAATGTGAACTTTGTTTTGGTCAGCGGAGTGGGTATGGCGAGTCGGGCCCTGGCGATGCACCACGCCACCTTGAGACTAGATTGAGACACAAACGAGATTCTCATGGCAGTCTCACGGAATACTTGAACGTTCCGTAATTCGCGTGAGAATGGATTCTGTTTGCGATGTGTCAGGAACATCATGACGAGACAACGCAAAAGGATGCCAAATGCCCATTCTGGCAGCAGAGACAAGTCTATTTCCTGACGACCTGCTCGAAAACACCTCGCAACCTGCAGCTGACCACAATTGGTGGGTGATCTATACACGCTCGAGACAAGAGAAGGCGCTGGCGAGACATCTCGTGGCTAATGAGATTTCGTTCTACTTGCCGCTCGTCTCCAAGAAGTCGTTGATCCGAAGCGGCCATGTCGATGTGCACGCGCCGTTGTTCGCGAATTACATATTCATGTACGGCTCGCGCGACGATCACTATAGCAGCCTCAAATCGAACCGCATTTCGCGAATTCTGCCTGTCCACGAGCCGGAACGGCTATGTGCCGATCTGCTCCGACTGAGGCGTCTAATCGAAACCGAGGCTCCCGTAACGCTTGAGAGCCGCCTGTCCGCGGGGCGCGCCGTCCGGGTTCGTTCCGGCGCTTTCGCCGGCACAGAAGGGACCGTGATTTCTCGTCGCGGTAAGACGCGCCTCGTTGTGGAAGTCAATTTTTTGCAACAAGGCGCCTCAATTGAAATCGATGATTTTCTTTTAGAGCCGCTCGACTAGTTGTCAATGAAACTGCTGTTAGTCGAGATGTAACAAGTGTCATTCAAGGATGAGATTCTCCATGGATTGGAGGAGCGAAACGTGAATCGGGCGCATCCGAGGAGAACGGAGTGCGCGCCGAGAACGCCCGCAATGACCGTCTCGCAGTCAAGCGTTTTCACAACATCGCGAAACTATCCGCATGACAAAACCTCAAAACAACACTCGGCCCCAACCTGCCGAACAAACTGTGTCTCATAAGAATAACGACTCGATCTCAGCACTGATGCTAGCGATGCCATCACGCGGCATTCTGATTGGCTCAGTGGCGCTGGCGGTTGTGTTTTTGTGGTCCTATTTTTCTTCGATTGCCCATTTGGCGCATCGGTGGAATAACGAAGCGGACTACACACACGGATTCTTGGTTCCATTCGTCTCGCTGTTTCTGCTCTGGCATCGTCGGTCGATGATGCCCGTGACTCCCTTTAGCGGTAGCTGGTGGGGTGTGCTGTTTTTACTCATGAGCGCATGCATGAGATTCGCCTCCATTTGGGGCGGCTATGCACTGCTTGACCCATTGTCACTATTGCCCTGTTTAGCTGGCGTTGTGTTGGTCTTGGGAGGCGGTAAGGCATTTCGCTGGGCATGGCCATCGATCGCATTTCTATTTTTCATGATTCCATTACCGGGAGCGGTCGCGGGTATGTTGAAAAACCCGCTCCAGCGGGTGGCAACAGACGTGAGTACGTTCCTCCTGCAGTCGTTCGGCATTCCCGCCATTTCCAGGGGTAATGTCATTTGGCTAAGCCATGGGAAGATTGGTGTGGTCGAAGCGTGTAGCGGACTTCGAATGCTGACGCTGTTTTTCGCCTTTACAATCGCAGCCGCATTGGTCGTGCGACGGCCGCTGTGGGAGAAGATATTCGTTGCGATGAGCGCCATTGTCATCGCGATTATCGCCAACGTGATTCGCATTACTGCGACCGCGATAATTCACGAGTACTTTGACGCTGAAATCGCCGACGTCGTGTTTCACGATCTGGCCGGTTGGCTCATGATGCCGTTGGCCATGGTGCTGTTAATCCTTGAACTGATCTGCCTTTCTAAAGCCTTTGTGCCGCGGGCAAAGGGCCCACTATCACCACTGCAGTCGAGACTAAAAGGGGCCTGAGGATAGTAACTTCACGTCTCAAACTGTCTCGTCGACGTCTCGATAGCTATGAACTTTAACACCGAGAATGGCCGTCGCCGTTCAATCCGTCAGTTGAACATTATTCGCGTTCACGTGTTGCCCCCCCACAAATGAGCACTGACCCCCTACCCAACGGCCAATCGCAGATGATTGTCCTCCCCCACGATCTTGACTGGGGAGATGATCAAGACGCTGGGAACCGCGATTCATCCGGCGGGGGGCTGACATCAGTGTTGCATGCCTTTCGACGGCGTTGGCTATTGGCAACGGCTTTGGGGATTTGCGGTGGGCTAATGGCTTCGTTCACGGCATGGCGACTCACCGCTCCGACGTATAGCACAGCATCACTGTTGCGGGTTGCGTCACAAGATGCGCCACTCGTATTCAAAACGGTCGACCAAGCGAGCGTCAGTAGCTTCGACATCTACAAGAGAACTCAGCGTGAATTGCTAAAAAGTGATTTTGTGTTAGCAGCTGCGCTTCGCAAAAAAGATGTTATGGAATCACGGGTCATCCAAAGTCAAATTGACCCGGCTGAATGGCTAAAAGCCAATCTTGGCGTGGGATTTCCCGGCGAAGCGGAAATCATGCAGGTGAGCCTGGCTTCACAAGAACCGAAAGGCCTCAACACGGTCGTCAATGCGGTGGTCAACGCATACCTAGAAGAGATCGTTCAAAAAGAGCGGGACTTGAAACGAGAGCGACTCAATAAGCTGGAATCAATTTACGAAGATGCCAATGAACAGGTACGACAAAAACGGAACGAGTTGAAACGCCTCGTTGAGATTCACGGAAGTGGCAGTTCCGACGCACTCAGTCTGAAACAACAAAACACGCTGCAACAATACGCAATTGTTCGCAATGAGTTGACCAAATTGCACTTCGAATCGATGCGGGCGAGAGGAGAGCTGGAAACGCTTAAGAAGCAGGTCATTGGGCCAGCCCTGCCCGATGCAGTGCCCAATGCTGAAATTGACGCATATATTGCAGCTGACGCTTCGGTGATGGTACTAGAAAACAAAGTCGCCAACTTGAATGCGATGATTGCCAAGATTAATGAAGAAATTAAAAGTGGCAGCAAAGAGTATCACATTGAAAGATTACAGGCCCAATTAAACACAGCTGAAGAATCTCTAAAATCACATCGCGCAGAATTGCGAAGCGAATTACTTGAGCATTGGAATGCCCGGCCTGAGTCAGTCAGCAACGATGGCAGCGACGAACTCCGCGCAAAAATCGCCATTCTCGCAGCACAGGAAAAGCAACTACAACAAGAAGTCAATGAACTGGAAAATGAGGCCAAGCAGTTTGGCAAGTCGTCCATCGACGTGGAAATGATGCGTTCGGAAATGTCCGCACTCGAGCAAGTGTTGAGCTCGATCGGAGAAGAAATTGAGCGGAGTAAAGTAGAACTTCGTGACCAGATCGATTCGACAGGCGGTTCCCGCGTGACGTTATTCAGCTCCGCCTATGCTCCACGCCGTGGAAAATCAATGACGCGGTATTCGATGGCCGGGTTGGCTGGAGTGGTAGGGATGGCCTTTCCGCTATTCGGCATCATATTTTGGGACACAAGGAAAAAGTGTATCAACTCGCCCGAGGAGATCTCGGGGCAAATGAGCCTGGAAGTCATCGGATCGCTCCCGCTGATTTCGCAACGAAAAATGCGGCGAGTCAATCACCAAAACCAACGAACGCATTGGATGGGGCGTCTGACGGAAGCAGTCGACTCAGTGGCCGCTGTGTTTATTCGCAAGGCGCGCCTCGAACAACACTCGGTGATTATGATTACCAGCGCCTTGGCGGGCGAAGGAAAAACAACGTTGGCAAGTCAATTGGCGGTTAGCTTAGCCGCATCGGGGCAACGCACTGTACTGGTCGATTGCGACCTGCGGCGGTCCGTGTTGCATCAATTGTTCGAGGCGAACCTACAGCCCGGTTTGAGCGAATGGCTATCCGGCCGCGCCGATGTCATTTCCGTGATACAGCCGACCGGAATTGAAAACCTTTCGCTTGTCGCCGCAGGACGAAGAAACGAATCAACACTCGGCCAGCTGGCAGGCGACGAGATCGAAAATGTTTTTCAAACGCTGCGAGCCGGATTCGATTTTATCGTCGTCGATGGCAGCCCGGTGCTACCCGTCGTCGACGCTCGATTGATTGGGCAGCATGTCGATTCGGTGGTGTTGTCCGTTTTGCGCGATGTGAGTTGCGCACCGAGGATTTCAGCAGCGTGTGAAATCCTCAGGTCATTCAAAATCCCGCTAATGGGCGCCGTCGTCCTGGGCTCCAGGGCGGAAGCCTATTATTCCGATACAAATCCGTTGGACACCGACGACCACTTTGCCGACGAAACGTCCGCGACCATTCCGGAATCCACTTAAAGGACAGACAGTTGTCCGTGCACGGAAATATGGATTCTGTTTTTTTCTAAGAAACCAGTTCTACGACCGGAGAATTCAGAACGTCTAATCACCTCATGGATGTCTTGCTCATCGCCCTTGCAGCTGGCTTAGTTAGTCTCGTGTTCACGCGAGCCATACGAAGCCTAGCCACCGTTGTCGGTCTCGTCGACCACCCGGATGGACACCGGAAATTGCAGTCGCAACCAATCGCCTTAGGGGGAGGCCTAGCGGTCTTTGCCTCATCTGTCTTGGTTCTCGCACTAGCAGCGTGGTGGCGACAAGATATTTTCGAAGCTTTCGTGAAACATGGAAACGAGCTTTGGGGGCTTCTATTCGCCGGAGCAACAATTGTTGTCTTAGGGTTGTTCGACGACCGTGTTGGCCTCCGCGGCCGCCAAAAATTGATTGGCCAGTTATTAGCCGCTTCGATCCTAGTCGCGTTTGGAATCACCTTCGAAAGAGTCAGTGTATTTGGTTGGACCGTTGAGTTTGGACTCTTGAGCGTTCCCTTCACAATCTTTTGGCTCTTAGGAGCAATCAATTCGGTCAATCTTTTAGACGGCGTCGATGGTCTCGCAACCATGGTCGGGATCATCATCACGACGTCGATCGCTCTCATGGCAGGCTTGGCCGGTCAGACTGCGGTCGTCTTGGTCGCAGCTGCTTTTGCGAGTGCTTTGCTAGGTTTCTTGCGATTCAATTTCCCACCGGCGACCGTCTATCTCGGCGATGCCGGTAGCATGTTAATCGGATTAGTGATTGGCACCTTGGCGTTTTCCGCCTCTTTAAAAGGCCCCGGAACAGTCTTTATCATCGCACCGCTTTCGCTTTGTGCCATTCCGATCTTCGACTCGGCGACGGCGATTTTACGTCGGAAATTGACCGGCCGCAGCATCTATGCCACGGATCGCGGACATCTGCACCACCGTCTGATGCAACAAATGCCTACCGGACGGGTCCTAGCATTGATCGGTCTTGCGTGCCTCGCGACATCCGTCGCTGCCTTGGCAAGTATCTTTTTCCGCAACGACGCCATCGCCATGGTCAGCTCATTGGCCCTAGTGGCAATTTTTGTTGTAACCCGCACGTTCGGTCATGCGGAGTTGTCCTTGCTGGCCAACCGACTCAGAAGTGTCGGCCGATCCCTGGTCGCCGTGAAACGCCCGCTGAAACGAAGCTGGGAATCGACCGTTCATATTCAAGGCAATCGCCCCTGGGATCTACTTTGGACAACGCTCACCGAGTCGGCCGAAAAACTCAATCTGTGTCAGATAAAATTAGAACTCCACCTGCCCGCTTTGGAAGAAGGCTACAGCGCCGCCTGGAGCTGTGATCGCAAAGCGGATAGCCCCGCCTGGCGGTTGGACCTCCCCCTGATGTTGGAAGGCCGGCCTGTTGGGGCACTATTACTCGGCGGCGAGTGCGACGACGGTGCGACAATTCGCAATATTGAACCGTTGATCGATCTACTCGCACCATTCGAAGAGCGACTTCGGATGATGATTAGTAACGATGAGGTGCCGGAGCCATTGTCATCAGTACCGGAGCGAGACTTCGAAGCCTCCATTCCAGTTGACCCCACTTCTAAACCAGTCCTGGAAACCAACACCTAAATAAACCATGAGCACAATCATTCGCATCTGGATCATCATTGGCATTCTCGCCAGCGTTCAAGGCGGTGTTACCTGGGTGAATCGAGGTTTCAAACCGGAAGTGGTTGAGGTCATTCCGGGCACGCTAGAGAAACTCCCGAAGACGATTGGCTCCTGGGTTGGGAAAAAAACCGAACTCGATCCGCTCATCTTCAAAAAACTCGGTGCCGCGGATGTCGTCAATCGAACCTACCAAAATGACGCTGCTGAAACTATCGCCGTTCAAGTGGCGGCGTGGAATGATATTGATGAATGGACACCACATCATCCCACGGTCTGCATCCCAGCGCAGGGTTGGAACATTTCCAACGCTCGTGATTTGAAATCCGAAGATCAGGATGGTCGCGCGGGGCAGGTACTCCAAGCGGACCGCGACACAGCACACATGACTGCGTTGTACTGGTACCAACTCGGTCCGAATATCTATTGCACACGCGACGACGCCCGCCAAGCCCGACGCCAATTGTGGGGCCAGAAATCATGGCCGCCGATTCTCAAGGTCCTCATGCAATCCTCGGAGCCGGACCCAGACCAAGCCTCTGCTCAACTCGAAGAACTCGCAAAACAAATTCAGGCATGGACCGTACAACTTCATTAGATATGACCGAACAAATTATCGACCCTCTGCTTGAAACTCAAAACGTGCGCGATAACGCCGAATTGGCTGATGATGCAATGGCGTCACCTGCGCCGATCGCGAACGCTGAGCATCAGGAGAGTCCACCCAATGCACCGATACCGATGCTCCGCATTCGGCCGACCAGCGGCTGGCGGGCTGTTGATCTTCGGGAGCTTTGGCGGTACCGCGAATTGCTGTTCTTCTTTACTTGGCGGGACATCAAGGTTCGCTACAAACAGACGATCCTCGGTGCTACCTGGGCGGTAATCCAGCCACTAATGACGACCGGAATCTTCAGTGTGCTATTCGCCTTGCTCATGGGAAAGGGGAACGAACCGACCGTTCCGGGAGTGCCTTATCCGCTCTCCACGTTTTGCGCGATGCTGCCTTGGCAACTTTTCGCGTTTTCCCTCACACAATCAGGAAATAGCTTAATTACCAGCCAAAACCTAATCACCAAAGTCTACTTCCCCCGACTGGTGATTCCGCTCTCCGCCGTCTTGTCCGGGCTCGTCGACTTTGCTGTTGCATTCGCCGTCCTCATTGCGGGGCTGTTGTGGTACCAAGTCCAAGTCGACTTCTCACTTCTGATGCTTCCCGTATTTGTGCTCATGGCACTGGGGGCGTCGGTAGCCGTGGGGCTTTGGTTGGCGGCCTTAACAGCCATCTATCGCGATTTTCGTTACATCATCCCATTTATCGTGCAGTTTGGAATGTTTGCCAGTCCGGTCGTTTATTCGACCGACAGCGTCAAATCGAAATTACCTGATTGGGCCTTCCAACTTTATTCGCTCAACCCAATGGTGGGCGTCATCGAAGGATTTCGCTGGTCCCTTCTGGGCACCGGTGATCCGCCAGGCCTGACCGTCGCCTTTTCCGCTTTGATGACCACGTTGCTATTTGTGAGCGGACTGTTGTATTTCCGCCGCATGGAACGCACCTTCGCCGACGTTGTTTAGAAGATTCCTACAAACAAACTCCCAACAGACCCGTTCAAAACACACACATGACAGCTGACGTCGCCATCGAGATTGAAAACCTGGGTAAGCAGTACCGCATCGGCGAACTGCAAACCTATCGCACGTTTCGCGAAAGCCTACAAGGTTGGGCGACCGCACCGTTTCGCCGTTTGGCCAACGGGCATAACAAAACGGTTAACGGGAACGGCAAAGCCAATCACGATGATACGATCTGGGCACTGAAAGACGTCTCTTTCTCGGTCAAGCAAGGCGAAGTACTCGGCATCATCGGCCACAACGGGGCGGGCAAATCGACGCTGCTCAAGATCCTCAGCCGCATCACCGAACCGACCACCGGCGAGGTCCGCATCCACGGCCGCGTCAACAGCCTGTTGGAAGTCGGTACCGGATTCCACCCAGAATTGACCGGCCGCGAAAACATTTTCTTAAACGGTTCCATCCTGGGTATGTCCCGCGCGGAAATCAAACGCAAGTTCGACGAGATCGTCGAATTCTCCGGCGTCGAGAAGTTCCTCGACACCCCAGTCAAACGCTACTCCAGCGGCATGCGCGTCCGCCTCGCCTTCGCCGTCGCAGCCCACCTTGAACCGGAGATTCTGATTATCGATGAGGTCTTGGCGGTGGGGGATGCTGCGTTTCAGAAGAAGTGCCTGGGAAAGATGAAAGACGTTTCTAACACCGGCCGCACGGTGTTGTTTGTTAGCCATCATATGGCGGCCGTTCGCCAATTATGTGATCGTGGCATAATTATCGATTCCGGAACCGTAACCGCAGATGAAACAATCAATTCCGTTGTCGATACATATTTACGCACCGTGAAGAGACGACACCTCGCTGACACCCAATCAAAGGTGCGAACTCGCACTGCGACTTCCACATCCAGCCTCAAGCAAATTGAGTGCATTGGTCAGGGTAGAGGTACCACGCTCACAACCGGCGCGCCTGCATCTCTGATATTTACACTCACCGCTCTAACGCCTTCGGTTAACCTCACCGCAACCATTTACGACTCATTTGGAACGCCGATAATCTCGATCACCACAAAACACAACGCAGAAGGCGACCGTAGCAATTCGGCGTTAACAAATTGTTTTGTCTGTGACATCGATGAACTGCCGTTAAGACCTGGCACATATCGTATCAACGTTGCGATCCATAATGGTGTTGAACTGACCGAACACATAGAAGGTGCTACCGTAATTGAAGTATACGAAGGATTAATGCGTGGACGCCGTATAGACCCATGCAGTGGCTATGGTTCTTTAGCTTTGCCCCATACTTGGCAACGCCCCTATTAGCCTCATACGCGCTCGACGGATACCTTTAAGACGCACCATACGTACCGTTGCGACAGGCCGCCCACCACAACTTAACATCTATCTTCACCCGCCTTTAGAACGCTAACGCCGCCGTTCCTCAGTCACCATCGCGATAATATTGACGCTTCATTGCAAAAACGACAACACTTCCAACAAATGAATATCCTCGTAGACAACGGTACTTACAATCTACATAACATGGGCGACATTGCTATGCTTAAAGTGGCAGTCAACCGCCTTAAAGAACTTTGGCCAGAAAGCATCGTCCGTGTTATCTCAAATGAACCAACCCGATTGAAGAATTACGTCGCTGCTGACACTGTTAGTCCACAATTTAGTCAATCATGGGCGAACGCACGTTTAATACCCATGAAACGGCGATGGACATCCATTTCTTTGCAACAGCGTGTTCATACGATCGAAGATGGATTTCGTCAGCATTTACCCAGAACGACAATTGCGCTTCTGAATGCAGCAAGGCCCTTGAACCACACTAAGTCACGAATGGCTTCGGAATTTGCGAAAATCGTCAAAGCGTCGGATCTTGTAATTGCCAGCGGTGGAGGATACCTAAACGACGCCTTCCAACAACATACTAGACAGATGTCACTTCTTTTTGATTTGGCGCAACACCTTGGAATTAGAACAGCTATGGTGGGTCAAGGGCTAGGACCACTCGAAAACCATGAACTTCGGGAGTTGGCCGAACGTATTTGGCCGAAAATGGACCTCATCGGATTAAGGGAACGACGTTTCGCCCCTGAACTTCTTAAACGCATTGGAGCAACTCATACAAATTCCCATTGGACAGGAGACGATGCGGTTGAGTTGGCATATGGCCAAAGGCGAAAACATGCGGGAGATTCAATTGGCATTAGCTTACGAATGGCTAAGTATTCGCAAATAAACACCAATGAAATAAAGGAACTTGGGCAAGTGATTCGTCGCAAACAAAACAAATGGAAAGTCGACATTCGCCCATTGCCAATTAGCTTCAGTCGCACGGAGGCCGATCTAAACCGCATTGAGGAGTTCCTAACAAAATTCTCACTTCGGTCCTCTAGAGTAAATATAGAACAAACCCCTGAGAACATTTGTAACCTTGCTGCTTCATGCAGGCTTGTCGTAACCGCGACCTATCATGCAGGAGTGTTCGCCTTATCTCAAGGCATTCCAATCGTAGGACTCGTTAAGTCGCAATATTATTCCAACAAGTTTGAAGGATTGGCAGATTGTTTTCCCGGTGGGTGCGCAATTGTTCGAATGGACGGCGATCGACTAGCGTCCAGGCTTGATCAGGTGATAGAAGAGCAGTGGAATGCTGCGGACGATTTACGCCCCGGTTTGCTCATTGCGGCGCAAAAACAAATCAACGCGGGTCAAGCTGCTTTTCGTCTGCTTAAATACAAATAGATCGCGTATGTACTTCTTGGACACTACGTTATCGATGTGCGCGTTCCGCCAGTTAATTCTTGGCATAAACTACGTATTGATGTTCTTTGGGTATTCCTAGTGTCTATTTGTAATTATGAGTAATTTCGTAACTCACATACCCCTGGTGTCAGTATTGATGCCTGTGTACAACCGCCAGGAATACGTTCGCAAAGCCGTCGAGAGCATTTTGACGCAGTCGTTTACCGATTTCGAATTCATTATCGTAAATGATGGTTCGACGGACTCTGCCACCGAAATCCTACACGAATTCGCGACACGCGATACGCGCATCGTGTTGATTGAACAAAGTAACAGCGGTTATGTGCGGGCATTGAATCGAGGCTTGGATGTGGCGCGAGGTCAGTTTGTCGCAAGGATGGACTCAGATGACATCTCACTGCCGGACCGACTCGCTAACCAGGTGCGCTATCTGCAGCGACATTCTGAAGTCGTTGCGGTAGGCGGTCAAGCGATTAAAATCGACCAACGAGGTGATTGTTTCGGGTCGTCAAATTGTCCCTTGTTGCACGACGAAATCGATACGCAACTACTTCAACACGTTGCCTTGGGCCACAAGATAACGCGAGGTACGTTGTTTCACCCTACTATCATGTTACGAAGCGTGGCAATTCAACAAGTCGGGAAGTATCGACCGGACTTTGAGCCGGCCGAGGATCGAGACTTGTGGTTGCGACTTAGCGAAATCGGGAAACTTGCGAACCTACCGCAATTCCTTTTGAAGTACCGCGTACATTCAGACATGGTTTCTCATGCACGCCGTTCAGAACAGAACGACAACGCATTACTTGCCATCGCAGACGCATACCGCCGTCGCGGACAAATGATGCCGTCGATACCAAAAGCCATGCCAACCCAGCAATCGAAGCCATCATATTTGTCCGATGAAGCCAGAGCGATGTCAGCGGCACGCAGCGGATTCTTTAGGACAGCTAACAAGTATGCACTTTGGGTTCTTTGGCGACGCCCTTGGCGGTTGAGGGCCTGGCAAGCCCTCGTGATGTCGTGTACGGGAAGAACTTCAGTCGATCGCTGGGGTGATTGAAAAGGAAGTCATTTTGCTACGCGAGATGGCTGTGTCGAGGACTCCTTGAGATTAACAACATGTCGCATACTGTTCTGAAACACCAGCTCTTTAGAAATGAACCGGAGGCAAGAACCTCGCAGTTGTTGTGTTGCCCGAAATGCCTTATTCGCCTTAACGCCTATGAGGCACATTACGCATGTTCCCATTGCAAAGGGCAGTACCCCATTCTAGACGGTATTGTTGATTTGAGAGAAAGCGACGCTGCGTACTTTTGTGAATTTGAACGAGGTGCAATGCACCATTTGTTAGAGGAATCACCAGATGCCTTGGAAAAGGCGATCGACGGTTTACTAAGACAAACAGAAGCCAATTCTCGGCTAGGTGAGTACATTGTTGGTGAAGGGCGAGCAGGGTGGAAATTTCTGCTACCAATTCGAGAAGCAGCCACGGTACTTGATCTTGGATGCGGATGGGGCGGGATCGCCCATAGTCTGGCAAAATCATGCGGTGACGTCATTGCGATGGATAGTACGATGGAGCGGATGCGATTTCTCAAACAGCGGGCAAATCGCGATGGTCTCAATAACCTAAACTGCGTTTGCAGCGGTGACGGCAATCAGCTCCCTTTCGCTAATGAAACATTTGACATCATCATTATCAATGGTGTACTTGAATGGGTTCCCAGCGGACGGAAAGGAGATCCGGGCGCAATCCAGAAGGCATTTCTCGGAGAAGTTCGTCGGGTTTTGCGTGACAACGGAACACTTTTTCTTGGTATCGAAAATCGCTACTCGTGGAAGACATGGTTTCGCCAGCCAGATGGACACACCGGACTCCGATATGTTCCATGGCTTCCTCGGCGACTGGCCGATTTGTATTCGCAATTTCACGGACGTGGTAGCTATCGGAACTATTTGTACGGTCGCGCTCAGTATCAAACACTTCTTGAAGAGGTGGGATTTCAAGAGTCAAGTTTCTATGTGCCCCTTCCCGGCTATGATCATCCAAGTAAAATGGTGCCACTGTCCGATAATGACCGACTAAGGCAAAGTGTCATTCGCCCCGAGAAGTCGTCTCTTAAACGCTTTCGTCAGTCCGTAAAGGCGTCTTTGACTGCACGGTTTCCCGATGCCTATGGAATCGTTACTAACAATCCAGGGGCACCGCCGTCGTTTCTCGATAGTTTTTGCGAATTTCTTGCGGAAAAGATTCCGAGGCACTTTTCAAATCGTCCGGAAGTCACTGACTACCGAATTAATGGCGAAATGGGAATGGTGACTGTGATTCTTGCAGACGGTGGGAATGGTGACCATGCTCGCTCGGTCCTAAAACTTCCATTGCATAGTCGTAGTGATCAAGACGTCAAGCGTGAGGCAGACAATCTGACTCTCATTCAGGAGCAACGCCATCCTTACGGGAAATTGCGATCTTCGATACCAAGCGCAGTCGGCTGCGATGACTATGAAGGTCAGACGTACGCCCTATTCAGTTACATTCGCGGACACGACGGTGATATTTATTCCCGGAAACGCGGACGCCGCGAATTGGCGATCGACGAAGCTTCTAAATTCGCAATGAAAATGCATGTTGAATCCAAGCACGCATTCGCTGAATCCACAAGCACTCCCTGTGAATTGGTCCACAATTGTGCCAAACAAGTACTCACCATTGCCGCAACTTCGGGACAGGCAAAGTCACTTGAACTATTGGTAGACAAACTCAGCGCACAGTTGTCGAATCGTCCGACAGACCTTGTATTGGGGCATGGAGATTTTAAGCTAGCCAACTGTATTTTCGATCCTGCGACAGGTTACCTCAACGGTGTTATTGATTGGGGGGCGGGGCTAAGGCCAGAACTTCCGTTATTTGACCTCTCCTTCCTAATCGTTGATGCGTGTTCGCAAATGGCCGGTAAATCTCTGCCAAATGAGCTTGAATCGTGGATTTCGGGAGAATGGTTGTACCCAGAGATGCACCGAATTCTTGCCAAATACGCAAAAACGCTCAATCTAACTTTTGACGATGAGGACATCCAAATTCTTGGAGCATACCAGTGGTTAAAGCGGATGACACCTCTTGCCGACGGATATGAATCGCGGCGGTTTGATTATCGCTATGTTGACTCGATGTTCCAAGCAATCTTGCCGGAGTGAATGGATGGATTTGTTTTGGTTACCATGAAACACTCCCCAACCATCACCGTTGTCATCGTCGCATACCACGGAAAGCGATGGCTCGCCGAGTGCGTGAGGACTCTTCTTGACGGCTGCCAGATGCCGATTTACCTCGTGCTCGTCGACAACGACGGAGAAAACGGGATTGATGCGTTGCCACTTGAAGACTTTCAGCACACAGTCTTAGAAACACCGTGTCCGATGGGGTTTGCTGAAGCGAATAATTTTGCATTGAACGAAATTGGCCTCGACTCTGAGTATGTCTGTTTTCTCAATCAGGATACACGAAGTGAGGCAGGATGGATTACTGCTTGCCTGGAATGCTTTGAACGGCATTCCAAGCTGGGAGCGGTGACGCCTCTGCTGATGACTTACGATGGGGAACAATCGGAGCCGAATGCTTTGGCTTGTGGTCGGCAATCGGTGGAGTTTTGTGAAGCGGAAGCGGCGAATGACTTCGGCGGACGATTTTTTGAAGTTCCTGAGATTCCTGCAACTGCGATGATCGTCCGGTCAGATGTACTCCGGCAAGTGGGGCCGTTTGATCCTATTTTTGGAAGCTATTACGAAGACTATGATCTCTGCCATCGAATTCGCGAAGCGGGTTATTCTGTCGGCATCTGCACGGCGGGACTTGTGGCACATTATTGCGGATCGGCGACGACAACAGAAAATTCAAACCGGCGGCGCATGCGGCAAATTATCCGGAACCGGGCGATCTACCGTTGTCGTACCACTGGTAACCATCGACTGGGTACAGTCGGTGGTCAATTCTTTCGGACTTTGCCGCATCACCTTTGCCGAGGACTTTTTCGTACTCCCTCGTCACAGCCCGTGTCGACTACGCTGGCAGCCCATTGGGACATGCTTTGTATCCTGCGACGATTGATGTCGGCCAAGAATGACCGAGCCGCTTGGAACGCATATTTGGATGAAATTGGTTGGCATAAAGATCGCATGCAGCAAACGAGTCCGCCAGAGTTTGAGAACACCCTCGCCCAGTGAAAATCCTCCACATCAACGCACACCTCAACTTCCAAGGTGGAATTGAGACGTACCTGCTGTCGCTCATGCCGCGGCTTGAAGAACTGGGGCACTCCCAAGTCGTTGCATTTTCCGAAGGCCATGCTGAACTGGCACCACACGCCCATCAGATTCAAGGTCTTAGTGATTTCGGTGCGAAGGCGGAGAAGGCTGGATATGCGAGGTTTAGTCGACTATTGGAGGCGGAGAGGCCAGATGTCGTTCATCTGCATAATATCCATAACATTGGGCCCATTCGAGCTTGCCTGGACACCGTCCCGACGGTTGTGACGGCTCACGACTATCGGTACATCTGCCCTGCTTCGAATTTCTATTTTCGGCGGACTGCTGAAGTTTGCCCGTCGAACTGCGGACCGCATTGTTTTTCCAATGCAGTTGTCAAACGTTGCCTCACTCCGCGGCCCGGAATTGCTTGGAACTATTATCGACGCGTGAAATGGATCGCAGCGAATTCGCATCGTTTTGCAAACGTGATTGCGCCCAGCGGGTATGCCGCTAGCCGGTATGTCCAGTCCGGTTTCTCGACCGATCAGGTCGACGTGTTACCCTATTTTTGTCCAATGCTTCCTGAAGCAACGCCGCGGTCATTGCCGGATCAACAGAACATCGTTTTTCTTGGCCGACTCAGCGAAAACAAGGGCGTTCGTTATTTCATCGAGGCTCTCGGGTTGCTACCGGAATCTGTACGCGGTCTGGTTGTCGGAAACTTGAATTCTGCTCGGACGGATGAACTTCAAAACTTGGCGACTCAATCCAATTGTCGTGGTCGCCTAGAAATGCGGGCCTGGGCGGGCCGTGACGAAATTCGCTCTATTATTAAGAATGCCAGCCTATTAGTGTTTCCCTCGATCTGGGCTGAGACTCTTGGAATCGTTGGGTTGGAGGCATTGGCGTGTGGTGTCCCTGCGGTGGCGAGCGATATTGGCGGAGTACGGGAGTGGCTGCACCACGGCGAAAACGGCTTGCTTGTTCCTCCCAAAGACAAGCATGCTTTTGCAGAGGCAATTCGGGAAATCCTTGATAATCCCCAGCGGGCTCAACAGATGGGCGAACGCGGTATCGCACTCGTGAAATCTAAGTTCAGTGTCGAACGGCACCTCGATGGACTCGTCGACATTTATACGGAAGCGTGCGGTAAAGAAAAGGACGAAGTCGCGAAATCAATGACCTCTGAACTCGAACACAGGGTTTCGGATGCAGTCTAGTCATTCAGTTAACCCCGTGCTCACACCGTCGTCCGCCGAACCTACAACGTGCGTGGTTGAAGGAAAGGAGCAATCGCGAGCAGAGATGCGTGTATTGTTTTACCTTCTCTTCCCAGGAAGTGGGATTGGCAGATATACGCATGAACTATTGACTCATCTTTCGACGCAAGATGACGTTGATGCTGAACTCGCCTGCCTCCCAACTTTTCATTGGCTGGCCGAAGCGGAATACAAGACTTGGACTGGGCTTCGAGAAATTGGGCACTCGATCGCATGGCGACGTCGACTGCGGTTTCTCACGGCTCAGTTTGCGAACCCACAACTACTTTGCCGGCGAATTGACGAACAGCGTGCTGACATTGTTCATTTTTCTAACATCAATCACTTTAGCTTCCCATTCTGGAGACGGGCGCTCGATGCTACGGGCGTGAAAGTCGTCGCGACCGTCCACGACGTGCGGCGACAGGCAGCTATGGTCAATCGCCGTTACGAAACCCACCAGCTGAAGAACTTCTATCGCAGAGCCGATGCCCTATTTGTTCACAGCCAAGCACAAGCCGACGATCTTGCCGAGTTTGCAGGCATCAACCTGGAAAAGTTACATGTCGTTCCACACGGTCCCTACGACTACGGACTCCCATCTGCGGCCCGCGACACATTGCGCAATAAATACGGCTTGCCTTTGGATAAACAGATCGCTCTCTTTTTCGGCAATATTCGTGACGAAAAGAATTTGACCGGTCTGCTAAAAGTACTTCCGGTTTTCCGTGAGAATCTTCATCTCGTCGTTGCCGGCCGTGCCGGAGCCAAAGGGCACTGCACGATTGCCAATTATCAAGCGCTCTCGCGATCACTCGAAATCTCGGATTCGGTGACCTTCATTGACGGCTACATCCCTGATTGCGACATACCGGACCTGTTCCAACTCTGCGACTGGGTCGCATTGCCCTACCGAGAGCATTTCACATCCCAAAGCGGCGTTCTCAATGTTGCGGCACAGTACAAACGTCCGGTACTCGTCTCCTCTGCCCCTACGTTTATAGAAACGCTCAATCAGTGCGATATTGGTGTCGTCACCGATGCGGATGATGCAGCACGATTGAAAATGGGTGTGGAAGAAATCATGAACCGCATCCAAAGTCGTTACGAACACGCGTTTGAAGAATACATCACCCAATTTGGATGGGAAGAAAACGCCGCTCGCACGATAGAAGTGTATTCAGCGCTGTGCGGCACTACTTCAGTAGGAACTTTCCCATCCACAAATCCGGAGTCGCAGCCCAACTGATGCGCATCGCCGTTGTCACACCAATCCCGACGCCCTATCGCGATCCATTTTGGAATGAAGTGGCCCGTCTTCCAGACGTTGATCTTGCCGTGTTCTATTGTTCTGCAGGAAAGTCGGATCGACCGTGGGATAACGAATGGGAGTGCAATTTCGAGTCGCACATTATGCCCGGGGTCAACCTGAGTCGCTGGCGAGGCAGTTCAAAATCAACGTTTTGGAATTCAGGTATTGTAAAACGACTACGTGCCGGCCGTTATGATGCAATCATTATTGGCGGATACAACCATGTCACAATGTGGGCCGCGATGCGTTTCGCGGCGAGACAAGGGATCCCATTTTTCCTCATGTGCGAGTCGCATTTGAAAAAAGAACGGCAATCCTGGAAACGTTGGATCAAACGCCCCGTCGTGCAATGGGTCGTTAAACACGCCGCCGGCGGGTTTCCAACGGGCACTCTCGCTGGCCGATACCTAGAGAGTTACGGAGCAAAACCGTCCACGCTGGCCCATGTGCCCAACGCGCCGGATGTTGAAATGATTGCGTCGAGGACGAGCGATCTTCGCTCGCGACGTGAACAGTTGCGACGTGAATACGGACTGGACGGTGGGCCTGTTGCCCTATTCGTTGGCCGGCTGATACCGATGAAACGTGTTGATTTGCTGATACGTGCTTTTCACGCCGCGCCCATTTCGCAATCCGCTAGTTTGGTCATCGTTGGCGACGGCCCGATGCGAAGTGAACTAGAAACGATGGTCGCAGACTTAGGGCTCACGTCGCGCGTCCGTTTCGTGGGATTTTTACAACCTCCAAACGTAGTGGAGTGGTATTCTCTGGCTGACTTGTTCGTCCTCCCATCCTCAGAACCTTGGGGGGTTGTTGTCTTAGAGGCTCTTGCATCAGGACTACCAGTCATTGTGACCGATGAAGTTGGCTGCCATCCCGACGTAGTGAACTCACCACTCGTAGGCGACATCGTACCGGCCGGCCAGCTCGAAGAGTTGACTTCGGCATTGCAACGCCGCCTATCACAGGCCAATGCGTATTCAACCGTGCAAAAAGAGTGGGGCCCTGTATTGCAATCACTTTGCTACAACCGTATCGCTCACAGCTTCGTCAAGAACATACGGACCGGCAATGATTGTCGGACGACTAGTGTGACGGTAGCACACTGACCGGTATGCGTGCACTTCCTAACATCCTGTTTGTAATCGCCGGCACGTTCTTGTTGCTTGCTCCACTTTCATCCGCGACTGCGTTGGAAGGCGGAACCGCGTTAAAAATATCGCGACTGGCGACGACACTGCTCATCGTCACGATCGGCGTTGTGTTTTATCGGTGCTTTTATCTTCGCCAGGCATTCGGCAGCTTTGTCGCGTTTGTGTTCCTATTTGTACTGGCTGCCTGTTGGAGCACATCGCCGACTTGGGGGCTGTTTCACAAAGGGTTGTTTGCGTTAACCGTGCTTTCCGGGGGATGCCTGGGATACTCGGTGCGTGATTTTGAAGACCTGAGAAAAGGTATGCGCTGGTTATCCATGGTTTCCGCGTTGGCCGCTTTTGCCGTCGCGTTTTTCTATTTAAGGGATCCGGCACAGGCAGTGCAAGGAGAACGATTGTCGCTGTGGGGTATGAATGCCAATACAATTGGGCAAACGGCGGCGCCGCTGTGGATGTTCTGCCTCTACCTTGGCTTGTACGAGCGATCACGATGGTGGAAAGCTGTCGGATTCGGTGTCTCACTTCTTTTGACGTTGATCATTTTGGGAACCGGAAGTCGAGCTGCCTGCGTAATGGCCGCCACGGGAGGATTCTTCTTGGCATTGTCGTTCATAAAACGACCAGCCGTATTCGCGTTGCTTACGGTTACGGCTTTCGTCGGGGTGGTCGTTTTCCAATCCTTCCGCCCAGAAGAAATTACCGGTGTCGGTCGCATGTCGGAGGATCTTTTCAAAGACACACGTTCCGGAGTCTGGTCATACGCAATCAAACAATTTTCTGAAAGCCCCGTGATCGGTCAAGGCTGGCTACATTGGGGAACTCACTCGGCAAATGTCATGAACATTTATCTGCACACAATTGCAGAGACCGGCGTTTTTGGTGGCGCAATTCTTTTTGCATCCTTGGCCATGGTCGCATTTCGCATGCTGAGAATGTTTACAATTGCTGCCCGATCCAATCTGGACAAAAGTACGCCTTTCCTCGCCTTAGCTTTTACAGCAGCACCGCTTGTCCACGGACTCGCGGAATCGGCTACGTTTCTCGGCACCAGCATCAATGCACTTATGCTGGGCTTCGGGATCGCACTAATTGACCGGATTCCGGAAATGGCTCAAAGTAAGCGCCCTTCTTTCCGTCAGATTGGTCGCCGACACAAGTCATCAACGAGATCCGGCCGCGGTGTTGTGGTCGTGCGACGTCGAGAATGCTCCAATCACCTTCTGCAGGCACAACTGAGTAAATGAAAATCCTTCACGTGATCCATAGCGTAGATCCGCGATCCGGCGGACCGAGCCATGCAATTCGCAGCTTGTTGAGTGCACAAATTGCGGCTGGGAAAGACGTATCGTTGCTTGCCACGACCACGCAATCGGCGGAGCCTTGGGAACCGCGTGAACGATATGTCGAAATAATGCTGGCGGATCCGAGTTTCTTCGGCGCAGAGGTCCACCTGGGGCGCGCCTACGGCCGCCGGCATCCGCTCAATCGGTTCGCATTTTCTCCGGATTGCAACCGATGGCTACACCGAACGTTGTCTGAGGCCAATACACGACCCGATTTGGTCCATATCCATGGCACATTCAGTCATCTGACGAATTCCGCTGCGAGGGCAGCTCGCAAATTTCGGGTTCCGTACATCGTTAGGCCAGCCGGCAACCTTGATCCGCAATGTTTCCGTATGGGTAGTCATTGGTTGAAACAGATCTTTACACAGTTCACGCTACGCACAGATCTCTGCCACGCCGCGTTTGTTCACGCCATGTCGGAGGACGAGGAGCAGGCAATTTTGTCCTGGCTACCTGAAAATCGTATCCACGTGATTCCCCATGGAATTGCAATTCCCGAAATCAATGACGATAACTCCCGCCAGGAACTGTACGCCCGTTTCCCAGAACTTAGGGGCAAACGCGTTTTACTTTTTCTCGGCCGCATTGCGGCAATCAAAAGACCGGAGGTTGCTGTAAGAGCGATGGCACAACTGCGATTGGACTTCCCAGATTCCGTATTGTTGATCGCGGGACATGACGCTGGTCACCTTTCAGAAACCCGCGACGCAGTCGAGAGTTGCGGCTTGACTGACGACATCGTCTTCTCTGGATTTCTATCCGGGAGACTGAAGCAGGCAGCCCTTACAGTCGCGGATGTATTCGTACTGCCTTCGATCCACGAGAATTTTGGAGTCGCAGTCGTTGAGGCAATGGCACATGGAACACCCGTTGTGGTGACCCCCGAGGTGGCGACGCATGTTTTCGTCGACAATTCAGGGGCGGGTCTCACAGTGCCAGGTAACGCAGACGCATTTGCCGAAGCTATAGCTCGCATTCTTTCTGCCAATCCAATGGAAATGGGACTTCGGGGCAGGCAATATGTTGAAAAGCACTTAACTTGGCCGGTCGTTGAAACGGAACTTACTAGCTTTTACAAAATGGCCATTAGACAAACTCGACGCCACATTTCCCCTGAGTTAAATCATGATTGATTTGCTCCACATGAGTACCCGCCTTGCGACCTACTATCAACGTATCGTTAGCGAGTGGCCAGCAAACAGCACGGGCATTCGGCGGCGCGCTCTCGAACGAGAAAGGCTGTGACCAGCCCCCATAGATGACACCAGTCACATGAATTAGTGTTCAACTGTTATCAAGGACTGTTCTGTTCGAATGCTTCCGCTACGCTCCCGGCAAATTAGATCGCGCTTCGGAAAGTTCACCAGTTCAATCGCAAGACTTAACAAATCTCACTGCAGATGCAACAACTCCTACAAAACATTAACAAAGGCCAACTAACCGTCACCGAAGTCCCCGCCCCCGTGGCGCGGCGGGGAGAGGTGTTGATCGCCAATGCTTGTTCGCTTGTTTCCGCAGGCACTGAACGGGCGGCAATTGGGTTGGGGAAGAAGTCTTTGCTGGGTAAGGCGCGGGCGCGGCCGGATCATGTGCGGCGGGTTTTGGAGAAGGTTTGTAATGAGGGCTTTAGCAGCACGGTTCGCCAGGTGCGGGCGAAGTTGGATGAGCCGATGAGTATGGGGTATAGCTCTGCTGGTGTGGTGATTGCTTGCGGCGAGGGTGTGCAGGCGTTTCGGCCGGGGGATCGTGTGGCTTCTAATGGTCCGCATGCGGAGATTGTGAGCGTTCCTGAGAATCTGTGTGCTCGGATTGTGGGGGAAACTGGCTTTGACCATGCGTCGTTTGCGGTGCTGGGGGCGATTGCTTTGCAAGGCGTGCGGCTTTCACGGCTTGTATTGGGCGAAACGGCGTTTGTCGTGGGACTGGGGTTGGTGGGACAGCTCACCGTTGCTTTACTGCGGGCAGCGGGTTGTCGCGTGATTGGGACCGACCCCGAGGCATCGAAATGCGAGCTGGCTAAACAGATGGGTTGTGAAATTGCCTTACCGAACGTCAGCGGCGAAGACGTTGAGGCGGCGACTGGTGGCCTTGGCGCGGATGCGGTATTGATCACGGCGTCCACGGCTTCGAACGGCCCGGTGAACCTAGCGGCGGCCGCTGTGCGGCAAAAAGGCCGGGTTGTGGCCGTTGGCGCAGTCGGTTTGGAATTGGATCGTCGGCCGTTTTATTTCAAGGAAGCTGAATTCGTCGTGTCGTGTTCGTATGGCCCGGGCCGTTATGACCCGGATTATGAGGATCGCAACCGCGATTATCCGGCTGCTTATGTGCGCTGGACCGAACAGCGGAATATGCAAGCAGTATTGGATCTGATGGGCAATGGTCGACTGGATGTCTCTTCGTTGATTTCCCATCGCTTTCCGATCGAACGCGCGGGCGACGCGTATGATCTCATCGAAAGTGGTGCGGAACCGTACGTCGGTATCCTTCTCGAATATCCTCAACACAAAAACAGTGAACCTCGGCGGCGGGTTGAATTGCGGTCGCCGTCGCGCAATGGCAAATTACCGATTGGCGTGCTGGGAGCGGGGAACTTTGCCCGCACGGTGCTGCTGCCGGCATTGCAGAAATGCAAACAATTGGAACCGGCTGTGCTTTGCTCCGCCGGTGGGGTTTCTGCTCAAAGTGCGGGCAAACGGTTTTGTTTTGCGACGGCGACGACAGATGCGGAAGCGATATTCGAAGACGAACGTCTGAAAGCGGTTCTGTGTATTACGCCGCACGACCAACACGCCGAGCAAGTCATCCGAGCAATCCGCTCAAATAAACATGTTTTCGTCGAAAAACCATTGTGTCTTACGGAGCAAGACCTACTCGACATCGAAGAGACTCTGGCGGATACCGTCGATGCTCCGCCAATCGTAGCAGTTGGATTCAACCGCCGTTTTGCCCCGGCTGTGACCCAAATCAAAGAGTTTTTCACCCATGTTGACGCGCCGCTAACCGTCAGTGTCCGGTTTAATGCCGGGCCGTTACCGGCTGATCATTGGAGTCAAGATGAAGAGACTGCCGGGGGACGAATCATCGGCGAAGCGTGCCACGCGATCGACTTGGCCACATTTTTAACCGGTTCACCTCCGGTACGTGTCTTCGCCGAAGCGATCGGTGGTCCGACGGCCCCACAGGTTCGCGATGATCAATGCTTTATCACACTGCGCCACGCCAATGGTTCGATTTCCAACGTGGCTTATTTGTCAGGCGGCGACCGGAGCTTTCCGAAGGAGCGGGTTGAGGTATTTGGCAGTGGCCAGATTGCCGTACTGGATGATTTCCGCTCAGTGACGACATGCAAGGGCGGACGCACACGCCGCCAAAAGTTCAGTGGCCAAGACAAAGGTCACGTCGCACAAATCCAAGCCTTCGCAGCTGCCATCTCGGGGACGGCCACTCCACCGATTCCGTGGGAAGACATTCGCGCGGTGTCGCTAGCGTCGATCCTGGCGGTGCAGAGTTTGCGTGAAGGGGTTCCGTTTGATGTTATTTGAAAAGGTTTAGCACTGTCTCTGCGAGAACAATTTGGATGCGTCTACAGGTGGAGGACTGAAGCGGAATGAAGATTCTGTTTTTCACCCATTATTTTCCGCCTGAGGTCAATGCGCCGGCGACGCGGACGTTTGAGCATTGTCGGTTATGGGCGGCGGCGGGGCATGATGTGACTGTTGTGACGTGCGCTCCGAATTGCCCCGACGGCGTCGTTTACGAAGGGTATCGCAACGCGCTTTGGCCACAATACGAAGAGGTCGACGGTATCCGGGTGGTGCGGGTTTGGACGTTGTTGGCGGCCAATGCGGGAACCTTGCGGCGGATTTTGAATTTCTTGTCCTACTTGTGCAGCGCGGTGTTTGTTTCCTTCCGACTTTCACGGCCAGACGTCGTCATTGCGACTTCGCCTCAGTTTTTCTGCGGGTGGGCGGGTGTGTTCGTCTCGTGGATCAAACGCCGACCGTTTGTCCTGGAAATTCGCGACATTTGGCCGGAATCCATCGCAGCCGTTGGAGCCCTAAAGAGCCGGCCGTTGTTACGTTTTCTTGAGTTTTTGGAACGACGTTTGTATCTCGCCGCCGACCATATTGTCGCTGTCGGGGACGGTTATCGCAAAAAGATTCTGGAGAAAGCGGCAGTCGGCGATCGTGTGTCTGTGATCACAAATGGCGTCGATCCTCGCCGTTTTGTTCCTGGCCCACCTGACGCACGGTTCTTGCATATCTGGGATTTAGAGGAGAAATTTGTCTGTTCGTACATTGGTACGATAGGTATGGCCCATGGCCTGGAGGTCGTGATCGATGCGGCAGACATGCTTCGACAAAATGGGCGGAGTGACGTCTGTTTTCTCCTGGTCGGTGACGGAGCGCGACGTGCAGAGCTTGAACAAGAGGTGCAACAGCGCGGCTTGCAACGCCAAGTGATTTTCGCGGGACGCCAGCCGCGTGAAGAGGTCCCGCGGATATTGGCAAGTTCAAATGCCTGTCTCATTCACCTGAAGGAATGCGACCTGTTTGAAACGGTGATCCCTTCAAAGATTTTTGAAACGATGGCGATGGGTCGCCCGATCATCATGGGGGTCAAAGGGCAAGCGCGAGAGATTGTTCTCGAGGCCGACGCTGGGCTGGCGATGCAGCCCGGGTCCGCGCAAGCACTGGTCAAATGCGTCGAGCAGATTTCAGGCGATCCAGAGCTGGCACAACAATTGGGCCATGCTGCGCGGGCCTTTGTCACCGAGCATTATTCACGCCCACAACTGGCGTCGCGGTTCCTGCGGCAATTACACGCTGTCACCGGTATTGAAGAAAAGGTGTCCGTCGAAGAGATTCCCACAGCAGCGCCAACGCCTGTCCAAACATCAGCGACACACGTCTGATTGTTGGTGACGCACATATAAAGTATGCCTCAAACTAGCTACCCACCACTAAGCTCAGAAATCATCGACTACCAGCGCATTGCTCCTATCGCCATGCGTGAAGGCCTGGAGGGACCGCCGGTCCTAGAGTTCATGCACGGAAGCCATCACCTGATCCGCAGTGCGGTACGTTGGTGCTATTTGTTACGCTACCATCGACCTCAGCAGTTCGGCAATCGGCTGCTCATGAAAGGCCGGCGATCGATGGCGCGCCTCAGGCAAAGTGGGGTCTCCGTCCATGAGGGAGAACAAACTCCCGCAATTCGGGATGACCTCGCCGGTTTGCAAAGCATGAGCCGGCATAAACAAAGTGGCCGACAAACAAGCGATTCCGCACAAAACGCCAACCGCGTTGCAGGGGACCGTTATCGTTTCCTCAACCTGGAAGCTGTGCTCCCCGATCCAATCGACTGGCGCCTGGAAAAGCATCCGCACCTATGCCATCTCTGGCGTTTTCATCTGCACTATCATGAGTTTTTGCTCGACTTGGCAACGCATTCACCAAATATGCCGTCCGATTGTGGAATGTTTCGCTGCTGGGAAATTGCCAAGCGTTGGATTGGAACCAATCAGCTGAGCGATGTGCGTGTTGTGGATGATGCGTGGCATCCCTTCTGCATTTCTCGCAGACTGCCGGTTTGGATCACGCTGTTTTGTACCAGTCCGCCACCACCAGAGGATCGGGATCTGATCCTGCGCAGCATGGCTGCCCAAGCACTGTACCTGGAACAGCATCTAGAGCGGGATCTGGGTGGTAATCACTTGCTGGAGAACGCTAAAGCATTGGCACTCTGCGGTGCCTTTTTTGAAGGTGAGGAAGCCGAACAGTGGCTCAGCAAGGCCGATGTCATCCTGCGGTACGAATTAGATTGTCAAATCTTGCCGCATGGAGAACATTTCGAGCGATCACCCATGTATCATGCGCAAATGCTCGAAGCGGTGCTCGACGTAAGAGAGGCAGTCAAAAGAGTTCGGCCCGCGTTGGCGCAGCGTTGCTCGAACGCGGCTGAAAAGATGGCTGATTTTTTGAGCGTAATCGTGCATCCCGACGGCGACATTCCGCTGTTGGCGGATTCATGCCTGGGCGAAACAGCCGCTTGTGAAAGTTTGATTGCACACGCAAATGAAAGCCATCAGACATCGCCGCTGAAGCAACAACACAAGACTGGCGCACGGAAGATCGGCGATTACTGGACGTGGCGTGACGAAGCCGACTACCTGTTATTTGATAGAGGTCCGGTCGGAGCCAACGACCTGCCGGCGCATGCACATGGCGACCTATTAAATCTCGAAGCGTCACTGAACGGTCATCGGGTTATCGTTGATAGCGGCGTGTTCAGTTATGGCGACGATGCCATGCGAAGGTATAGTCGCTCGACAGCAGCGCATAACGTCCTGCAGATCGACGATTGCGATCAATGCGACATGTGGTCAAAGTTTCGTATGGGCTATCGCGGCTGGCCGGGACATCTCACGTCGGGGACGCGCGATGGTATTGACTGGGCGCACGCCTCGCACAACGCGTATCGCAGATTGGGCGTCCCACGAATTGACCGCTGGGTCATTTGTCGGCAGGCCGGTGGATGGTTCGTGGTCGATCAAGCACACGGCACGAAGCGGCACACCTTAACCAACCGCTTGCACCTCCATGCCGACGTGATTGCCGTACAAGAATCCGAAAGCACGGTGCGACTGATTGTGAACTCCGACGAGTACATCCTGGCTTCACTCACACCGGGCAACTTGCGGATAACAGAAGGATGGTTTTGCCCGGAGTTTGGTAAACGTATCCCGGCCCCTGTGGTGGAGTGGTCGACGAACGCCGCGTTACCGGCGGTATCTGGATGGTCTTTGACGAAGTTTGGCTCAGAGATTCAAGCAGAGATGGAATCGACCGACAACGGCACAATTTTACTCAATGGAATCGACGCCGTCGCCAACGAAACTTGGTGCCTTGAGCTTCTGGACAGCACGGTCAACTGTCGGCAACTTGTTGATTCATGATGAACTGCCGTGGAATTCTCGCATCGATATATTTTTTTAATGTCCAACCTGCTCGTTCACAGGAACCTGAGATATATCTGACAATCCGCTCTCGAATGAAAATCGCATGACTACTGCAACCACTGAACAATCCGTAATCGCGGAACCGCGCGCGGTCAATACACGTTGGATTTTGATCGCTTTGGGACTGACCATCGTTTCGATCGGGGGACTATTTGGCCTGCATGCTTACCAAATGGGACGGCATGCCCATGCGTTTCTTCGCGAAGCAGAGCGATCGGAATCCGAAGATAAGTACGGTGAGGCGATCGGATTTCTGCAGCGCTATTTGGCAGTAGTCCCCAACGATGCGGCGGCGTTGACACGACTCGGCAACGCGATGAACGAGACGCGACAACTTAAGTCCGCTTTACTGACGTATGAGCGCGTGCTGCGTCTCGATCCAGCGAACGATGAAGTTCGGCGAAAATTGATCACAATCGCCGTGAACCCGCGCGTGGGCCGCTACCAAGATGCACGAGAGCATCTCGATGTGCTGGATCCAAACCGCAGCAGCGAGAAAGCGGAGGACCAAAAACCAGCGGAGGTCGATGGCGAACTGCGAGAGCTCAGGGCGATTTGCCAAGTGGGACTCGGAGACTATTCGGTGGCGGTCCGTTCGTTTAAAGAAGCAACCGCTGCTTCGCCCGAGCGATTAGCCGCGCATCAATATTTGGCGGAAGTATACGTCACTCACCTGAAGCGTCCAGGTGATGGCTTGGCTCAACTGGATGTGATGGTGGAAAAGAATCCAGAGAACTATGAGGCTTACGTTGCCCGTGGCCAATTTCTCATTCGTAATAAACAAGAACCCGCGATCCATACGCGACTACGCGATACGCGTTTCAAACTACCTGAAGACGCCCCACCGGCTGACGATGCCGACACAGAGGCAAAACCAACGGGAGCGGAATTGGTTCTTCAGGCGGCGATGCAGGACGCAGAACGAGCGGTTTCACTGGCTGCCGATAACGTTGATGTCATCCTGTTTGCAGCGAATGCCGCAGTTCTTTCCGGCCGCACCGACCAAGCCGGAATATTTGCTCAGGAAGCGTTAAAACTCGATGAAGCGAACGCACTCCCCTACTTAACATTGGCCCAAATCGAATCGCAACAACAAAATAGAGAAGGTGCCATCACTTGGCTAAAACGGGGGCAGAAATTGGCGAGGCATCCGGAAGACCTGCAATGGAATCTTGCTAGTTTTCTCATTGACATGGGCAAACTGGAAGAAGCCGCACAGACGATTGCCGAACTCCGAGATTCAACCTATCCCAAGCCACGCATCGACTATCTCGAAGCGCGTATTCTATTCGAGCAAAAAAAATGGCTGAAGGCCCAACAGCTATACAGCAATCTGCGCAACAGCCTCGCTGACTGGCCGGAGATGATCAAGGATGTCGATCTCAGGCTGGGGGATTGCTATGAACAACTCAGAAATTCAGACCAGCAATTGGCTGCTTATCGCCGCGCGCTCGATGCCGATCCCACTTGGGTTCCCGCGCGAGCCGGCCTCGCACGAGCCCTATTGCAAGTTGGACGTGTCGAAGAAAGTCTTGAGCAATACCGGAATATCTCACGTCTCCCCGGGGCTCCTCAGGAAATGCCGTTGCAGGTACTTCGCTTAATGATTCTTGCCAACCTGCGAAAAGAAACGGGGGAGCGCCAATGGCAGGAGGTTGAAGCGGCGATCAATCGGTTGGAAAAAAGCGATACAGAGGCACCTGATGGCATGTCTGTGCTAAAGGCCGAAGTTCTCTTCGCCCAAGGACAAAAGGACCAAGCCAAGGAAGCGTTACTTGCTGCAAGGGAGTCGGAAAAGGCTAAACTCCCAGCATGGGCCGCAGCGATCTCACTCGCGCAACGAGAACGGGATTGGACGACGGTGGAGACGTTGCTCTCAGAAGCTGTGGGGCGTTTTGGAGATTCGGTCGAACTGCGTCTGTTGCGGGCACAGTATGTAGCGATGCGGTTTGGAAAAGAATCATCCGAGCAGCTTAAGGAAATTGGAACCGCTCCCGCCGAGATGTCGCCGGACGATCGAAGCCGTCTGGAAAGTGGATTGGCACGCCTCGCATTGGCAATTCAGGATTTTGATTACTGCGAAGAATTATGCCAAAGCGTGGCGAAGCAAGATCCCAACAACCTCAACATCCGGTTGCTGTTGTTCGATCTTGCAATACGATCCAACCGCGAGGCTGTGATGGTACAGATGTTAGAAGAAATGAAACGAATTGAAGGGGAAGGCCCGCTCTGGCGGTACGGTGAGTCTGTGCGGTTGATGGTCAATGCCCGTAAACAAAAGCAACCAGAGTTATACACCGAGGCCCTCAAGCATCTGGAGATCGCACAAATTGCCCGGCCCGGTTGGTCCCGGGTACCATTATTGGCTGCCGAGATCTACGACGATCAAGGAAAACCGGACTCAGCGATTCCCGACTTCCTAAAAGCCATCGAACTGGGAGAACGCGCTCCGAATACAATCAGACGAACGGTTCAATTGCTACGCGAACGCGGCCGTTTTGTCGAAGCCGATCAGACAATTCGCCGTTTGCAGGAACAACAAAGCCCATTTTCATCGGAACTCACTCGAATGGCGGCTGAAGTGTCGCTGCAACTTGAGGAATTTGATCGGGCATTGGCATTCGCTGAAGAAACGGCCGCTTCGTCCGACAATCACCGCGATCACATGTGGTTGGGTCAAATTCTCGAAATCTTAGAACGGCATGAGGAAGCCGAAGCCGCTTTGCGGAAGGCAAAGTCCCTGAACTCTGCTGTTCCCGAAACGTGGATTGCCTTGATTCAGTTCCTGCAACGGCAAAAACGCACCGATGCCATCGAGCAGGAGCTCACCCAAATGGAATCGCGCTTGAAGCCGGAAGATGCGCCGATGGCTATGGCACGACTTTATGACTCACTGAATCGTCTGGAGGAAGCCGAGCAACGCTTCCAGGAAGCGGCCAAGCAATCCCCCGAAAATCCAGCGGTTTTACGCGCAATCGCCGATTTTTATGTCAGGCACGGCGCAGCGAAGAAATCTGAATCGTATTTACTCCAACTCACGACGGGTCCACTGGAAGTCAGCGAAGCTGATCGCGCGTGGGCGAATCGGAATCTCGCGATTTTGGTGGCGGGCGACGCGGGTTACCAGAATTACCAGCGTTCGGTCAAAATGCTTGACCAGAACTTGGAATCGGCATCCGCGTCGAAAGATGATCGCCGTGCCAAAGCTTACATTTTGTCAACGCAGCCGACCAAAGAAACACATCGCGAAGCGATCAAGATTTTGAACGAATTGTTGAAGGAGAGCACGCAGCCGAATCCCAACGACCAGTTACTGCTGGCAAACCTCTATTTGGCCGACGGGGACTGGGGCAAGGCCAACGGACTTCTCCGCAATTTGGCATCGTTGCAAGTGAAATCAATACGGTACAAAGAGCGCTACGCGCGCGTGCTACTGGCTCAACAAGAAATTAACGAAGCAGAGTTGTGGATTCGCCAACTCGAACGTCTTGCTCCCGATGAACCCGCAACGATTGAACTCAGATCAAAAGCTTTACTCTTTCGTGACAAGCATGACGACGTCGTGGCGGTTTTTCAGCGGTACGTCGAGCGGCTGGATCCCACATCGGACGAATTGCCGACTCGGTCCCTCTGGGTCGCGGCCCATCTAGAACGAATTGGCTGGGTGCAGAAAAATTCCGGCGAAGAAGCTGGTTCTAAGCGTTACTTTGAGGAATCCGAAAAACTTTTCCGCAAGTACTCCGCACTGCATCCCGAAGGACGTTTGAATTTGGCCGCATTCGAAGCGCGGCACGGCGACGTTGATTCTGCCTTGGATGTCGTGGAGCAAGTCCTAGAGACCGCACCGCCACAAGATTTGGCCAAAACATTCATGGAAATCGTTTCCCCAAATATGCCGTCGCCGGCACAACTGCAGCGTCTCGACAGCGTTCTTGACCGTGCCTTAGCGATACGAGAACGTCCGATGCCGCTAGTCATTGCCGCCGCGGGAATACGAAACCAAGAATCTCGCTATGACGAAGCTGTGGCCCTCTATCGCGAAGTCCTAGATACTGATGCCGACAATGTCACGGCCATGAACAATTTGGCCATGTTGCTGGCGCTCACTGGTGATGATGCCGATGAAGCAATCGCGATGTTGAACCGAGCCCTAAAAATCGCCGGCCCCAAAGCCCCACTGCTCGACTCACGCGCCACGGCCTACTTGGCGAAACACCAAGGCGACGCCGCACGAAAAGACTTGGAATCTGCAATCAACGAACAACCGACAGCCGCCCGGTATTTTCGATTGGCACAAGCCTACTTGCTAACTGGCAATATGGCAAAGGCGGAGACCGCTATTAAGGAAGCGAAAAAGCTTGGACTCAAAGAGGAAGCGCTCCATCCCCTGGAGCGGCCGGACTATGATCGCGTGATCGCGATGCTCGCCAGCGTGACCGCAAATAACACTCGTGCGGAGGCAGTTCAGTGAGGCCTCTGATTTCAAATGAGCTCGATTCCGAACGACAAGCAACGGACGACACGGGCCAACACTCTTCTCAAGACGAGGGACTCAACATGGCAAGGAATGCGAGCCCCAGCAAACGCGTCAGACATAGTTCCGCGGAGATTCAAGGAAAACTCCGGGAGACCGAACGGTTGTTGTCTGAAGGGGTATTACTCACAGAAGCCTGCGAATCCGTAGGGATTAGCCGAGCGACTTACTACCGCTGGCGACCTAAGCAGAGCAAGTCATCACAGGAGGAATTGCTCTCTTCGTCAATCGGCGGCAATAACACGCGCCCCAACTGCCTCAAATCGGAGAACGAGGCTCTGCGCCGGCTTGTGGTGGATCTATTGCTCGAGATGAAATCCGGCAACTGAGAGTAGCACCCTCAGGGCCAACTCCTCACGAGCTTTTCACATTTGCGTTATTTTGGTGGCCACATGTGATCTGAGTAGGAATCTGCGCTAATGCGCAAATAAATGCGGATAAGCGCAAACACCATAAACGAAGTCGCATATATATTGTGAACTCTACACATCTTGTGGAAAATAACAGCTGATTGTCCTTGGTATGCAATAGACATGGGCAACCCATGAATAAACGCGATGACGTGCTGAACTATTGAACTGCAAGATTCCGCGTTTCCACACGGTCGTTTTCGAGAACCGAAGAATTTCAAGGAATGATGTTCGTAAATCCCGATAACCAGAGTGCAGAAAACTCACCCTATCAATTGTCCGCTTCCGGTTCGATTGCGCACCTAGGATATGTGCCTGAGTCCGATGTGGTTCAATTCCGCGACGATTGTGGCGTCGTGGGTGGCCGCGGTGAATTAATGGTCAAGTCCTCAGAGGGGACGCTCCTACAGCGGATTGCTATCGATCGCCCTGGCATTCTAGTCGGCCGCGCGAACGGATGTGACATCCGCTTGCAACACCCCGACGTCCGCTATCGCCACGCCTATCTTCAGTGCGTCGACGATCGAATCCTCCTCTGCGACCTCGGCAAGCGCGTTCGTGGTCGTCGCACGCAGCGGAATGTCGTTTCCGAGCTTACTAAACACAACGATGTCGTCTCCGTCGGCCCCTATTCAATTCACCTTTCGCTCAACAACGACATTGAACGATCCAACCCCGCCCCACCCACAGTCGATCAAACAGACTCGTCGCGCCATTTTACCTGTGAACATCAACCGCTCACGATCCAGCTCGAACTCTTTGCGGGAGCCGCTAAGCCCACGACGTTCGATGTCAGACACGATCTGACGCTGATCGGAAAAGGACGAGCCTGCAAAGTACGATTGATCCATCGCAGTGTCTCCAAGGTGCATTGTAGTCTCGTGCGTACAAGATCAGGCCTCTGGGTCGTTGATTTATTAGGCCGTGGAGCCGGCACGTTAGTCGATGGTCGCCGCGTCAGATTTGCACAACTGCATAATGACAGTGTTTTGCAAGTCGGCAAATTCAGCGCTCGTATCTCGATCACCGAATCGGAGCCTTCGACAACCACCCCATCGAACGCCCCTCCGTTGTCTGCAGTTCAGTTTGCAGAGCCTCACCTGCAAGTGTCCGACAACGCCACTTCCGATCCCACAACAATCGGGCACAACGGAACATCATCCCTCACCCATTATGCGCCAACACAGCTACAAACTAGCCAACAAAGTCAGAACCTGGCTCACCCACACAATAATGGTCAAGCGAACCATGTGGAAAGCCAGTCGGACCACCGGCTGATCGAAATCGTCCGATCGATGCTCGCGGAGTTTGGTGCCACCCAGACTGATGTCGTCGAACGCATGCATGATTCGACGATCGAGATGCTTCAGGTCATCACCGCTTTACAAAGCAACCAAATCGACTCACTCCGTGAAGAACTGCAACGCGTCCACGAAATCAACGCTGAATTGCTTGGCCTGCAGAAGAAGTCCTGGCAGGCGATGGAATCGGCAATGCAACAACAGTCGGCGATTGAGCATACTGCCCCCGCCAAAGACGTCGCAGCCCTGTTGAAAACCGGCCGCGAGTTGTCGCAACGCATGGAATCGCTCCCCAGCCAAATCGCCGCCGCCGTCGCAGCAACAGCGCCGAAAGAACAAACAATTACGGTCAACCACCCAGAGCGAATCACCCAAGCGGAACCCACGGCCAAAGTCAGTAACACAAATACCTCGAACTCAAAGCCGCTTGAATCCACACCCGACAAAGCCCTGCATGAAGCCACACCGAAGACAAATACGAAAGTCGACGAGGAATCGGTGCCCCCCAGTGCCGAACAGGTGGCTGCTAAAAGTGATCTGGAAGAGAGTAACAACAGCGCAAAGCGAGTGCCAAACAATCCCACATCCCAAGCCAAAGTCGAACTCGGCCACGCCTGGGTCTGCGGCCGCATCGCCACGCTACAAAAAGAACGTGACAGCCGTTGGGAAAAAATCAAACGCGTCTTCGGCGGGGATTGACGGGTGAACCGGCCGATTTCATCACGAATGCTGTCGCCGATACATCACTGGCAATGCTCTTATTCTCTGCACTCAGTATTTATGGCGGTGAGCGCTAACGGAATTGTTGAGCAACTACGGTGAACAGCAAGGCGGAATGTACATCAATCCGTTCAGCTGGTGTGTCAGATTTTCATACCGATGGCCTCTATATTCAAGAACCAACGCTCGCCAATGGCAGGTAACGAACATCTGATTTGTAGCCCTTTAAGGAACGCCAGGACTTGGTTGGCGATTTCTTGTCTGTTGATCGTCCTCTGGGCATCCGAAAACTTTTTGCTACAGGCTTTGACGCTAATTTCAGACGCCCCTTCGCCCGAAAGTGCCCTAATAAGCCGACCGATAAAGCGAAGCCTAGTCCGTGCAACAATTAACCTGTTGTCTGCAAGTGTGATTGTTTTGCTAGCCCCACGATGGCTCCTGAGGCTTGTTATTGTCCTGGACGGAATTGCGAGCATTATTCTTTATGCGTACTTTGACTATTTTTCTTTCCCACTGTCCTGGACAGTGATGGTCAATCAATCGACAGAAGGAGCGACTTTCACTGATAGCCTACTGGCACTTATTCCACCTGGAATAGCTGTTGGCATTACCATTTGTATCGCCCTAAATCTCGCGCTAATTTCGTTACGGGACAGATACTTGAAACCAACGATATTAGCCCGACAATGGGGCATCCGTATTGGGATTTGTTATTTCACACTTGTTTTTGTTCTTGTCGCTTTCATCCGCCCAATGAGCGGTTTGGCAACGTGGCATTCGCTGAGCCACATCGGGAGCCTCTATGGCTACACGATTTCTTGGGGAGGGGAGTCTGCCTACCGTGATAACGAGAACTTGCTCCAAATGGCAAACGAAGCGGCAAAAGTCACAAGCGACAAGCTGGCAAATATCGAACCTGACATCGGGTTCAATGGGCATATTGTGATTATTCAGGTAGAAAGTTTGGATTACGCGATCCTTAACTCACAAGTTAATAACCGCTGGGTAATGCCAAGACTTAGACGTCTTCTTTCAGGTGGCATTTCATATGAGATTGAAGCCGTTCACCAAAGCGGATCGTCAGACGCGGATTTCGTGATGCTGACAGGTCGATTGCCCGTGGGAATCGTGGCTCCATATCGAGTAGACGGATTTGAATACAAGGATTGTTTGCCTCACCTCGCAAAAACACATGGTTATGAAACCGTCTCACTGCATGGGAATCGTGGCACGTTTTTCTCAAGACGGGCATGCTTTCAACAAATGGGATTTGATCGATTATTGTTTCAAGAAGAATTGGTGACCCTTGGGTTGCCAGAATCAGATTGGGGGATCGAGGACTCAAGGGTTTTTGAAATGTCTTCCGACCTCATTGAACAGTCGACTCAGCCACAGTTCCACTTTCTGGTAACACTTACAACCCACACTCCATTCTCATTTCTTCCAGCGAATGCACCTCAGTTATTTTCAGAGAGCACAAGTATGCTCCAGAAGTATTGCAACAACATGTATTACATGGACCGGATCTTATGTGATTATCTACAGAGATTGCCGGAGCAGACCACCGTTGTTATTTATGGAGATCACGATTCTCGGGTCAAGTACGAATCCAAAGGTGACACCACCCTTGAACGGGTACCATTCGCAATAATACGTGTAGGGGAACAAATTCAGCAAAACAGGTTGCAGGAGACGAATGTTGCGATCGGCTTGCTGGACTGTGCAACTTATGTGCGTCGTCAGTTTGGCGTCACTCCAGCACGGCGACCCCGGTGAGCTATACGTACAACAATGCGATTGACTAGCTGCCAATCAACGTGCTCGGCAAATGAGTCACAGGGGAGGATTCATGGCTAGAACGCTACAGGAACGAATACAGCAACCATGGGTCACGTCGGCAATTGCTTTTGGTTTCATCGTGCCTCCATCGCTCATGGTCACGGTGACTTGGCCAAGCATGATGACTCTGGTCGCATTTGGGATGTGGCCATTCGCTGCGATTTGGATCATGCAGCGAGGGAAAATGCGATCCTCGCGATTCCGCACATTCTGCTATGGCCTCTTGCTCTTTGGCGTGAGTCCCTTCGTGATCCTTGGAACGTTTCAGGCGTTTTACCGTTTCGGACCACGCCCTGTACCTGGCACCACGCCTCTCTTTCATGGCGTTGACTACATCCGCATAGTTCTCGACGAACCAACGCCGGCGGTCGTGCATATCCTAAAGGTTGACCTCAAGGCGGACGGCGTGGAAGTGTTTGTCACGCCACCTGAGTATGCAGATGGCGTCTTTGCGGTGGAGCCGCGTACGACCTCTCAGTTCTTAAGTGAATTCGGTCTTCAGGCAGCAATCAACGGTTCCCACTTTTCCCCGTTCGAGCGGCGAAATCCTCTGTCGTACATCCCGTACTGGAGCGATCCGAAAGACGTGCTGGGCGGAGCAGCTTCGCGATGGGCTCAATATGGCACTCCGAAACACTGGTGCCCTGTGCTGCACATCGATGAAAGCGGCCATGGCACGATTGCTCGGTCTTTAGAGCGTCCCTGGTACACAGCGACAGCCGGCACGAGACATTTCATTGTGGAGGGCGAGCCAAGTTCAGTGGATTCCGGCCCGTTCGATGCAATGACCGCAGCCGGCCTTGATGCGGAAGGTCGGACTCTGTTCCTCGTCGTCGTCGATGGGGATCAGCTGCCCTATAGCGAGGGGATTGACCAAATCGGGCTCGCATCACTCTTACTCGACCAGGGTGTCTACAACGCAATTCGACTCGATGGAGGCGGCTCTTCGACGATGCTTTCCCAGGGCACCTTCGGAATCCCCATTCGACTGAATCGACCGGTTCAGGGAGGCTTCCTCGGCATTGAGCGACCGGTCGGCAATCACATCGGTGTTTTTGCTAAGCCTCTTGCGTTCTCAGGTCCACCGTAAATCAAGCCACGCGTTTTTGCGCATTTGCGCAAATTTACGTGGATGAGTGCAAAGCATCGACGACAACGGATTTATTTGTTGACGAAACGAAACAACACAACACACAATGGCACCTGGGCCAATCGTCAGTGATTGGCCACCCAATATCAAGTACAAGGATTTTTTCATCATGAAACGATTACTTCTAGCCGGACTGCTGAGTTTTGGCTTGCTGTCCACTGCTCAGGCCGAAACGGTAAGGCCTTACGATTCATTTGGTGATCTTGGTTCGAACTTCTACACAATCACCCCTGGCGTAACTACAATCAGTCTGGGCGACGGGACGGGCCCCAATCCGGGTGGCGAGTTCACAGTTGACAAGATCAACGGTGATGCGACTTACAACCCCTACTGGTCAGGCTTCTGCGTCGAGTATTCTGAGCATTTTGCCTACAATGAAAACATGGAAGTCTACGGCATTTCAGACTATGCCGATGACGGCGGTCCACCTGCCAATAGTGTTGACTATCTATCCGATGAGACCAGGTGGCTTTTTGCCCAATTTTGGACCAAAGATTTGTTTGGCGTAAACGGTAGCGGCACAACACAACTTGATGGTTATTATGACAATCAAGCTAACAACGCAAAATATCTGCAACAAGCGATATGGATGCTGGAAGACGAGATAACTGTTAACGACCAAAACTGGTATTACAAGTCTGCGAAGGCAGCCGTGCTTGCGGGCACTGCCGAAGGTGTGGCCCGGTTCGATGACGTGAAAGTCTTAAACCTATATAGACAGAATCTAGACAGTCAAGGCAATCCAGTCAAAGCTCAGGACCAATTGGTCGTCATCGGCGATGGATTAGGTGAGAGCCCCGAAGTGCCCGAACCCTCTTCATTCGCTGGCCTGATCGGCATCTTTAGCGTCTCACTACTCGGCTACGGTTGGCGACGTAAACAGCAACAGGTTGCGTAAAGAAACAACTTGATCCATGGTTTTGAGGAAACCGTCGGCGTGAAAGCGTTGGCGGTTTTCTGTTGCACTGGCCGGTTTGCTGCCCCCAAAGACATAGCTTTTGTGCCGCCACACCCTCCTCTTTTATGGGGTAACCCCGAATGGTGGAATGAAATATTTTATTGTATCGCTCGGCAATTTCCATCAGGCCGTTATAGCGCGGTGACAACGTCTTTCTTCTGCTTGGGACGCTACGTTGCGCATCAGCGCAATTTATTGTGGGCTTGCGCAAACTTCAGACGTCGTAGCGACCAAGTGTTGACACACAACAGTCGCATTTCCACACTAAGGTCTGTAACACGGTTGATGACAACTTTTGTTGCTTGCCCATAGACGCATGCTTGATTTCAAGATTCGTCGTAGCAAGCAGTCAACACAGAGCTTTTCTTCTCTTTTCACTATTTAACTCAAGGGAGCTTCAACAAATGCGACGTTTTTCGATTCGTATACTCTTGGCAACTCTAGTAAGCGTTTTCGTTTTCGGGACTGCGAGTGCTGAAGAAATTAAAATCACTACGATCGAATCATATCCGCCGTCTGGTGACCAAGTCTGGTTTTATTCTGACATGAGAGGCAATGGAACCGCATCAACTGTTGATCTGTCTGGTGAAGGTGGTAATTTGGAAGGCGCCGCGCCATTGCCAATCGGGGCGGCTTTGTTAACTACTGGAGCGAGCAATGGCGACAAAGCAGAAATTGCCGTGACTGACAGTTGGGGTACTGCAGGAAGTCTGATAGGAGACGTCAATTTCTCGACAGGTTACTCGTACTACAAAGATTCATCTGGCGACTTGCTGAACGCGACGGCGGCACCCTCTATAAAGCTATCATTTTACAATGCAGCCTACGATGACGTATCTGGTCAAGATGGGTTCGTGACTTTAGTTTACGAACCTTACTGGAATCAGGTCAGCAACCCTGGCGCATCCGTCGCGCCCCCAACAGATACGTGGACGACGGTAAGTATCGATGCTAACTCTGGTCTATTTTGGAACACGGGGGGATTTGGTCAGACTAGTTCAGCTGGAGGACCGCCACTGCTAACTCTTGCTGACTGGTTGACGACTTTCGACAGTGCTTTTGCATCTGCTGAACTGTCGGCTGTCAGCATGGGTATCGGTACCTACAATCAGGGACAAACGGGGTATTTTGACAACGTCTCAATTACCAGTTCTCTAGCAAGTACAACCTACAACTTTGAACCTGTGCCAGAACCTTCCAGCATCGCCATGCTGTTAGGACTCGGCACATTCGGACTGGTCGGTTACCGTTGGCGGCGTAAACAGCAACAAGCGGTGTGAATCGACCCGGTCACGACAATTGAAACGCAAACCGTCGTCGCAATCGCGTCGGCGGTTTTTTGATGCGCTTAAGACACTTCTATCGCACGGCTGATGCACAAAACACAATGCCCTCCCCGATTATCGTGCGAAAACACGTTGGTCTGTGGGGTTTTTCGCGTACACACTTCTCGCTTTTTTCGTCTAGTAATATAGGCAGCCTCAACGCATCCCATTTTTGATCACGCTTAATCCGGATTGAAGTCTTGTCTCTGTTTGCTCAACAGTCACCGTCTGCTTTCAAGACTGCGCTCGATATATTCTCCGACGCAACAACCATCATCATGGCAGCTGCGGTGCTGTTGCTGCTTTTGACTGTCGTTGTAGCTTTGTCGCAAACCCTATCCGTAGATGGTGGCATGAGTGGCAATGGAAACGCGCTCGCAAAAGGCGGCGCAAACAAAATCACGATATTCCTTGGCGTGGTTGACACGCAACATTGTGATTGAATCAATTTGGCAGACAACCTCCCACCATCGGCGTAAAACGTCGGTGGTTTTTTCGTGAGCCATATTTGGCGTCGGCCGGCGCAACGCGGGCCGCTGAGTCGGCTATCAGTTTGTATCGCACCAGCGCGAAGGCTTTCCGTTGATGTCATCCACACGGCGCTTGCATATTGCAACCGGTGGGTAACTCTTCCCGTACTATCAATCAATCTTCCTCTATTCTATTGAGTCGTGTTTTCATTGCGCACCGATTGCGAAAACTGTATCCACACCCCAATAGCCGACCGGTGTGTTATGGACTAAAACCGTTGCTTCGTGAGGGATTTACAACGTTTTTCAGCACAATGGTTTTGGGTGTTACCCTCGATCGAAGCTGATTCTCTGGTTTTTTCTTGAACTGCCAATTCGCTGATGTACAGTGCCAATCATTCACCGATTCGAATGAGACGGAGTCTCGCCATTCACTTTGGGCTATGGTATGACAACACGCATTCACGTAGCGAAAGCCCTGACACCCAACGAACATTGGTCCGCTTGGTTTGACGAGAATCCGACACTCGCCTTTGCTGGTGAATCACTCAGCGAGGCCGTTGATGGCCTACTAGAAATCGCCCAACTGGATTCAGCGACTCTCAATGTTGATTTGTCACAATGCAACAAGGGCGAAGTTGTTTTTATACACGACGGAAAGACGTGCCAAGACTGTGACGGGACCGGGAGGTACATCGGGTTATACAAGGTCGCTAAGTGCGACGCCTGTGGCGGGAGCGGTTGGGTCTGAATCGGGGGTCGCTCTGCCCCCCATACTCGCTACTTCAACCAGGGAATGTGAACTGCCGAGATTGCTGAGCGATAGGAATTCTGTAAACATCGTCTGCCAATCCACAATTCATTTTAGCGCGCTGCCGTCACACTGGCCCTAGCGGTCCCAGTTTTCATGCAAGGCACCACTCTGCGCCAAACCGAAGGTTTATTGCGGGTGCCCGCAAATCGCCGCGGATGCCTCGTATCCTTGTTGACAGCCTGACTGATGACGATTCATACTGCGATGGCTCGCATTCGTCGGGTTGGATTCAAATCAAGGAATATCAGACCGAGGATGGAATTATGAAGCGATGGATTGGAATCTCGGTGGCGTGCGTTGCACTCGTGGTTGTCGCGGGAAAGCAGGTGCAAGCGGAGATCATAACTACATCTTTTACGGGAACAGTGATTAATCCACTGCCCTATGCAGGCACGACTGGAATAGGAACATTTTCCTATGATGATGCCGGCCTGACAGGCATTGGTCCTGAGATCGTTGCTGCCCCCTCGGGGTTGATGATAGACTTCACCATTTTCGGACAAACATTCACACAACTGGATGACATCCAATATAACGCCTTTCCCCAACTGACTTTGCTCGAAGGCGTTCCTGATTATTTGGATTTCGTAATTGATGAAATCTCGACGCCTATTGATGAACCGAATGTATTAGCCATAAGAGTTCAAAGCGATCTTACTCCTGATGGATTGGGCGGGTATACCGCAGACGTAAATTTGGTTATCACACCTGAACCCAGTACCTACGCTGGACTCCTCGGTATCATCGGCGTCTCGCTGCTCGCCTACGGTTGGCGACGCAGAAAGCAGGCTGTTTAAGTTTGAATTGCCCATGAAGTTCAACCGTCGGTGTGACAACATTGGCGTTTTTTTTGTGCTTCACGCCTGCCGATTCGCGGGCTGTTTTTGTGCGATGTGGTGACTCACATAGCGGTCGTGCCGCGATTGCTCTCCCAATGCCGTTCTGCGCTTTTACGCAAGAAAATGCGGACATGTGTAATCTGTCGTAGACGGCCCGTATTCTTGTTGACGGCTTGAAGAGACGCAGTCCATACTGCGAGTTGCTCGCCATTGTCCGGTTGAATTCGGTTCAGGGTAATGTCGCAGAGGTGAACGCGATGAAGCGAATGAAGAGAAATATTTACCGAAACCTATTGCTCGTTTCCGTTAGCATTTCAACACTGTTAGGGAGCGCCAAAGTAGCCAATGCCGAACTAATGATCGATGTCACTGGACTTGGCGGTGATGGATTCACGACGTGGACATTTTCTGGAACGTCAATCGCATCGTCGTCCGAGTCTATTCCAACAGGAACCAACAACATACCCGGCTTCTCAGACGTTGGACAGCTGAGTTCCGACGGAACTACATCTGGACTTCATGTGATTCTTGATGACGGTATTCAGAACCAGTTGTTCCCCGTATTGTCTGGATTAGCTACGGTGACAGTTGGGGCAGACACGCAGTCGATTACCCATGTCATCCTGGATGCTGATTCTGGTACCAATCCAGATGATATTGGCATTCGGGTTGATTCTTTGTTGAGTTATTTGGCAGGGGAAACATCATCTTGGACAGGATCGATTGTTGTTGGTGTTGACCTGAATGATCTGCGTACCGGTTCATTTACAAATGTTGGTTCAGCCCCGTTGTTTTCTAGTGGGCAAGGGGAATTAAAAATGAACGTCAATACTCCCGTCCCCGAACCCAGTACCTACGCCGGACTCCTCGGCATCACCGGCGTGTCTCTGCTCGCTTATGGCTGGCGACGCAAACGGCAACACGCTGTGTGAAACACATTGGCAATGAACTTGCAGCCGTCGGCGCGAAAATGCCGGCGGTTTTTTCGTAGCCGCATGTAGCCGCATGGATACATCATGATCTAATCGTCGTCTTTGCGCGTTTCCGCAGGATCATGTGGAGAGCCACAAAAGGCCTTCGCCAAAACGTGTGCAGTCTGCGCAAAAAGACTTGCTTGTGCCTGCAATTCGATTCGGCAGTTTCGAATCTTTTTGAATCAAATCGTTCACTCAGATTTTTTGAGAAAAATCGAGAAAAACTAAATTATTCGTGACCCATTTCGGCTGCCTTTTTCGCATTACTATCGGGGACTTGTCCCGTAACACATCGACGGACAACTGAACCAGCTGTCCATGGATCAAACAACCAGAGAAATAGGGGGTATGCAATGCGCAACTTCGTATCGGCCTGCTTGGCCGTGACGATTGGTTTAGGGGGTTCTGCCGTATTTGCCGAATTGACTACGTTCAACACCGTAACCAACACTTATATTGACGAAGGGCAAACCACCAACGTGACTTATGGCGTGTCGGTAGGCGGCACCGAACACTTTAGCTCAGGATCTTATCGCTACAACGACGGTCCTGGGATTTTTTCCGGCCCTACTGGAGGTTCAGTCTACCACACCGAGAACGTCTATGACCCCAATCGGACCATGTCTTCGCGGTCGGGCACCCTGAAGTACTACCAGGATGGCACTTACCAAACTAGCGTTTCTACTCAAAATCTCCGTGTGTACGAAGAGCGATATGGTAACGAGCATTATACGATTAAGACCTATAATCAAACGGGATCTACGCGAACGATCACCGTGCGAAACGTCGCGCCAACGATCACCAATTTCACGGTCAACGGTGCCACAGTGGGGTCTGTACCATATCTCAATATTTATGAAGGCCAGTCGGTATCAGCAAACATGACCGCGACTGACCCTGGGCTATACGATGATCTCCGATTTGTGGTGGATGTCGATAGTGCATCACAGGTGACACTGGGAACTGATTACGATACTGAATACCAGCGACAAATCGGAGGTCTTGTTGGAGATTTCACCCAAAGTGGCCCCGGATACGACATTTTCGAATTGAGGGGGGGCGTCTACGATGATGATACGGTGACGTGGGACAATGCTACGATTGATATTCGCGTCCACAATCTCAATCCAATCATCGACTTTATCTCATCGAGCGCAACCATCGAGGTGGGTGACTCATTTAGCTTTGGAGCATCTGCGCATGACCCTGGCGACGATCCGTTGCTATATCGCTGGGATCTGGATGGCGACGGCTACTACGATGATCTTATCGGCACCGGTATGACCGGCCTGTTCGATCTGGGTACTCACCAGTTTAGACTTCAAGTTACCGATGGAGACGGAGGTTACGCTTCCCGCGGACTGACGCTCAACGTCGTCGAGCCACCCTCTGAGGCCGCAGTCCCCGAACCTAGCACCTACGCCGGACTTCTCGGCATCACCTGCGTCTCCCTGCTCGCATACGGCTGGCGGAAGCGACGTATGGCCACCCCCTAAAAGATTGAAATCAAACAACCGCCTGTGCGAAACAGTTTCACGAATGAGTCTGCCCTGCAGTTTTTTAACAACAAGGAGACCGACGTCATGCTTCGATTGATCTCACGCAGTGCTTTGGTGTTAATGACGTTGGGGATTTGCCAAGGGGCGCCCTGTGATGCGGCCCCCATCGTGCCGGGGCAAACCACATTTTATGGCCGCGCCATTCAAGATGTGCGAATTCTTGGCGGGACCTTAATCAACCCGGGTCCCGAGTTTGTGATCGACGACCTGTTTGGAGACGGCTACATCACCATCGATCGCCAGGCCCAAGTCGGCAGTTCTATCAGTTTCACCGGAGTCGACAGCGTATTCACGGGATTTCGCCCAGAGTTGGGGCCGTATACGTTTGGTGCAGCAGGTTCGGTCGGCGTGGGGAGTTTTCACGGTACGATCGACAACATTGTCCAAAATCCTGCTGATCCCGGTTTCGCCGCTGGTGATCCTTCTAGCTTGATCAGCGGAGATCTAACTATTGACGTCCCTTCGTTTTATTTCCAACTCGCCGGTGGAGCTATCACGCTGGAAACCGGCGCTGAGTTTAGGTTTACGGCCGCGCTAGACGGCCTGCCGCCGCGGACGGCGACACTACTGGAGGGCCGTGTCCCGGTGAATGAAATCCCCGTCTATTTCGGGCAGGAATTGGTAGGCTACAGCTCCGACCGCCGCATCGAATTACGCGCGGTGCCCGAACCGTCGAGCATGGTGCTGCTGGGCATCGGCGGATTGGCCCTGGTCGGATACGGAGTACGAAGCAAACGGCAACAAGCTGCGTGAAACAAGTTGTTCATGAACATCCAACCGTCGGCGGTTGATTCGCACTCCTCGGCGCAAGAAAGTTCACGGCATACTGTTGGAATATTTTTTGCTGTCCCAACCCTCCTCGAATCAAACTTACCGTCTCCCGGGGTGAGTCGGAACTATGTAGCGTTAGCCTTTTCCCATCGTGCGATTGTCGCGAGTAACGCGACCACGCGGTTTTGCGCATCTGCGCAATTCTTTGTGGGCTTGCGCAAAATGCGGATATTGTAGCGATTGCTCGTTGATCGGACCGGAACCGTATTACATACTACGAGTCACCTTTCGTCTATTGTTTTTTGAACACTTCACGAGAACAAGGGAGGCTGTAGATGTTCAACAAGAGGCTGACGCATCGAAGTTTGATGCTGACCAAATTGTTTGCGATTTCCGTAGTGTTACCATCCGCTGCGCATGCAGAATTTTCCCAAGGCTTTGAAACCGACACCAGTGGTTGGTCCGACGGTGGTGGTGCTTATGGCGTTATAACCCGAGTAGCATCTGGAACGGGCGGCATTACCTCAGCGGATGGCGGATACCATGCGACTGTTGAGCAGACAACCTATGGAGTTTATACCGCGTTTGATGGATATCGCAGTACTTGGCCCGGAAACTGGACTACTTCGGTGGACATCTATCTCGACATCGGTTGGGCGGCGGGGGAAGGGTTTGACTATTCGGTTGCCGCGAATGGCTCAGATGGAGCCCATGAGCGTGATTTCATCTTTCACGTCACGAAGGACACGTCAACGGGCGATCTTTTGGTTGGTGCTAGCAACAACACCAATTTTGATCCTCGAGAAGACCTGGAAACCCTCAATCACGCGGTGATCGGTAGCAGCGGTTGGTACACCTTCGAACACTCTTTCCAGGATGTCGGTGGTGTGCTCTCAGTGGACTTGAATCTTTATGATGGCGGGGGGCTAATATGGACAGAAACGCGAAGTAATCCGGCCGATTTAATCCCGTCCATTGTTGGCGGAAATCGCTATGGATGGTTTACGAACGTAGACATTGCTGGCGGAATTGCAGTCGACAATACTGCCCTTGTGCCGGAACCCTCCAACATCGCAATGCTATTAGGGCTCAGTGCTTTCAGTCTGGCTGGTTACGGCTGGCGTCGTAAAAAGCAACAAGCGGCGTAAAGCGAGCCTGCCATTGTGAGGAATATGAAAACCGTTGGCGTGAAAGCGTCGGCGGTTTTTTTGTCAATCGCCTCCCTCCATTGCCGCAATCATTGCTGTGATGCCGGCTTTCACCTCTCGAGGGAGTTGCGGCCAGGCGCTAAGCATTCGATAGCAGTCGGCATCAACTGCAGCGCTTTTCGCAGCACCTGGAATTCCTGATTGACGTAACTGCTCAGCTGCACAATCGGTTAGGCGAAACCGCTCAAGTCCAGTATCGTCCACTCGGCTCAGCATGTACTCATTGGTACTGAGTCGCTAACCCCTGCCATGGCATTTTTTTTTATGCGCGGGCGGCGGTTTTGTGATCTTTTGTCGGTCATGATCCAATGTGATGTGCCTTACGCGCTGAAGACTAAAAAAATGAAGTTGTAACGTATGCTTCGGCTGTAGGGCTCGCCTTCACCATGCAAATCCACCTTCACGACCCGTCACGCAACCGCTGTTCGGTGTCTTCGGCGATCACGTCGTTCCATGTGATCTCTTGGCCGGTTTGTTGCGCGCGGATCATTGCCAACACCGCTCGTTCCACATCAGCTCCTTGCAACGCCGCTGTTTCTAGCTCTTGTGTTGATATCGCAACTCCGGCTTGCGTTGCCATGATTTTCCAGCGGACGATATCTTTGGCAGGCGAGCGACGCAACTTCATCCCGACCACCTGTATCAAGGAAATGTGGGCTCGAGCCAAAAATGCCTGTAACCACAAACTGCCGATCTGGAAGTAAAAGACGCCAGTCACGATGACCATGAGAAACATTACACCAATAAACGCAACAGCTAACCATTCTCCCAGTTTCTGCGCTGGAGCTGCATTCACCGCCATCCACATTTGTGACAGAATCATGCTCAAGTCCTTCCATAGGGTCCCATCGAAAAAGGCAAAGCAGTGGTTGGAATTACTTCGGTTTTCGCACGTCCACACAGACGATCTCGCGGCCGTCGCGTAGATAGAGCAATCCCGCGCAGAGGGCCGGGGCTTGGCGGGTTGGACCGAGTAGCGGTGTGCGGCCGATCTCTTGGTAGTGCTGTGGGGAGGCTTCTGCTACGACCAGCTCGCCCTTGATGGTCGAAATGAACAGCTTGCCGTCGCCGGCGATCAGGTTGCCTTTTCCAAAACGTGTTTGTCGCCACATCCGTTCGCCGGTCGCTGCATTAACGCAGGTCAAGTGGGTGACCGGCCCGGCGCTGCCGACGTTGTCGAAGCCGTAGAGATAACCATCAATCAGTATCGACGTTTGCCACTCATTGCGCAGCACGCTCTTGACGCCCTGTGAGGCCCAGACTTCGGTTGGACGGAATTGGTCGCCATCGGGCAACAGTTTCAAAAGCACGCTGCCGTGATTCTCTGCAGCGGAAATGAACACCTGCTCCTTGAATGACAACGGGGTGGCGATGTTGCAGTCGTAATCGGTCTTGTACGGATAGCGCCACAGGTCAGCGCCGTCTTGGGCAGCAATGCCAATCACCGAACTACCGGTGAACACGACCAGTTGCTCTCGTCCCCCGACGTTGAGTAAAGCCGGGGAGGAATACCCCGCCGTCTCCTCTGTCCCGGCTTTCCAGGCAGGTTTACCGGATTTTATGTCGTAGGTGACTACCGTTGCTTGCGGGGCACCGATCGTGACGATGACCCGCTCGGCGGTAACCAGCGGCGAACAGGCCATGCCGTAATCCGCTGGCTGTCCGCCATGTTCTTCAAGCGTGTTGTGCGACCAGAGGATGTCTCCGTTGGAAAATTTGAGAGCGGCGAGAATTCCTTCCCCAGTGAATGCAAACACCTGGTCGCCCACAATCGTCGGAGTCGCTCGCGGACCATCCCCCTGCCCGTTGCGATACTCGGGGGCGACGGAGGTCTTCCAGATCGGCTTGCCGGTCGCCGCATCGACGCAAATGACGCGTTGCTTGCCGTCGGTTTGCACCATCGTTATTAAACGGCCGCGGCTGATCGCCAATCCTGACATGCCCACGCCTCCGGGCACGCGCCAGACCTCTTTCGGCCCCTCGGCCGGCCATTTCTCCAGTAGATCCGTTTCTGCGGAGATGCCGTTGCGGTGCGGCCCGAGAACCTGTGGCCATTCCTCTTCAGCCTGAACGTCGGCAGTGAGGATGAGTAAAACCGCACAAACGCAGGACCATGTTTTCAGCATCGGGACTTCCTACTGTTATGTCCGCAGAAATGAGGCGAGAAGTCCGGTTCTCGCTTTACCGAGGATATTCTAACAACCAATGAGTCGTGCTGCAGGTGCTGTTTTGCTGCCGTGTCAGGAATAACTGAGGTGATGGTCTATGCCTTTAGCAACCGCCCGAATCTGATCTTCTGCGGCCTCCCTGATGAGTCGAGTTCCACACAGAACAAAGGGCGTTATAATGATGTGTCTCGCAAACGGGCTGTTAGGACCTCTCGAACAAGAAAACGGCGGCGGCTTTGTCTTGTCCGCATCTGTTCTCGATGGCAAGCGGACGATGATTTATGACCGAAGGGCAATCTCCTCAATCCGGTTTCGCAATTCCCTGGTGGCCGGTCATTGTGACTGTCATCGTCTGGGCCGTCACGGAAAGCCTGTATCTGTTTGGTTATCAACAGGCTCCTTTAGGTACCGTTTTTGACGGGTTCGTGGGGACGACTGATGACCAGAACATGTATTTCTCCTTCATTTGTCAAAGCGCCGACGGGCATTGGCTGTTCACCAACCGATTGACGCATCTCCCGCACCAACCGGCGCTGTTCAATTTGGAATGGCTCGTTGTGGGTAAGTTGATGGCTGGGCTGGGCGGGTCGCAGCGTTGGGCCTATTCGATTTGGCGGGCCATCGGCACAGTGGTGTTGATTTTCGGGTTTTGGGGACTGGCATGCGCAGCTCTCCGTTCGGAATTTCATCGCCGAGTCGCCCTGTTGCTGTGTGCATTTGGATGCGGATTCGGGTGGGTGTTTCTGATATTAGAAAAAGCCGGGCTCACCAGGAAATGGCCGGAGGTGATGCTCGACCTTTCGGACGCCATTTATCCGTTCGGGCAAATACTGATCAATCCCCACCTGTCCATCTCACACGGATTGTCGCTGCTCTTTCTTGCGGCGTTCATTGTCGGCGAGAAAACCGAACGACCGCGCTGGTATGGAGTTGCTGCGGCTATTGCGGTGCTACACGGGCTGATTCGCCCCTACGATTTGATTCTCCTGACCGGCGTGATTCCACTGTATTGCCTGTTGGAGTCTGTCGTCACGCGAGAATTCTCGTGGAGGAAGCTCAGCCTTCGGGCAGTGCCGTTGATCGCCATTGCCCCATTGGTTGGCTATTACGTTTGGTTGTTTCATTTTCACCCGGTCTTCAAATACTGGGCCGGCCAAGGGGCGGTCAAAGAGATGCCCTTGGCCGGGCACCTTTTGAGTTTTGGCGCCATTGGGTTACTCTGTGCCGCGCGCTTGTGTTGTTTTCGCCGCTATCCGCTCAACGGTCCGGCCGACCGGTTGCTCTGCGTTTGGATTGCCGGAGCACTGGTGTTGGTGCATGCCAACAAGCTGCCGCTGTTTAGCTTCTTGCCCTACAGCCCGGTGTTTGGCATCACCTTGGTTTCGCCGATGATTATTCTGGCGGTTCCCTTGAGTGACGCGATAATAAATCAATTGGCCAGCCGACGCGTTCAGGTATTGGTTGGTGTGTTCGTGGTCTTGATCGCCATCAATTCGATGGGGAGCGGGGTGTGGGTGTTGAAGACGGTCTATAACCTCCGGTCGTTTCCCGATCATTACATTACTACGACCGACGATCAGGCTTTTGATTGGTTAAACGTACACAGCCAGGAATCGGATGTTGTGTTGAGCATGCTGAATACGGGAAACCGCATGGCCAAACAGGTCTCCGCCCGTTTGGTGCTAGGCCATTGGTCTGTCACGCCGCACGTCCGCGAAATGTCTCGCGCGGCTGAGAGTTTTTACAAAGGCGAATTATCGTCGGCCAACTCCCAAGCATTCCTGGATGAATTGGGTGCCCAATGGATCTATGTGGGGCGGGACGAACAACAATTCGGCGTGGTCGCCTGGGAAACAATCCCGGGAGTTACCCTCAGATACGCCAATGAGAATGTGCAGATTTACTCCTACACCGGCGCAGCAATCGATTCAGAATGACGCTTTGGTTGGACCATCGTTCGTTTGACGGCGCCCTGCGCGACGTTTGGAAAACCCTTATTTCAAATGGCGGCGGATTTCCTGTGCCGCCATGCGCACGGCGGATTGGATGGCTGGAACTTGGCAGAGCGCGTTGGAGTTCCCAAAATCATGCGTTAAGCCGTTCACCCGCATGCACACTACGTCCACACCCGCTTCACCGAGCTTACGGGCATACGCTTCTCCTTCGTCGCGCAGCACATCGAATTCCGCCGTCTGAATCAACGTGGGCGGCAGTCCTTGGAGTTGATCCAGCGACGCGCGGAGCGGGGAAGCCCAGATACTGCCGCGTTCGGATTCGTCGGTCGTGTAATGGTCCCAAAACCATCGCATCATGGCGCGGGTTAGAAAATAGCCTTCGTGAAATTGAGCGTACGATGCGGTGTCGAAACGTACATCGGTGACCGGCCAGAATAATACCTGTTGGCGAATTGTCGGTCCCTCTTCCAATAGACAACGTAGGGCCACAGCCGCAGCCAAGTTGCCGCCAGCGCTGTTTCCCACCACCGATAATCGATTCCCATCCACGCCGATTTGGTCGCCATGCGCGGCGACCCACTGTGTGGCGGCATAGACCTGATTTAAGGCGACCGGATAACGTGCTTCGGGAGAACGTTCATAATCGACAAACACTGCAACCGCTCCCGACTGCGAGACAAGCTCACGTACAAATCGCTCGTGTGTCGCAAAGTCACCAATCACCCAACCACCGCCATGGAAAAACATGAACCCCGGCAACACGTCTTTGGCCTGCGATGGCCGGACAATCACCAGAGGAATCTCGTGCCCCTCGACCGTGATCGTTTTCTCCAACACATCCGCCGGTGGAAGATTGAACGGCACGGATGACTGAGCGTCCGTCATCATCTCCCGCGCTTCGGCGGGGCTGACGGTCTCCATGGCTGGTATGTCGCTGTGATTGAATTCGTCCAGAAGTTCTTTAGTCGTGCGTTCCATTACCGGCTGGCGATACTGCTGAGAATCAAAGGATGTGTCGGCGGTCGAAGTCATAGTAAAGTTTCCCGAGTCAGGTATATCAAATGATGTTATCCGCAGCAGATTTTGTGAACAGCCAGCGGCCGGCAATCACTGGTGCAGCAATTCCAGTCGCTCCAATTCGGCGCACAGGCGCAGCAGCGGGATTTCGTTGTGCCCTGCTCCGGGGATCTTGATGAACCGGCCATCGATGGCCGCCTCAGCCAATTCGCGTCCGTGCGATACGGGGACCATATCGTCCTCAGTGCCATGGAACACAACCACTGGCGCAGCCACGCGGGCAATCCGTTCAAGAGAGGGCCAACGATCGAGCAGAAGATACTGAAATGGAAACAAAGGGTATAGCCAAGCGACTGTGCGGGGCATTGAGACGAACGTCGCATTCAAAATCAACGCCCCGGGTTGTGGCGGGTTCGCATTTTCCGACGTCCACAACGAGAGTGCCGCTGCTCCCCCCAAGGACTCACCGAAAATGACAATTCGCCCCGGCTCATAATCCAACTCTTGGCAGGCGTAGTTCCAGACACGCATCGCATCGGATGTCAGTTTGTGCTCCGATGGCGAACCGGAGCTGTCGCCGTAGCCACGATAGTCGAAGATCAACACATCAAACCCGCAGCGGACAACCTCACGCAGATCGTTGATCCGTTCGTGCCGGTTTAATGAATTGCCGGGAAAATAGACGACCAGCGGTCTTTCAACGGCATCCTCGCCATCGGCTTGCCGCAGCAACCAACCGTTGAGCGTGTCGCCACCGGGCGTCTGAATCTGAACATCGCGGACCGCTTGCGGATCGAGCCCCACGGTCGTCACCCGCAGGTCGTCGGCCACGGTTGGTCGATAGATCAACTTGCGTTGTAAAACAACAAAGATGACCACGACCGCCAGATACGGAACGAGCACATACAGAACAATTGCGCGGCGTATCCGTTTCCACCACCCCACTGGGGGAAGCGGGGGTGATCCGGTGAGTTGTTGATCACCTGCGGCGTCCAAATAACGCTCCCGGTCGGGCCCACAAATTCTACTGACAACTCCGAACGCGCGCCGGACGATGAGGTGATCCCATCGCCGGCGGAGGCGATCGATCTACTTAGGCATCGGCAAAACAATCACAGCGTTTTCGGCAAAAGTGGCTTCGCCCTCTTTGCCGTTGATGCGGTATTTGATTGTCAATTCCTTTTTGGAACCGGGAGCCGGGTCGCCACCGAAGCTTTTATTGTAGCTTTGTTTGCTCAACAAAATCAGTGGCAAATCGCGGACCTGTTTTTGCAAATTCTTGGTGACATCCTTGTGCGTGTTGCCGGATCCATATTTGGCTTCAAGGATTTCCAGCTTGATCTTTTCCAATCCCGCTTGCGACAACAACTTTTGCACGTCGCCTCCTTTGTCCCCCAATTTCTGGGCGATGACCAACGTGGATTCATAAGCTTTGTCTTTGATCTCGGGATCGGCCAGAGAATCGATGGCTAGTTTGAGCGTTTCAGCATTCGGATACCGTGCCAGCACTTCCAATACCAACCTGCGTTCGGCCGACCTGCGAGAAGCCTCCAGCGCTTTGCCACACATTTCCGCGCGTTGCTCTTCAGGCAGATTGAACTGCCGCGCGATGCGGACATAACCCCGCAAGGCCCGCACGTGATATTTTTCCGCCGGAAGTGTTTTCGCCAAGTCGAGTAAGACCGGCGCCGCATCGGCGGTCATCCATTTGCCGAGCAACGCGCTACTGGACTCTTGTAGCGGAATACTGTTGCTTTTCGCTGCTTCGGCAATCGTCGCTAGCGCGTTCGTGCCGCCCATTTCAGCTAGGATTTCCAGCAGTGCAACTTTAGTCGGGACGGACTGAGTTTGTTTGACCGCTTCGGCCAGTTGAGCCGCACAGGCTTCCCGGTCCGGCATGCGAATGCTCGCCGCCTTCAATGCCCGCTGAGCCACGGGTGCATCTTTGGAATGCTTCGGCTTGGTCGCCCGTGCGATGAGGGCGGAAAGATTCTCTAGCTCGACCGTTTCACCCAACGCCGTCAAAGCAGCATGGCGCACGTCCGCATCCTCATGGTCCAAGGCTTTGAGCAGAGTTGGGACGGCGGCAATGCGGCGGGTTCCGACCACTTCCAACAGCAGCGGATAGCTTTTTCCTTCAGAAGCAGGCAGGAGCTCAACGACCTGTGCGTTCACGTTTTCCCCCGGAAGATCCGCCAAAGTAGTTTTCGCAGCTTGCGTCAGTTCCGCATTGCCTTCGATTGCGATGTCCAGGAGTGCCGAGAGGCAGGAGGCGTCCCCTACGCGGCCGAGCGCGTCAATGGCGGAGAGTCGCACGGCTTGGGGACCTTTCGCGGCTGCCTGCAAGATGGCGGGCAGAATCACGGTTTCGGGCCGGTCGGCCATCGCTTGAACAATCAAAGCCGCCCGCTGGGGTTTTGCACGCGCCAGTTCATCGGCCAGCGCTTGATCGACCTTATCTCCAGGAAATTCACGGGCCGTCCCCAAAGCCAACTGAAACTTCACTTTGTCCGGCGACTGAAATTGTTCAATCAACAGCGGAATTCCATCCTGCCCCCGGGCAAGAATTGCACCGCGCAAGCCTTCGATGATTCGTTGTTGCGGGACATCGGCGCTGCGGACTTCGTCGTAGATTTCCACAGCGACCGCCGCGTCTCCGTCAGCCAGCGATTGTTCGGCACACAGGACACATCCTTCGGCGATGGCTGAACGAATTTTTTTAGGACCGGCGGCCAATGATTTACGCAGCACTTGCGTAGCGTCGGAATTGCCGATGTGCCCCAATGCGACTGCCGCCGCGGAGGCTACCTCAACATCCTCATCCTGCAATCGCTTGGTTAACAACTCGACCGCTTGGGCATCTTGGCGGACGCCAATGGAGTTGAGCACGCCGACCAGTAGTTGTCCGTCGAGCGAATCGGTCGCATTTCGCAATGCTTCACCGGCGGTGTTGCCTGGAATCGCCTCTAGGGCAATTCGCGACCAAGACGCCAATTGCTCATTGGACAACAGTTCTGCCAAGTCAGGCACAGCGGCATCTGAGCCGTGGATGGCTAACAATTTGCAAGTGATCGCCTTCTCTGCGGGAGGCGCATCGGAACGGAGGACGGCGAGCAGTTCCTGCTCTTTTTCCGACGAGGCTTTGGCAGCATCATCGGCACGCAGTGAAGTGGTGGCAATGCCGACAACAACGGCGAACAAAATGAAGCCGCGTGTCATTTGTCGATTCATATACATAGTAGCGGTCCCAATATTTTTAAGGACGTTTTGATGGTGGGTCTCAACCGCAATGCGGGAATACGTGGTGTGTCTGACGTGCCAATAAGCCGGGGCCTACAGCCGCCATGGCTCGCGCAGTGCTTCGGATCGCAGACGGTTCGCCTGTTCGTCATCGATGAACGTGTGCGTTTCGTTGTCGTACTTGACTTGGCGGTCTAGAGACAGCGCGATATTGGCGGCATGACAGGCGATGTGCGCATTGCACGCCGCATCTGCGTTGCCTTTTGGTTTCGAGCGGGTTTTGACACAGTCGAGGAAATCGCGAACGTGGAAAGTCGCCGGATAGCCGCCGATTTCTTCAACGGTGCGTCCGGCCAACAACGCGGGCGAACTCAAGACGAGTTTGCCACTGTCGCCGGCTTCGACCCAGCCGTCCTCGCCTTCAAATCGCACCGGGCAGGAGCCGAGCGGGATCCAGCCGGTTTCCCGGAAAACCAACTCCACACCGTTTTCGTAGCGGGAGACCAATTGCCCGTCTTTTGGCGGATCGTACTCAACCGGTGGCGGGCAATCGTCGACTGCCCATTGGCAAAGGTCGACACAGTGCGAACCCCATTCGAGCACACCGCCGCCAACCAAGCCGCCTCCTTTTTCGAAATTAAAACCATCCAGCAATTTCGCATTGAACGGCCGCCAGGCTGCCGGACCGAGATACATGTTCCAATCTACGACTTCCTTGTCCGGCACCGGTTCAGCCGGCAGCCAACCGCTCATCATCGCTTGCATGCCTGCCGGATGGGCGTAGACCCGTTTGAGTTTCCCCAGCTTTCCCGTCCGTGCCAGTTCGCAGGCAAACGCGAAGTGCGGAAGGTTTCTCCGCTGTGTCCCCGCTTGAAACACCCGGCCAGTCCGCCGCATGGTGTCCTTGAGGATCAAACTTTGAGCAATGTTTTTGGTGCACGGCTTTTCGCAATACATGTCCTTGCCAGCTTTAGCCGCAGTCATCGCGGCGGTCGCATGCCAGTTCGGGCCGGTGGCGATCAGCACCGCATCGATATCTTTGCGGTCCAGCAATTCGCGAAAATCGCGATAGGTTTCACAATTTTGGTTGCCGTGATGGTCGTCGGCGATCTTCTTGACAGCCGTGCGGCGTGCTTCTTTGATATCGCAAACGGCGGCAAACTGCACGTCCGGTTGTTCCAGAAAGCAACTGAGATCGTAGGTACCACGATTTCCAATACCGATGCCCCCCACGACGACCCGTTCACTGGGAGCGACAGCGCCGTCCAGTCCCAATGCCGAACTGGGGATGACCATCGGTGCGATTGCGGCAGCACCGGCGGTCGCTAAAGTGGACTTCAAAAACCGACGGCGAGGTATCTTGGTTTCCGTAGTTGGCATCTCTTTATCTCCTAAAGGTTGTGATTGTTTTTTAGAATAACGCTGGTGAGGCCAAGTGTCGCATTGCAGTAAAAGTTAATTGACCCGCACGAGTTTCATTATCCGGCCTGAGGTATTCCAGTCCTGGACGTACAGGTTGCCATCTTTATCCCAGTAAGACCCGTGCGTCCCGCTGAAGAGGCCCTCGACCCAGTCCTTTTGCGGCACATTGAAGGACCTCCCTGCTTTGGCATCCGGATTGTGCCCCAACACGGCGATGATGGTGTTTGTCTTATCGAGAATCACCACTCGGCCGTGCAAATCGGGCACGGAAACGAAGTCCCCCTGAACAGCAACAGACGTCGGCATTCCCAAGCCGGTTACGACTTCATCGATGTAGTTTCCATCGAGATCGTAATGCAGCAAGCGTCCTTTGGGTTCATGGTTGCGATCGCAGATCAACAGACGAGGCGGATTGTAGCGGGTATCCAAGGTCATGCCGTGCGCTGTGTTGAATTGTTTGAGTTCGTTCCCCTTGGTGCCGAAGTGCATCAAGTATTTGCCGGTTTTGTCGAACTTAAAGATGTGGTTGCTGGCGTAACCGTCGGAGAGGATAATGTCGCCATTGGGAGCCACCGTGATCGCCGTGGGGCTAAACTTCTTCAGCGCCAGTCCCGATTCTTCGGGGAACGGCAGCTTCAGCACGATGTCGCCGGTCTGAGCGTTGAATTTGATCCCCTCGGCATCGACGTTGCGAGCGCCGTAAACGTATTCGACACCGTCTTCTTCGCGGATCTCCATATCGTGAATGTTGGAGTACTCATCACCCACAAAGCGGCGAATGACTTTGCCATCCGGCGTAAAGACAAACACACCAATCTGTGCGCTGGTGTAGATATTGCCCTCTTTATCGATGACGACTCCTCCGTGCGTCGGCCCCAGCACCGATTTGCCCTCTTCATCCAGCCCCCAGCCCGGGACGGTATCGAAGGTCATCGCCCCGGCCCCCATCCGCACCGGCGCGGTTTTCTCTTCCGCAAAGACGGGTCCAGCGATGAACAATGTGATCGCCACAGCGATGTAAGCCGAGAATTGTTTCATGAATAGGATTCCTAATTGTCGTCTTGTCGTGAGGGCATTTTCGGATCGGCAGCAAAGTTCGCCAGAAAACCGCAGCGACGCAGGCTAGTGCGCGTTCTGCCGTGGAGTATTTAGTATCCAGTGGGGAGCGATGAAATTCAACCAGCAGGGATTTTCGGCGGTCTGGGCCGTGTCGACTGCTCGGATGATTTCCTCAAAGAGACGACAAATCCCAAGCGGCCTGAGGGGCGTGGCTTGGTGTCTGACCTTAGAAACACCGGGTGAATATCAATGAAACATGTTGCAATCGTACTCTGGAGCTTTCAATGAGACAGGATGTCAGTTTCTTACCGACTTGTTCTCGCCAACCGGGTTTCTTACTGTATCGTTTTAGCCGATTCCGCCTGTTACGAGAGAGACCATGGCTACGAAAGAGGATGCGCGGCACTGGGTCGGATTTGACCTGGGCGGCACGAAGATGCTGGGTAAGGTGTTTGATTCGCAATTTCGTTCCCTTAGCCACGATCGCGCCAAGACCAAGGGAAACGAGGGGGTGGAATCCGGTCTGCTCCGTATTACGAAAACCATCCACAAAATGCTGGATCGGGCGGACCTGAAACCGAAAGATATTGCCGGCATCGGTTTCGGTTGTCCCGGTCCGCTGGATCTTGAGCGTGGAATTGCGCACAGTGCGCCGAATCTGGGCTGGGAGAATGTACCGCTTAAGGATCATCTGGAAGACGAATTCGGCTGCCCGGCTGTCATCATGAACGACGTCGACGCCGGTGTGTATGGCGAATACCGCTTCGGTGTCGCCGCCAAAAGCCGAGTCGTCGTCGGCGTTTTCCCTGGTACGGGAATCGGCGGCGGATGCGTTTATGAGGGAAGCATTATGCGAGGAGCGACCGGTTCCTGCATGGAAATCGGTCATGTGCAAGTGGCGCCCGAAGGGCCGCTGTGCGGCTGCGGACAACGCGGCTGTCTCGAAGCGGTCGCCAGCCGTTTGGTGATCGCTTCTCGAGCTGCCGCGGCCGCCTACCGCGGACAAGCTCCGCATCTGCTGGAGAATTTTGGCACCGATTTGACAAAAATCCGCAGCAAAGCATTGGCCGATTCCGTCGCATCCGGAGATACCGCCGTAGAAAACATCGTCCGCGACGCCGCACGACAAATCGGACGGGCTGTCGCCGGCGTAGTACACCTGCTGGGGCCTGACTTGGTAGTCCTAGGGGGTGGACTCGTCGAAGCGATGCCGAAGTTATTTGTCACCGAAGTCAATGAGACCGCCAAAAAACGCGTCCTCCCGGCTCTGATTAAAACGTTTGAAGTTGTGCCCGCCAAACTAGGCGACGACGCCGGCGTCATGGGCGCCGCCGCCTGGGCACAACACAAAGTGGATACCGATATGAGGGATTAGGCGCGAGGGATGAGGCCTGAGGCCGGGACAGGGCGACCCTCCTTATTCTTCCTCAAGCCTGCCCCCTCAAGCCTCAAGCCTCCTGCTAAGTGCGAGACTGAAACCATTTCCCGGCGGAGCTGTTCAACAGCGCGGGGAGAAAAACCAGGTCCCCCACGAGTGTTGCCGACAATAACGTAAGCATCAGCCAGGCAAACCGGCCTGTCGGCACGAAGCCGCTCAGCGCGAACACGACCATTCCCATTCCACAAATGACCGTGGTCTGAATCATCGCCCGCGCACAATGCCCGAAGCAAAGCCGTACCGCTTCGGCCCGGTCGTGGCCGCGCGTGGTTTCGATGCGAAACCACGTTAGAAAATGCAATGTGTCATCCACGGCAATTCCCAAAGCCACGCTGGCGGTCATCATCGTGCCGATACCGACGGGCAGGTTCCACCACCCCATCGCGCCAAACACGACGGCAGCGGGAAAGACGTTGGGTAACATGGCGATCAGGCCGGCGCGGATTTTGCCCAACACAAATATCATCGCCAGCGCCACCAATCCAAACGCGGTCAAGAAACTGCTGTAGAGGTCGTGCAACAATATGCGTTGCGACTTGGAGACGACCGGCATGACGCCCGTATATTCCGCCGAAATCGTCGGTCGCTGCCCCGCGTCCACCTCTGCCAACACAGGGTCGACCACCTGACGCAAATCGATCAGCGATTGGTGGTAATCCAATTCTTGCATCGCAGGAAGCCGCGCGCTGATTCGCCAACTTTGTCGTCCGTCCGTTTCGTAAAAATAGTTTCGTCGAATCAACTGTTGACGAATCTCTGCCTCCGCGACAGCCAGCGCCCGTGACTTCAACAGTTCGACCGATGGAACTTGAGAGGTGGGGAATGACGCCGGCGATTCATCCACTGCATACATCACCGGTTCTGTTGCGTCCGACGGCAATGCGCCATGGGCAAAAGCCTGCAACGCCGCAAGTGACGTTCGAGGCGGACGACTCAAGACCTCAACCACGCGTGCATCGGCGAACTTGGCACCTTCGCGAAATGTCGAATGATGCAGACTCACCGTCGTTAATGCCGTGACGGGCCGCGAAAACGCCAGCGCCGCCCGGTGTGATTCAGCTGTCGGTAATACAAGAGGCAACAATGCAGCCTCGGACAAATCGCGCCGAATCGGCAACTGCAAGCGTGCGGCCAGTGCCATGGCTTGTTGCTCGTCGGGCGCGTCTTGGGTGAGTTTTGGTGAGAACGTCGCTCCCGACAACGTCCCGGCAATGTGTGGGACGCGACCGATGGCCCGTCCCACGCGTCGCACCACATCAATCCGATCGCTGAAGGGTAATTCATTCCGATCATCAAAATGGAGAATGACTTCCACCGGGACGAGCGGGCCTAGATCCCGTTCCAAAACCTCATAATTCCGCGAAATTCGACTCTCCGGCGGAAACAGACTATCGAAGGCAATGGATGAGCGAATGTTTTGCAGTCCATAGCCAGCGACAAAAGTGCCGATGAGAAACAAAACACAAAGCGGCAGCGCATACCGTTGTATTCCGGCGGCATAGGCGTCGAGAATTCGGTCAAAACGGCGCAGACGCGGCAGTGGTGCTCCGTCGTCCCCCACCGTCATCGCCGGCGTGACCATCGCGGGCCATTTGACCAAGGCGCCCGGCAGCACGTACAGCAACAAGGCAATGGTCACCGAGACGCCTCCTGCGGCGAAGAGACCGAATTGGACAATCGGTTCAATGTCGCTGACGCACAACGACAGTAATCCCATGGCCGTCGTCACCACAGCCAGGATGCACGGACGACGCCCCGCTTGAAAGGCACGGTCGGCTGCGCCGGGAACCCCAAAGCGACGGACCGCATCGTAATAGTAATTGACCAAATGCACGCCGGCCGAGACGGTGAGCACCAACACCAACGTGGGCAACACAATCAGCAGGGCATTCATTCGCACACCCGACCAATGCATGCTGGCTAAAACCAGTCCCTGCCCAAACAGAGCCGTGCACAGCACGATCGCCGTATACCGCCAAGACCGCAAACACCACCAGCACAAGAGCGCTGAGACTATCGTCGAGGGAATACTCAATCGATTGGCGTCGAACGTCGCTTCAGCATCAAGGAACGCTCCTTCCACCGCCGGGCCCGCCAACAAGAATTGCGCTTCGTCAATCCCGGTCACCCGCTCCGCCTCACGCAAAATCACCGAAATCGACACCTCCCGTTCATAGAGTCCCTTTTCAGTCAATACGACAACCATGCAACTGAAATCGCCGTCCTGCCCCACCAACGAACCGCGCAGCCGTGATAATGCTGCTTCGCGCGACAGACTCAATGGCGGTTCCATCAATTCCTGTAGCGCGGTATAGCCGTTGACAGTTTCGTCGAAATAAGCGGCCTCTTCAGTCCGAGACGCGTCGCTGCGCAGCGCTGTGATCGCCGCTGCGACTTCCGCCAACCGTGGATCGTCGACTGCACACCCGGGCCAACTGAGCAGCACCGAGTTGCCACTTTCAAACTCATCGATGAACCGTTCCAACGCTTGCCGTTCCGGCAGCGAGTCGGGTAGCCACCGTGATGGCAACGTCAACATGCTATGCATGGTCTGCTGCGTGGCCATGCCAATGAACGGAACCAGGCAAAGCATCAAGATCGACGCCATGAGCCAACGACGTCGAAAACGTTTTTCGATAGCGGTGATGCCGTCCGCAGTACAATGCGCGGGCGCGAGCGGTGGGTTACCGAGGGGAGTCATAGGTCCTTCTCTCTCACAATATGCCAGCCTCTCCGGATGATCCGGCGAGGCGAATTCAACGGTGTCGTCAAACAGTTGTGGCTGTGAGAGAAAGTATCAAATATTTTTAAGCGGCGTTGATCAAGCAGGATTCAACCGCTGTACTGTCCAGAATGCGTTCCCGGCGGCATTCTGCAGATATTGTAGACAATCGTCGGCTGCCTGTCACCCGATGTTCTTGCCAGCGGCAATGATTGAATCCTCAAGTTTTTTTGCTGGCGATTGCCGCCACGCGGCGCGATATCCCATAATGGCCCTTACGACGGATGCGCCTCCGTAACCGCTGGCTCCTCGCGCCCGCCTTCACCACTGAGTAAGGAACTCCTGCATGCGACGTTTTGCGTTTGTTTTCGTGCTGCTTGGACTCACCGTGCCTCTCGACGCGCTCGCCAGCACGTCCAATAGCCTGATGGACATCTCCGCCGATGGCCGATTGTTGGCCTGCACAAATCGCGACAACGGCACATTGAGTCTTGTCGATCTGCAATCGAACAGGGTGATACGCGATATCCCCGTCGGACATCATCCCGAAGGAGTCAGCTTCCTGGGAGAGACGCACAATCTAGCAGTGGCGGTCTATGACGAGGATCAAGTCCTCTTCATCGACGGCCAAACGGGAAACATCGACGCCCGTATTGATGTGTTCGACGAACCATACGGCGTCGTCTCCAACCGTGACGGCAGCCGCGTTTACGTGACCTTAGAATATCCCGGCACCGTGTTGGAAATCGACGCAGCGACTCACACGGTGTTGCGCAGCTTGCCTGTAGGAAAGTTCCTCCGCGGCATTGCGATCGAACCGGGTGAGGAACGGCTGTTGGTCGCCGAATACCACACCGGTATTGTCAAAGCCATCGACTTGAAGTCCGGCGAAGTCGTCGACAGTTGGCAAGGTTCGCGGGATGATAACTTAGCGCGGCAACTGCAACCGCACCCCACTCGTCCCAAGGTCTACCTGCCGCACATACGCTCCAAAACCACCGTCACGCACGGTGCGGGTTCGATTTTCCCCTACGTCACCGTCATCGACTCCGCCCCCGGCGAGGGTCGCCGCCGCAAACCAATCGCCATGGATTCTTTCAAAGGAACCTTGGTCGTCGCCAACCCCTGGGAATTGGCGATTTCGCCCGACGGCCAACGGCTGTATGTCGTCTTTGCCGGAACGGACGATATGTACGTCTGCGATATCTTGGACGACAATTATCGCGAAATCAAATTTGTGAAAGTCAAAAACCTCGGCCGCAATCCCCGCGCGGTCCGCGTTGCGCCGGACAATCAATCGTTCTACGTTTACAACGCACTCGATTTTGCTGTCGTGAAATACGATGCACAAACTCTGCGCCCCATCGCGACCATCCCCGTCTGTGAAAACCCGCACGATGAACAAATCCTGTTGGGCAAGGTCCTGTTTTATTCCGCACAGCAACCGATGGTCGGCCGCCGTTGGATCTCCTGTGCCAGTTGCCATCCGGACGGGCACAGCGATGGACGGACTTGGCATAACCCCGAAGGACTACGCGATACGACCGCCCTGTTCGGCATGGCCTGGACGCATCCCATTCACTGGTCGGCGGATCGCGACGAGGTCCAGGACTTCGAACACACCATACGCAGCCAACTGATGCAAGGCCGCGGGCTGATCCGTGGTGACGTCAACCCGGCGTTGGAAACCCCCAATCGCGGACTCTCCGCCGAGTTGGATGCCATGGCTGCCTATTCCAATTCCCACAAATTCACCCTCAGCCCACACGCCAAAAAGGGCTTAAACGCTGCTGCGAAGCGAGGAAAGAAGCTGTTCTTCGCTGAAGAGACCCAATGCGCCACCTGTCATGTCGGACCATTCTTCACCGACTCTCGAATGGAAACACCGTTCCGGCTGCACGACGTGGGCACAGGCAACGACGACCCCTCAGAAATCATGGGCCCCAAATACGATACCCCGACGCTGCTGGGGATTTATCGCACCGCCCCCTATCTGCATCATGGCAAAGCCAAGACGCTCCGGGATGTGCTCACAACGCAAAACAAAAACGACCAACACGGTCAAACCAGCCATCTCACAGCGGATCAAATTGACGATCTCGTGGAGTTCCTCAAATGCCTCCCGTACGAAGATCCAGAACCGGCGGCGATCAAGGCAGGTTTGCGGCGCGTTGATGTCGACTGAAACTTAGAGCGCAGGGCGTTCTTAACGTGTGTTCGGAAATATCTAGCCAGCCATTAATTTGCCAAAACACACAATCACTTTGACGCTGGAGCCGTGAATTTCTGTGATTCCAGTTTGGCACGATTTTCGAACTCTCTGACCGGTATGTAGGTAATCGCAAATAAATCTGACAAGCGATTCCCATGAATGTCAGTACACTCTTCAATCATGTTCTTAAGATCGGCACCTTTGAACGCCTTCTCAAAAGATAGACTGTAATTCGGATGTTGGTCCAAGTGAGTAAGATCACACATCAATAAATGCTGGCCGTCGACAAGGATCTGTCCAATCCAAATGACGGCGGGCCCGCGCTCGCGAAGCGGCACTCGAAAAAACACATTGGCTCCAGTGGGATGCTGCTGAAAATACACTCCGGTATTTTGCGACCAATAATACTTTCTTTCGCGAAACATACTCACGTCATAGTAATTCAAGCTCATCAAGACAGGCTCTTCGTCGTAGCTATCCAGCATGTTGAGATACGCCACTTGGATGGCTTCAAGGTTGTCTCGAAACGACTTTGCAATTTCGTCAAACTCCTCTCGGTCGACGGCCTTGGAATCGACATAGACATCGACTTGCTGCGGGCCGGTGACGTCCCGCCAATACGACTTTCCATCTCCGCGCAGCGCAACGGTTGCTAACGCGCGGCCTTTGTGAAAGGAAGGGGTGTGCAGTGGAAGAACAACGTCACCGCCATCCTCCTTGACGTACACTATTGATGTATGGATTCTATTATGGCGATCACCGATCCCTCCAACCACATCTCCAAGCTTCTTTCGCACCTCTATCCGGCCCGTTCCCGCCGGAAAGCCGATCGTCGCCGGAAGCTCCGGCACAGGCGGCGAGCATCCCCAGCACGAGATGATGGCCAGTACCATTATTAATCGCTGAATAGCTGTCATCGATCGATGAATCCTTGATCATACATCCAACAGGATTCCGGATAAAAAAACATCGCAAAAGGCGTGGCGACCATCCTTTTAGCCACCAGTTCAGGCAATTCACTACATGCCGATGGTCTTATGCTACGAATGGAAATCCAAAATAATTTTGCCAATGCAGATTCCCGGCTTGTTTCCACCAAAGCAGAGAGTCTTTCCTCATTCCCTGGACTGTTTACGCTCGACACACACCGTTCATGAATCCCTAGAAATGCCTGTGGAGATAGAGTTGATCCACCAGTAATAATTTCTTCATCGGGATCAGCGATATCGACCCCAGGCCCGCGTCTCGTGAGAAACGCGGGCCTGTTTCGATTTCAAGCCATCATTTTAACGCAATGATTTACGCTTGTGCGGGAACTTCATATCCCTTGCGGTATTCGCGCGTCGTCAGGGCGTTTGCGGCGGCGTTGTCGATGAACGATTCCGTTTTCTTATCGACCATCAACTTCGGCCCCATGGCGAACTTCACCTGCGAAGGATCGACGTTGTTGTCCTTCAAGTGCGACTTGGTCCGCTCGAAGACATCGACCGCATATTCATTACCCGCCAAGCCGGCTGGGGCAGCCCCGAAATCGCTCGATTCACCCAGGCGATAGGAAATGTTCGCCAGGTGGCACAACGCGCTCGAGAGATGGCCTTCGTTGATCTCGCCATTGAGATCTTCAACACGACGGCTACGGACTGCATCGACAAAGTTATTGTAGTGATAGCTGTCGTCGCCTTCGCTGAAGCGTTTGATCTCATTACCATCTGGATCAAACACGACGGCTGAGGTATAGCTGCATTTCATGTAACCATTTTCGCAATGGAAAATATTGCCGACGTCATTGCCGCTCGCATTGCCACCGAGGTAATGCTTCGTTGGCAGTCCACGGGTTTCGAAGACCAACAGTTTGTCGCCGTATTCCATGATCGACATTTCGGTATTCGGCGTTTCGCCGTCGTCGACGTAACCAAACCGACCGCCGAACGAAATCACACTGTCAGCCAGCGTGTCGGCGCCGATGCCCCAACGGGCAACGTCCATTTGGTGGATCCCTTGGTTCCCCAAATCGCCATTGCCGTAATCCCATTGCCAATGCCAGTCGTAGTGCAGGCTTTTGCGGGGCACATCGGCCCGTAGCGGTGTCGGCCCCAACCAGAGATCGTAGTCCACCCCTTTGGGAACCGGCGTCTGCCCAACGTGGCCGATGCTTTTGCGCCGCTTGTAGCACAGCGCCCGAGCGACCTGAAGTTCACCGAGGCCGCCCTCTTGTAGAAACTTGATTCCTTCGATCACACCAGGATTCGAGCGAATTTGCGTCCCTGCTTGGCAGACACGGCCTTCTTTGCGAGCCACATCGACCATCACACGGCCTTCGCGAATGTTGTGGCTGACCGGTTTCTCTACATAGACATCCTTACCGGCCTGCATCGCCCAAATCGCAGCCAGCGAGTGCCAATGGTTGGGTGTTGCGATCGAGACCACATCGATCGAGTCGTCGTCCATCACGCGTCGCAGGTCTTGATAATAAGTCGGTTTCTTGCCGGTTTTCTTATGGACGTTTTCCACTCCCTTGGTGTGTCCCACCGTTTCGTCCGGATCACACACAGCGACAACATCGCAGTTCTCCACACCCGTAAAACCGTTAATATGGCTGCGGCCACGACCGTTGACACCCAACACAGCGACACGGACCGTTTCATTCGCGCTTTTGTTCGCCTTGGCTGCCTGCACAACAGGCTGTCCCATCAGGCCACCCGCCGTAGCGGCCGCTGTGGCCAACATCGTGTTTTCCAAGAAACGCCGTCGAGTTTGATTTGCCATTGTCGAATGACCCTTTGCAAGATTTCCAAAACAGGATGTAACTGATCGATACGACTTTACGTAGGCGTCGGAAGTGATGCGTTGAGCATGGTTGTGACCTTGTCGATTGCGACCACACGACTCACATACCAAGTTAGCAGTTGACAACAACTCGACGTCAGGGATTTCAAGTTATTCATGAAATCTCTCTGGGCTTATTGTACTAAACAGCCAATCTTTACAAAAGCCGACGGTCTGTTAGGCGTCGCTGAATTTTCACAGTTTTTTCCGATTGGGCTTGTTGTCTCATTCTCCCCCTGGGTATCATTTTAATGGGCAAAAATTAAGTGATACAAGTTGGAGTTCTCGGTAATTTTTCCGCAACAGGTTCACTTTTCGAAAGATTCTGATTAGCAATCAGTCATGACTCTTCACGAACGCGTTTTGAACGTGTTTTCTATCTGTAATAACACCAAAGTGATATGATAGTTGTGCGACATAGTCGCCCTTCAAGTTGCTTGCGTATTCGGCAGCTTGCGAAAACAGATACCCTTGGGGATGAGGAGTAAAGCATGGCTGTTGATCAAGCTGCGCCGCAACATGAGGAAGAATCGACCACCATGGATACTCAAGCGACCGTTTTCATAGTTGATGACGACCCTGCCGTGCGTGGTTCCATGTCATGGCTGCTGGAATCCGTCGACCTGCCTGTCGAAGTGTGCGCTTCGGCTCAAGAATTTCTCGATACTTATAACCCCGCAATCCCCGGTTGTCTTGTCCTTGATATTCGTCTGCCCGGCATGGGTGGAATGGAGTTACAGAAAGAACTCGCCGTACGAAACATCCACATTCCCATCATCATCGTCACCGGCCACGCCGAAGTTCCAATGGCTGTCCGGGCAATGAAAGCCGGTGCTGTGGACTTCATCGAAAAACCATTCAGCGATCAAGTCTTGCTGGATTGCATCCGCACCGCTCTGCAACGCGATTCTGAATCGCGTGGTGACGATATCCGCCGCGAAGAAATCGCCACCCGCATCCGCACACTGACCCCGCGGGAATTCGAGGTTAAGGAAAAGGTCGTCGAGGGCAACTCCAACAAAATGATCGCCGCTCAACTAGGTGTGAGTCGCAAAACCGTTGAAGCGCACCGCGCTGGCGTGATGAAAAAAATGCAAGCTCAATCGGTCGCCGACCTCGTCCGCATGGTCACCGAGTACCGGTCGCTCTAACGGGTGACTCAACCCGGGCAACCGCGATTGCAACAGCAATCGCGGCCAGCGTAGTTGGCATAAAACAGCCGGCAAGAAGCAGCAGTTTCAGCGAGACTCTCCACGACCGGCCCCATCCGCCGATCAGGCTTCTGGCAACCGATGCTTCTCAAAGAATTTCCAGAGCACGGCGTTGGCATCCAGGTTTTTGGTACTCTTGCCCAAAAATAGCAGCGGCGGTTTTTGCCCCGGCCACGTGTGCCCCCCCCCTTCGATTGTATACAATTCAATCACAGCCCCCGTATCACCGGGCGGAAACACTTCGCGCCACACCGACGTGCCGTCATCAACTAGAACCGGGAACTCCGTTCGCAGTGGCGCCGCGTCACAACGATTTGCCGCCTTCCAACAATCCAGAGTGTGCGCCACGGAAAAGAACTCGGTCCGTGATGGACTCCGTTTTCCGCGGCCCCCTTCCAGCGGCACGAAATAATCCTCTGTCCCGTGCATATGCAAAATCGGCACCGGACGCGCGGGTGAACAGCACTCCGTCCCCATGGTTCCCCCGATCGAAGCGATCGCCGCAATCCGCTCCGACAACTCCGCCGCCAACCGGTAACTGAGCATCCCCCCGTTGGACATGCCCGTCGCATAGACTCGGCTGACATCCACCGGCAGCCGAGCGGACAAATCATCCAACATGGCTGCCACGAAACCGATTTCATCCGCTGGCGGGTGATCGGGGGGATGATCGTTGCAACAAATCCCCGCATCCCACGACAACAAATGCGGCTGCGGCCCTGTTCCATTGGGATAGACGACAACAAACCCCGCCTCATCCGCAAAAGGATTCAACCCACAAAACCGCACCATCCCTTCCGCATTCGATCGCCCGCCATGAAAAGCCAGCACCACGGGAAGCGGCTCTGACGCAGAGACACCAGAAGGGACATGCACCAAATAACTCCGCTCGGTCCCGTCGACGTCAATTGTGTACAGCGTATCGTTTTCGTGTGAATTGTGCATAAAGTCTTTGTTCATTCATTTTCAATAGGTAGCAATTCATGATGATGCCTAATCGCGCATACAACTTCAACCTCGTACGCCGCCACCGGAAACGAATCACCTTCCGCCTATTTCCCCAGTGACACAGCAAGACTCGACGCTAAACAGAAAAGGTGGTATCGTCACTGCCACACATTTTGCAAAGGAGCCCCTGAATATGACTGAACCAGACGCAGCCGCCGCGCCGGATGGACCCACAAACGAAGAACTCAAACGCGCGCTAAAAGCCTTCAAAAAACGCCTCAAACTGACCCGCACCGATGACGAGGCCCGGCTAGGTTACGGCGGCATGACCAGCGGCCGCAAATCAGCGATCACCGGCATCACCCCGCCCAACCAATACCCCGCAGCCGTCTGGCAAGAGCTGGTCAAACGGGGCAAACTCAAACACATCGGCCAAGGACTGTACGAGTTGGTGCCTGTCTGATGGGTGGTGCCTAAGCTGAACGCGTAGGTCCGGCTAAGCCGGACGATAACAGCGAAGATGACAATAACTAGGTCACCACTGACAGCACATGTCTCCCCAAACAACGGCCGGTACAACCGGCCCTACGGGACTCAGCACGAATGAAAATCCATGACGACGCGCAATCTCGCCATCCTGATTTTTGACGATGTGGAAGTGCTCGATTTCTGTGGCCCCTTCGAAGTCTTTTCGGTGGCCGGGCATTTTGTCGATCCCGTCGCATTTGAAGTCTATACGGTGGCCGAACAGGCCGGTCCCGTCATTGCTCGCAACGGACTGAGTGTGAATCCGCATCACCAGTTAAACGACTGCCCGCCGCCGGATGTGCTGATCGTCCCCGGTGGACAGGGAACCCGCACGCAGATGCACAATCCCGTCCTGACCGATTGGATCAAACAGGTTGCCGGAAAATCGGAACTCCTGCTGTCGGTCTGCACGGGTGCCTTGATGCTAGCCAAAGCGGGCTTGCTCAACGGACTGGACGTAACCACCCACGCCAATTCGATCGAGGCATTGCGAGAACTCGTCCCCGATGCCACCGTCCATCCCGACCGACGTTTCATAGACAACGGCCGCGTAATCTGCTCCGCCGGAATCGCCGCCGGAATCGACATGAGCTTCCACGTCGTAGCGCGACTTTTGGGAACCGAAGTCGCAGAGAAAACATCACAGCACATGGAGTATCCCTGGGAACCACCGAGCCGGTAGCCCGTAGATCATTAATCGCCTTCGCCGAACCGTTTAATGGAAAACTTGCTCGTCTTTGAGTTATAGTCAATATCCCAACCATTCCACTGCAGTACAGCGGCTCCCAAAAAGAAAAGACACATCACCGTCACCAGCGCCGAAAGTCCGTAGCCACCGGCCGGTGTCTTCAAGAAGTCCTCTTCAATAACCTCGCCATGTTGCAATTGACTGAGGGAGGGGTCTGAAGGAACGAAGATCACTGGAATCGTCTTGGCGCCGGCCTGTGTCAGTTCTGCGTAGTAGGCTGGGTCGATCTCCGCGTTCCGGTTTCCCGTTTCACCCGCCTCGTTTGCACAGGTGTACTCGACACGTGTTGTGACTCCGTTGGGTGCAAGAAACAACCGATCAATGGTCGCGAACCCTTCGACCGCTTCGGTCTCCAGCAGCTTAGCGGCTCGCTGTTCCTCATAGGTCATCCAGGCAATGGAAGCCGAGACGAGAATCATCACCACTGCAAAGCTTGCAATATAAACGGCGCTCTTGCGAGCCTTACGAAGCTGAATGTCGCCGGCAACCGCCGGGCGCTGATCGGCGACCTTTGATTTTACCGTTGCGACCAAATCGTCAAAGTCCTCGATGGCTTCACTCACCGAGGCGACCTTCACCCCCGATTGATCGAACACATCCAACCGTTTTTGCTGGGACATCGACGTGGCATTCACCGTGACCCAGCCGATTTCACTCCACCGTTGCTGGCTGATCCCGCTGCTTTGCTCAATCTCAATCCCATTCTCACCGACGCGAACACGCCGCGGGCCACGGATGAGCGTCCACCCACCCGTGAACAGGCCGACAGCGATAATCATTGGAAAAGTGCTCATAGAATGCAGAGCGAGTTGATCAACCCGACCAAAGATCGCGAGCACGAACCCAAGCACGCTCAAAATTGCTGCCCCAACCCCACCGACCAACATCCACCGCCCGAGCACTTGCTTACTTGCCGATCGCCCATAAACAAAGATCGGCTCAGAGTGTTCCAATTCCTGCGATTCCATAATCGGTTTCCTGAGATTCCATAACCTGTCGTCGGTCAGAGCGTGGCCGGATCACCCGGTGATAGACTGATCGATCTATCACCAGCAGGCAACAAGTCAGCAGCCTAGCGCCCAGCCACTCGATTCTCACAGGTCACATCATACCAATAATTTTCGCGTTTTTCACACGTTTTTTTGGGGGGGCAACGGTGATTGCACACATGCGTGTTGATCATTGCAGGTGGGTCCGGCAGCGGCTCCGGTGCATGAGGTGGTCAGTCGCCGCCATCAAAATGCGCGGGACCTTTCCACAAAAATACACAGCCGCTCACGAAGCCGTATGTTGCTAAGGCACCGATGAACCAAAGGGCGAATGGATGTTGAAAACCGGACTGCGAGTAGACCGCATACGACGCGATGCCGGCAAAAATGATTGTCATCAATGGTGGAAGGCCCCATCCTGGAACCTGTCCTTCCAGGATTCGACCGAACCGATCAAGGACGCGTTCGATCGTTTCCTGTTTAATCTCCGTTGAGTTGTCAGGCTTCCAGCGACCGAACGGTCGATGGATCAGATAAGCGCGGATCGTGCCGTCTGGCAGAACACGCACCCATCGATTTTGCAGTCCGTGTGCAATTCCACCTGCGTAGAGATTTCCGCACCGGCATCGCTGACCATACTTGGCGAGCCCCGCGACCGAATGCACCATCTCATCCGGTATCTCTGTCGAGCGGAAATGGCTCGTATGCACACAGGTGCCGTTTTCACACGGCGGCGGATACGGACGCCACCGGCGCCAAATCCGGTCAAGCAGATCGCCAACCACTGCCACGCACAGCATGAACAGCACAGAAGCGGCACCCCCAATAATCAGACCGAGAACGCAGCCAACAGCTTTCCCAAGGATGCCATAATCTGAACCGAGACCAAGCCCGAAGAGGAATCCGCACATGGAGCACACTAGTGCGAGGAAAACAAACAGCAGGTCAATTGGTCTTACTTGCATGACTTGCTCGTGTTGAACATCTAGTTACGCACCCCAGACACTTCTGGCTGGGGCAATCCTGCGTACGCGACATCCGTGTTACCGCAAAGATCAGAACGACTGTTTTGCGTCAGGCCGCCGCCTGAATCACGCCGCTAACCAGAGCCGCCTTTCCTTCGTAGCAACACCAATGCCCCAATAGCAGAGAAAAGAAACAACGCTGCACAGTGCGTAGTCCAGTACGCCAATGCATTGCGACCCATTAACTCCCACAACCTGATTGCGGCTAAGGAAAGCCCCAAGACACAAGCCGTAAGAGACATTATCCCGCTTATTCGACCAATGCGATTACGAAATATGGCAACCAGAAGGACCGGAACGATAGCGCAGAACACAAACAATACGGCAACAGCCAAAGACGAAACGACCATGTATGGAGGCGCCAAAGCAAACGGCATTTGAATCATTGAACTGCCTCCATTGGATATTACTACCGTCGTAATCTAGCGGACCGGGTGGGCACGCGTAGTGAATCGGTCCGGCAGCCGCGTGACGGCCGCTGGGGTTGATGATAAAACGTCGCTTGTATCAGGCGGCTAGCTTTCACAGGGTCCCCGCGTTTAATCGTAAGCAGATTTTCAAAAATCAGGAATATTTCCATGCTTAACATCTTCGATCCACTGCTGATGACGCGTTCCGGACATTTTCCAAAACTCGGTGCATAACTCAAGGAACTCCAGGACGGCTGCGCGTTCACCCCGCTCCATGAGTGCCTTGGCTAGGGACATGTCCGGACCGAATGAGTTGAGCGTCGGGGAACCTTTAGTGTGGGCAGCGGCAATCAGATAATTTTTAGCCAAATCGACATCCCCCTCTTTTAAGGCACACCAACCCAACGCCAAGTTTCCATCAAAAACAGGCTGCCCCTGGCGAACTCCCTCAGGAAGTTCACTGAGATGTGCCGTCCGTAAAAGTTTTGTGGCATATTCACGAGCCACCTGAAATTCACCTGCTTTGATTGCTGCATTCGTCAAATCACAAAGCGAAAACAGTGTCATTGCAGATTCGATCAGAATTTTTTCTTTGCGATGTTTAGCATCGACTTCGACTTTAGCAACGCCATGAAACGGCACACCGCGCCGGATTTCATCTGCAGCCTGGAAATGCTCCAATGCTTTGTGCGCACTATCTCCCTGAGTATGCCCGCTGAGCTTCGGGCAATTCCCTAGCGAGTAGAGCTGTCCGAGCCGTTCCGTCCATTCTGGATTTGACGGGTCAAGAACTCGCCCCCTTTTCAGCAATTTTTCACTTAGAGTTTTGTCTCGAAGAGTAAAAAACTGGGATGCATTACCTAGAATCTTTAAGTTATTTCCGTGAGCTTCGACATGCCCTAGCCAGAGCTGCTTAGCCTTTTCGTAGTCGGCGGAATCTTCGACATCGATTAAAAAAGCATATGGCGACCCAGCCGTATTGCACTCGGGTGCGTTTTCAATAATCCAAAACACGCTCCGCAATCGAGCGAGCCGAATCAACTTTTTATTGCCGCGCATGTTTAAGTAACTGACCAGAAGAACGATCCTGATAGCAAGTTCGTTATCCGGGCAGGAAAGTTGATCTTCGAGTTTCCGGACATCTTTTTTGGAGATTCTGGTTCCTATTTTCCAAAGAGCGTCTTCAGCGGAATCGCGCGTTCGTTCCGATCCCTTACCGATTGCCTGAGACAGGAGAGGGATGCTTATCTGGAGAGGAACTGTCTTCTGCTGTAAATTTCGAATTGTGATCCAATGAACAGTCTCATCGTCGTTCTTGAGCGCGGCTCTCATTGCCGCGGCGTCCCACACGCAATCGCCGTTGATTTCATCATCCTTCCCATTCATCAGACTTGGACTTCTGACAAAGACACCGCACAGAGGGCAATTTCCTTGTAGGATCTGTCGATGTGATATCTCGCAGGGCCGGTTGTCTTCCATTGGTGCGCTCCTTTCTCTGACATTTCACTGCGTTTTGTGAAACTGGTACAGCCGCAGTCGTCCGCCACCAGCCAGACCTACCCCTCCGCACCCCCGCGCCGCTCCGCAATCTTCGCCAACCGACGACGGATCTCCGCTTCGAACCCACGGTCCACCGGCTCATAATACGTCCGGTCCACCCCCAAGTAATCCTGATCCACCCAGCCCGCTTCGGAGTTGTGGGCGTATTGATAACCTTCGCCGTGCCCCAATTGTTTCGCGCCGCCGTAGTGTGCATCCTTGAGGTGCTTGGGGACCGGGATGATGCGTTTTGTGCGGATGTCCTCCATCGCGGCGTTGACGGCGGCGTAGGAGGCGTTGGATTTGGGGGCGGTGGCGATGTAGGTCACAGCTTGCGCCAGGGGGATGCGGCATTCGGGCAGGCCGATGAATTCGGTTGCCTGTGCGGCGGCGTTGGCCAGTACCAGCGCTTGTGGATCGGCATTGCCGACATCTTCGGCGGCGGCGATGACGATGCGTCGTGCTAAAAAGCGCGGATCTTCACCCGCTTCGAGCATCCGTGCCAGCCAATAGATCGCCGCATCGGGATCGCTGCCCCGCATGCTTTTAATCAGCGCGCTGGCTGCGTCGTAATGTTCATCGCCGTCGGCGTCATATTGAATCGCCTTCTTCTGAATCGATTCCTGTGCGACAGCCAAGTCCAACGTCTGCCCACTGCCTGCGATCGACAAGGCGGCGATTTCCAAGGCGGTCAGCGCCCGTCGCACATCGCCATCGCAGATGTCGGCTAAAAAATCGAGTGCTTCGTCATCGGCTTGGATGCGGTGCTCGCCCAATCCTCGTTCAGAATCCTTTAGCGCCCGCTGTAGCACACTGCGAATCTCAGCGGCCGGGACCGATTTGAATTCAAAAATCTGGCTGCGGCTGACCAGCGGGGAGACCAGAGAGAAAAACGGATTCTGCGTCGTCGCCCCCACGAGGCTGACGACTCCTTCCTCGACATCGGGCAACAACACATCTTGTTGCGATTTGTTGAAGCGGTGCAATTCATCGATGAACAACACAGTCCGCTCGCCGGAACCTTCCAACCGCCTGCGGGCGGCATCCAGGGCGGCGCGTAACTCTTTGACACCGGAGGCGGCTGCGTTTAACTGCGCGAACTGCGATCGCGTGTTGGCGGCGATGAGTTGGGCCAGCGACGTTTTGCCGGTGCCCGGTGGTCCGTAGAAGATGACGGAGCTAATGCGGTCGGCCTGCAGCATCCGCCGCAGCAGTTTGCCCGGGCCGAGAAAATGCGCTTGGCCGATGAATTCGTCGAGCGAGCGAGGACGCATCCGTGCAGCGAGCGGTTTTGCCGACTCTCGGAACTCACGTTCCTGGTCGTCGAAGAGTCCCTTCAAAAAAATAAACCTCCACCGGATGCCGGTCGAGCTGATTTGTGTGAACCCGCAATACAATGGGGGGACCGACGACCGGGTTGTGTGAGCCGCGTTCCTGACTAGGTCAGGGGGAGCGGATATACACGCTGCCGACCAGAAATGGTCCCCTGCGGATATGTCATAGGGTCAACAAATAAGGGCCCGTATCGTACATGGCAGAGGTGCATCGAATCCTAAGGATCCAACAGTGTCGATCCTAGCATCGGCCGCGCGGGTTCTCAAGAAGAAAGCGCCTGCTCGTGACGTTTTTCCCAGATCCACCGCCGGCGATTTTCTCTACCGCTGTCCCCCCCAGTTGTTGCTCACATTTCGGTACCGTCAAAATGCCGCGCTTCGAGGTGTTTTGTGTTCCGCTCGACTGCCAGGACCACGGTTTGTTGCTTGACTCCGTTGGACGACGTGATGGTCGCCGGCACAACCTGCCGCCCTTCCGGCATACTCAACCGAATCGTGAACGAACCATCTTCGCGCAAGTCGACATTTTCCTCAGAAATGGTGAGCCGCGCACCGGGAGTCGCGCTGCCAAATACGACCAACTCAACCCCCATATCTAAATCGATGCTATCGTCGTCTCCGCCCCGCGCGCCGTTTGGTAAAAAGTCGGTTAGTGGATGCGAGCTCATCGGCCGGCGCATCTGCTGATCAAACATCTCCCGAATTCTTGTGTCGCCATTGCGCTTGCCGTTTTGCGAATGTCCGTTTTCGTATTGCTGGGCTGTCTTGCTCCAGTTTTCGTCCACAATCCCACAATCGCCGAGTGCGGGTGTGGTCACGACATTGGAACGCGCCAAACCGAAAAATCGCCCGCTGGCGGCGAGATAACCGATCTGCAATTGATATACCCCCGGCGGATTGGCCACTTCGATATACCAGTGATTGATCCCACCATGAATCGCGACATCTTTGACGTTTTTTTCCACACTGCGACGGTTCTCATCGGCCGAAACGTCCAGCACGCGAATTACCGGTTGCGCCGTATGCCATTCATGCGCCAAGCCCGCTTCAGCTCGTTGGATCGTTGCAGGACACAATTCCCACAAAGCATGCAACCAAAAGGCATCATGAGCGACCACAAATAACCGGTCCTGCAGGGCAACGTCTTGTCCGTTCTCGCTGGCAAGGTTTTTTGAGATCCCGGCCGTCAGCGGACCCTGATGATTGTGTCGCCCGTTGCCGTTGGAGCCATTCCTGTTTTTGGGGTTGCTCGTCTTGGTGCCGTTCATTCGCCCATGCGGCGAATTCCCGTTTGTCGAATTTCCATTGGCCGTTGCGGTCCGCCCCCGCTTGCCATTGAGCGATGATGAGCGGCTTGTGCTGCCGTTTTTGCGACGGTCCTTGCGAGCCAAACGGCTTAGCGCCTTGACCAACTCATCCTTCCGCATTGCGTGCCAGCCGGCCACGCCACGGGTTTTGGCCATTCCGGCCAGATCTTTACGGGTCTGTGACTTCAACTCATCGACGGTCATAATTCAACTCCGACTCAATTCCTTAAGGAGCGGCTTTTTACTCCGAGGAACGGCCGCAGCCATCCATGACTAAATCTTATGGGGCCAAGACCCCCGCATCCGAGCGCACGGTGTACAACACTGTTGTAACAACACTGCTGTGATCACACTGTGTAACGACACAATCCCCGTTGGTCACGGCGAATCGTCTCGCCGTTCTCACACAAATTGATTGCGAACAATCGCGATTATTCTCGGCGCCAGAAAAACTGCGGCGCACGCTTCGATCTGAGAAAAGAAAACTGTTGAAATGCCATACGCAAAGACCGGCGACGAACTGGAAACGTTGGCAGCCACGAGGAACACCTCGGAACTGCAACATGTTCACCGCCAATATCGATACAGCCAGCCCGCACTTCCCTTCTACCAACGCTACTCCCAACATTCAATGCCCATCCAGGCCATCCGGCCCTGGGGTTTGTACCTAGCCTGCTGTAAACCATTTACTGTATATAAGATACGACACACTCCCTTTGCTTGCTCTTGGAGCGCTAACCGTTGTTGAGCAATGAATGCCCCCACAAGACAGGCGACCCTGTCAACTCAACGAATCGCGCCACTCGACAGTTTTGTCCAGGTATTTCGCGGCCCCCATCACGGCCGCCTCAATGCCCTGGCCCTTCCTGCTTGAGACGCCACTACGAAGACGGAAACCGAGGCAAACAGGTTCAGTCATTCCTTGGGTTTCATTACTTCTTGGAAGATTCAATGCGCCACCGTGACAGTGCCGCCGTGTCGCAAACCCAACAATGATTGAAAGGCATCGACCGTCGCTACCCAGCGCCGATTTCGAGCGCTGTAGAATTTGATTCGCCACCGATTCCGAATCGATGAACGCGTTGGACAGTCCCAGAAATGAGAATGGGATTCTCGCGGCGCGCCCAAGTTTGAGAAAAATGAAAACAACGTAAGCAGGGACTTTGACATGGGTTGAGTGGCTGGCTAGACTGGCCCCTCTTGAACGCCGGGGAGCGGCCCCAATTGTTCAAAATTGATGCCGTGTGGACATGGTTTTTCGATGTCTACGCTTTCTGGAAACACCGCAGCGCGGACTCCCGTTTTTACGGAACGTTCGTAAGCGATCCTGTTTCCAACAAGCTTCGCAAATAAGGCGAGTTTGTGCCGCCCGACGACCAAAACAAACGCTCACCCGCAGCCATCGGTTACGAATGGGTTTCGCGAGTGACAACGGTATGCCTGGAAATGGTTCTGCCAGGAATTGGTGGGCAATGGCTGGATGAGAGGTGGGGGACGAATTACCTTACCTTGCTGGGGTTAGTGATTGGGGTCACGGTGGGGATCACACATCTGCTGGCGATGACAAAGCAGGCAGAGCGATCCAAAAAAGATAAAGATTCTCAAGATTGAATATTCGGGAACGGCCTGTTTTGAAACTTCAAACGCTCCAAAGGCTAGATCGACTTTTTCCGCGAACGCTCGCGGGAAGCTGTGTCGTATTGACGGTCGTTGTTGCGTTGGTGTTACCGGTTGTCGCCCTAGCGTTGCGAGCCCGCAACGGGAGCGATGGGGTTCTCGCCGCATGCATTGCAGCGGGCATTTGTTGGGTGGCATCAGTAGCGGCATTGGTCGTTGCTAAGATCACGACGGAAACTCAGTTGCGTTTGGCCGGTGTTTTTGCATCGATGGCTTTACGAACCGGGATCCCGTTGATTGCAGCGATCGTTTTGACATCCACAAGTCCTACATTGGCCCGCGGCGGCATATTTGGAGCCACAGTAGTATTCTATCTGCTAACGCTCATGCTTGAGACAGTGTTGTCGGTACGGTTAGTCAATTCCACGAGCGACATGTCCGGGGTTTCTTGAATTCATGGCTGATCCGGTCCTGCACATAAAAGACAGTTACTACTTCGAAGTGCCGCGCATGTTTTGGCGGCACGATTACGAAGATCTTAGCCAGGTCCCGAAATACCTGCGTGAAGCGCATCCGGACACGACTGTTGAGGAATTCAACGATGCCTTGCATGGCAAGATTTTGATTCCGCAACCGTTTGGGACCCCGGCCAACCATCACGACCCGGCTACCGGGTTTTGCATCTCGAAGTTCATGATCATTGAAGTGGTCGTGGCGATCATCTTGGTGCTGATCTTCACAAAGCTGGCGAAATTGATTTCCACCGGGGAACGTCCTCGCGGAATCTTTTGGAATATGTTCGAATCCGTCCTGCTCTATGTGCGGGACCATATCGCACGCCCTGCGATCGGACTACACGATGCGGACAAATTCGTGCCGCTGCTGTGGACGATTTTCTTTTTCGTGCTGTTTTGCAATCTCTTCGGCCTGCTTCCCTGGGCCGGATCTCCAACCGGAGCCTTCGGCGTCACGTTGACCTTGGCGTTTGTGATCTTCGGAGCGGGGCTGATTGCAGGAATGCAAAAGTTTGGTCCCGTCGGCTACTGGTTGAATCAGGTGCCCACCATGGACCTGCCTTGGTATGTCGCGCCGTTGAAGCTGTTGATTTTTGCGATTGAAGTATTGGGAATGTTCATCAAGCATGCTGTGCTCGGTATTCGACTCTTAGCGAATATGGTCGCAGGCCACTTGGTGTTATTAGGAATCATGGGGTTGATCGCAGCGGCAGCAGCAGCCCCGCTTGCCAACTGGAGCCTCGTGGCCACCATCGGCATTTTAGGCTCGACGATCTTTAGCCTCCTCGAGTTGTTCGTGTCGTTTCTACAAGCCTATATCTTTACCTTTCTGTCGGCATTATTTATCGGTGCCTCCGTTCACCACCACTAGTCGTGGGGGGATGGATGTATCCATTTGTCGGCAACCATAAATGCACTACCTAAATTGGGAGACGGAATCCGTGAGTAGAATGAAAACTGTGTTGGTTGGTATGGCCGCCTTCTTGGCAGCCACTCCCGTTATGGCCCAAGACGGCTCTGGCAGCGTTTTGATTGAGTTCTCAGGTGCTTTGGGGACCGGCCTCGTCGTAATTGGTGCCGCATTGGGCATCAGCAAATTGGCATCCGCCGCGCTGGAAAGCATGGCTCGCCAACCCGAAGTCGCAGGTAGCATTCAAACGGCGATGATTATTGCCGCAGCGTTGATCGAAGGTTTCACCTTCTACGCCATTTTCGTTTGCTCCGGTCAAAACCCCTGGGGAACCTAGTCGTTCTCCAAGGGATGTGCGTTAACCGTCTGTCACTTGCTGCGTATTGAGGAATCCCGTGTACGCAAAATTTTCAATTGCCGCACTGTTGGTCCTGGGACTGGCTCTTTCGCCTGGTTTCGTTTTCGCTGAGGATGACGCCAAGGCAGAAGATCATGCCGCTGCGCATGATCCTGAACACAAAGAGGGTCACGCCGGCGACCATGGACACGATGATCACCACTCAATCGGCACCAAAGGTGTCGATATGAGTCCGGCTGAATTCAAGTCGGACTTGGCGATTTTCACGTTTGTAGTCTTCGTGTTGTTGCTGTTCATATTGAAAAAGTTTGCCTGGGGCCCCATCGTCGCTGGTCTCGAAAAACGCGAAGGGGGCATCCAACAGCAGATCGACGATGCCAACGACGCGCACGAAAAGGCCAAAGCCTTGTTGGCAAAGCATGAATATCAGATGGATAAGGCACAAGACCAAGTCCGTGAAATCTTGGCGGAAGCCCGTCGCGATGCCGAGCACACTCGCGAGGAAATGATTGCGGCCGCACAAAGCGAAACCGAAGCCATGAAAAACCGCGCGGTGAACGACATTAATCAGGCGCGGGACCAAGCCTTGGATCAACTCTTTTCGCACATGGCGAAGAGCGTGGCTGAGGCGACCGAGCATGTGCTGGGACGCACGATCAGCGAGTCGGATGACAACAAGCTGATCGATGACGCCTTAGCGCAGTTCGCACCCAGTAAGAATTGAGCGTCGGCGACATTCACTAGTGGATCGGCTGCTAGTGGTATTCGCCAGATGGATTTACTTTTGAATTCGGTTACCACACCGGTGGCCGGTTACGGCACTGTCCGTGCCCGACATCGTCATGGTTTTGAAATATCAGTAACGACATGAACGACGCGACCTCCAAAATTCGAGTGGCCAGTGTACTGGAAGACCCCAGTGCCCGTGCCATCGCCAAAGTCTATTCCGGCGCCTTTTTGGGTGCCATCGGCGATGGCGATGCCGCCGGACATTTGGAGGAATTGGTGTCGTTCATCGAGGACGTCGTCGATGCCCATCCCAATTTCGCGACAATCCTGTTATCGCAGATGGTCAGCAAAGACGACAAAGTCTCGATTTTGGAACGCGTACTGCCGGGTCACGGTAGCGACATCCTATTGAATTTTCTCCGCGTCCTGGCTACGCATGACCGGCTCGATTTGTTGCCGCTCATCGCCCAGGAGGCGCAATTGCAATTCGAAACAACCAACGGCCAAGGGCGTGTGCAAATCACCTCCGCCAAGCCACTCTCGGATGCGCAATTGCAAAATATCACGCAGTCCTTAAAGACCAAATTATCTTTCGATCCCATTATCGAACCGCAAGTCGATCCCACGGTCCTGGGCGGGCTGGTGATTCAAATCGGTAATATCATCCACGACGGTTCCATTAAAACACAATTAAAATCACTGCGGGGCCGCTTGCAGCAGAGGAGTCTCCATGAAATTCAAAGCGGACGAGATCGCTTCAGTACTCCAGAAGGAAATTGAAGACTTCCGCGGCCAAATCGAGACCAGTGAGGTCGGCCGCGTGTTGGAAGTCGGCGACGGTATTGCGCGGGTCTATGGCTTGTCGAACGCCATGGCCGGTGAAATGGTCGAATTCCCTGGAGGAGTGCGTGGACAGGTCTTCAACCTTGAAGAAAATTCTGTCGGCGTCATCATCTTGGGAGATTACCTCAAAATTTCCGAAGGGGACGAAGTCCGCAGCACCGGTGCATTGCTGTCAGTCCCGGTCGGCGATGCGGTCATCGGCCGTGTGATCGACCCGTTGGGTAACCCCCTCGATGGCAAAGGTCCCATCGTGGCGACCGAATCTCGCCCCGTGGAACATTTGGCAGCCGGTGTTGCCGGTCGTCAACCGGTTAAGCAACCGCTGCAAACCGGGATCAAAGCCATCGACGCCATGACCCCGATCGGCCGCGGCCAACGCCAATTGATCATTGGCGACCGAAAAACGGGTAAAACCGCCGTCGCGCTCGATACGATCATTAACCAAAAAGGCGGCGACGTGATTTGCGTCTACGTCGCTTGCGGACAACGCGCAGCCTCCATCACCGGTGTTGTCGAGGCCCTCGAAGCCGCCGGCGCCATGGACTACTCGATCGTCATTAGCGCCACCGCTAGTGATCCCGCCCCGCTGCAATACATCGCTCCCTATGCCGGAGCTGCCATTGCCGAGCACTTCATGATGCAAGGCAAGCACACGTTGGTGGTCTACGATGACTTGTCGAAACAGGCCCAGGCCTATCGCCAGTTGTCGCTGCTCATGCGGCGTCCACCGGGACGCGAAGCCTATCCGGGCGACGTCTTCTACTGTCACAGCCGTTTGCTCGAACGAGCCGTGAAACTCAGCGACGAATTGGGCGGCGGTTCGATGACGGCTTTGCCGATCATTGAAACGCTGGAAGGTGAAGTCTCTGCCTACATTCCCACAAACGTGATTTCAATTACCGACGGCCAGATTTATCTGGAACCGGACTTGTTCTTCGCCGGTGTGCGTCCCGCTATTAACGTGGGTATCAGCGTCTCCCGTGTGGGTGGCAACGCGCAAACCAAAGCCATGAAAAAAGTCTCCGGCGGTTTACGTCTCGACTTGGCCGCCTTCCGCGAATTGGAAGCCTTCGCTCAGTTGGGGACGGAATTGGACAAAGCGACACAAGCGCAACTCGATCGCGGATACCGCATGGTCGAATTGCTCAAACAGCCGCAGTTCCGTCCGCTTGCCGTCCCCGACCAGGTGATGAGTATCTATGCGGGAACCAAGGGCTACTTTGACCAAGTCCCGGTGAATGACGTCCTCGCGGCGGAAGTTGAGATGCACCAGTTCATGGCCGAGCAAAAATCGGAAATTCGCGACAAAATTGCCGAGACCGGTGCCTTGGACAGCGAGACCGAAGAAGCCCTTAAAAGTGCGCTTGAGGAATTCAAAGTCCAATATGCCGCGGGCAAGTCCTCCGCCCCGGAGGCGGTCACGGCCTAATCGCGTCCGCACTAGACGTTTAAGAGATGAGCGTTGTTTTCCCCAGTTAGTTTTTGATTCGTTCTCGGTAAAATCGCAACATGGCTAAAGCTCGAGCAATTCTGAAACGGCTCAAAGCGGTCAAGAACATCCGCAAAATTACGCGGACGATGGAATTGATCGCGACCGCCCGCTTCAAACGGGCAATGGACCGCGCCACCGAGGCCGCCGCCTATACGCGCAAGATCTCAGAACTTGTTGCCGACTTGGCTGAGGCGGGAGGCGAGTTGGATCACCCTCTGCTCAAAGCTCACGAAACCCGAGAAAATCGTATCCTGCTCGTCCTCACTTCCAATCGTGGTTTGTGCGGCGGTTACAACGCGAGCGTGTTGCGAAATGTTCAACGTGAGATTGTTGCCAGTCGGGAAACCGACGAGCAACTGCAACTGGAAGTCTCCGGGAAACGTGGCTTGAATTTCATGAAATTCAAGAAATATGACGTCGATCGCTCGTATACGCATTTCGAAGACAAACCGACATTCGAAGAAGTTGACGAACTAGCCCAACGCTACATCGACGATTATTGCGCCGGAAAGCTGGATGCGTTGGACGTCGCCTATGTTCGCTTCGAAACCGCATCACGGCAAACGGCAATCGTCGAGACCCTACTTCCGCTTGGGAAAGTCACCGACGAATTGGCTGAACAGTCCGATGCCTCGGAACGTAAATCTTCCGTGCAATACGAATTCATGCCCTCTCCGCAAGAGATTCTCGAAGAGGTCCTCCCGGCGGCATTTAAGGCCAAGCTGCTCAAATGCTTCCTCGACAGTGCCGTCAGCGAGCAAATTGCACGTATGGTCGCCATGAAGGGTGCCACGGAAAACGCGGGCGAAATGATCAGCGACCTGTCACAGAATTACAACCGCGCCCGTCAATCACAAATCACCTCCGAACTCAGCGAAATCATCGGCGGTGCGGCGGCGTTGGAATAAGAAAACCAAGCGGGCTGCATTGCGGCCTGCACACGAATCAAACTGTTTTACATTGGCAAACTACGGGAGCCGACTCGGGTGTCCGGCCGCTCCAAGGAGATTTTCGACATGTCAACCACCGAAGCCCAGACCGATGAAAAAACCGCCGCTGGCGTCGGGCACGTCACGCAAATCATTGGGTCCACCTTTGATGCGGAATTCCCCGAAGACCAACTCCCCGAAATTTACAATGCTTTGAACGTCGACACCGAAATCAAAGGTATCCGTATCAAAGTCACCGGAGAAGTCCAACAGCATCTCGGCGGCGGACGGGTTCGCTGCGTTGCATTGGGTTCCACCGACGGCATGGTCCGCGGCATGGAAGCGATCGACACCGGTTCAGCCGTAACTGTTCCTGTCGGTAAAGCCACCTTGGGACGCGTCTTTAATCTGCTAGGCGAACCGATTGACGGCCGCGGCGAAGTCGAACACGAAGACCGCTGGCCCATCCACCGCCACGCTCCCAAGCTGGAAGACCTGAGTGCCAAAACCGAACTTTTCGAAACCGGTATTAAGGTGATCGACCTGCTGACTCCGTTTGTGCGGGGTGGTAAAGCGGGTCTGTTCGGTGGAGCCGGATTGGGCAAAACGGTGATCCTCACCGAATTGATTGCTCGGATCGCCAGCGAGCATGGTGGATACTCGGTGTTCGCCGGAGTGGGTGAGCGGACCCGCGAAGGGAACGACCTGTGGTTGGAAATGCAGGAAACCAAAATCGGGCAAACCGAACGGTCCGTTATCGAACAAACCTGTATGGTCTTCGGCCAAATGAACGAGCCCCCCGGTGCCCGTTTGCGAGTCGCCCTGTCGGCTTTGACTATGGCCGAATGGTTCCGTGACACAACCGGAACCGACACCCTGTTGTTTGTCGACAACATCTTCCGCTTCTCCCAAGCCGGTTCGGAAGTCTCAGCCTTGCTGGGTCGGATGCCCTCAGCTGTGGGTTACCAACCAACGCTGGGTACCGAATTGGGTGAACTGCAAGAACGGATTACCTCCACCAAACGGGGCGCTATTACCAGTGTGCAAGCGGTCTATGTCCCGGCGGATGACCCGACTGACCCTGCCCCGGCAACCGCGTTCTCTCACTTGGACGCCTTTATCTACCTGGAACGACGGATCTCGGAAAAAGGGATTTACCCGGCGGTCGACCCGCTGGCCTCCTCCAGCCGGATTTTGGATCCGCAATATGTCGGCGATCGTCATTACACCGTCGCACGCCGCGTCCAAACCATCCTCCAACGCTATCGCGAACTGCAGGACATCATCGCCATTTTGGGTGTTGACGAATTGAGCGAAGAAGACAAACTTGTCGTGGCCCGTGCCCGACGGATCGAACGCTTCCTGTCGCAGCCGTTCCTCGTGGCTGAGGTCTTCACCGGCAAAGCGGGTAAAATTACTCCGCTGCAAGAAACGATCGAAAGCTTCGAAGAAATCTGCGACGGCAAATGGGATCACCTCCCCGAACAAGCCTTCATGTATGTCGGCGGCGTCAAAGAAGCAGAAGAACAAGCCAAACGCATGGCCGAAGAATCCTAACGGCGGCGACGGCCGCCGGCGGGTTCGTGCTTCCGCACGAGGGGGTTGGGGCGTTCCCGTTGGTCACTGGATAAGTTGAAATACCAGACGAAAACTGTTTGAACTGATACTGACGGGTAGTATAGCTTTCGCTTTGCTATCACTTGAAAATCTAATGGAGCAGGCCCATGGCCGCTGATGGCCCGTTACGTCTTGTTGTCGTTACACCGGAGAAGACCGTTCTGGAACAGGACGTTGTTTCGCTACGGTTTGCGCTATATGACGGACAAATCGGCATTCTGCCGGGACGGGCGCCGTTGTTGGGACGGCTGGGTTATGGTGAGTTGCAATACACCGACCCCAGCGGCAACAGCCACAGCTACTTCATTGATGGCGGCTTTGTGCAAGTCAACGGCCCGGTTGTTTCTATCCTCACCAATCAATCCATCCCGGCCGAAAAAGTTGATGCGGATGCGGCGCAGAGCAAACTCGAAGAGCTAAACGCCAGTCGCCCGACGACGGATGAAGAATTCGCCTCCAAAGACCGCGACTTATTGCGAACCCGCCAAATGCTTGCCGTCGGCAAGCGTTTCTAAAAGTCGTGTGCTTGTGCTAATAGTCGTGGCAACTGCCATTCAGCGTCACGGGAGGGCGAAGCTCCTGCTGAGCCGCATCGTTGCGTTTTGAGTAAGATAAAATCTGGCAAAAGCCAGAGCACCGGAATGATTAGTGGTGACAAAGCGCTTGTGCGATGATGCCGCTGTCAACGCCGCTAAGGTTTGGCTGATCCACAAACTCAACGCTCTCCCCGCAGTCCTCGCTGATAACGCTGTTCGCGAGGGCCTATACTTTCTCTGGTGCATAAGACGCGAATGCGCGGCTTGATCGCCTCACGTGGCAAACTCTGCCAACCGAATTTACGCGACGGGTTTCACTCATGAGCCCCGAAAGCGGTGGCCGAAATAAGATATGCATCAGGACGCTGCCCCCCACTGAACATTGGCTGCATCGCCCACGCATCGAAGTCGGTCGTGGCGGCGCAAATGCCACCCTCCCCGCCTCCCTCCCTGCCGACATGAGGTTGACAGTATCGTGGTGATGAATCAATCAACCAAACGATTAACCTTTCCCGAAAATGCGGTCGTCACCGGCGACACATTTCTGACACTTCAAGTCAGTCGTGGAAAGACGAATTTCCCCCACCGCCCGGTCACCGTTCCACACTTCGCCATTGGCGCAGGCAGTGGATGCGACATGGTATTGGGCGACTCCAACGTTCCAGCGATCCATACAATTCTCCTCGTGGACGGGGGATGCGTGATCGCCGAAACCATCGCCCACTCGCCACTGTTGAAGGTCAACGGCAATGTGATCAAGACGGCGATTCTTGAAGATGGCGACGTGCTGACGATTGGTGGATTTCAATTTGCCATCCATCTCAATCACGAAGCCATCGCACAAACCTTAGAGTCGGATACGCAGACTCCCCTAGATCTACAGGATCTGGAAAGTGAATGCGAACTCGACGATGGGGAACTCTCCGCCGCCGAACTCGTAGACCGTTTGGAATCCGAAATGGCCATGGTCGATCAATTTGAACGCCAAATCCAAACCGGCCAAGCGGCGCTATTGCAATCAGCCATCAACCGCAACACGCACAGGGAATCAACTGCGGATCCCGTGCATTCCGCAATCGCACCGCGTCACATCATCCATAGCGGACATACATTGCGGGGACCACGTTCCCGTCGGCACAGTGAATCCGACGAACGCGTAGTCGACGAATTCGAACGGGTCCGTTTGGAGTTGGAAGACTTTTCCACCGACCTCGAACAACGCATTCACCAGGTCAATCACCGCGAAGACAATATCGATGCGGCGACCAAAGAACTGGCTGAGGCGCAAAACAAACTGGTCGCCCAACTCGGCCTGTTACTCGAACAGATTGCCGCACAACAACCGGCGGACGCCCCACGGGCCATTGCCTAATCCCCTTAGGCCCCGATTGGTTATCACGAAGTCAAACGACGCTCGCCCGCTGATTACAGCCGGCGAGCGTTTTTTTATGATGACTTTTTCAGCGAGGCATCACGGAACCGCAGGTCCGGTTTATTGATCGTTACGATCGTATGCGGCGGGATGCTCTCATACAGAGACACGCCGGCACCGATGACTGAATGCGCTCCGATCGTCGTATCACCACCCAAGACGGTCGCGCTGGCGTAGATCACGACCCCTTCTTCGATGGTCGGATGCCGCTTTGTGTCGCGAACCACATTCCCCTCGGAATCTTTGGGGAAACTCAGCGCGCCTAATGTCACGCCCTGGTAAATTTTAACATGCGAAGCGATTTCGCAAGTCTCGCCGATCACCACACCGGTTCCGTGATCGATGAAAAAACTCGGCCCAATCTTCGCGCCGGGATGCAAATCGATCCCCGTGCGGCTATGCGACCATTCCGAGAGTATCCGAGGAATCAACGGCACGCCTAAGCGATACAATTCGTGCGCCATGCGATGAATCGTAATCGCTTCCAAGCCAGGATAGCAGAAAATGATCTCGTCAAAACTCTTTGCCGCCGGATCACCGTCGTAGGCCGCTTCGACATCCAAGGCCATCGATTCCCGCATTTGCGGAATCCGCTCCAAAAAACTGATCGCGGTTCGCTGTCCTTCGGCTTCGAAATCAATCGTCGGATCAGTTCCGCCGCACTCCAGCCGCATATTCAGCGAAGCGTTGTGCCGCAATGCGCGAGCGATCTGTTCGGTCAACCTATCGTGCAGACCGTCGATCAAGTCGCCGATGTGGTACGTCACATTGCCGTGATGCAAATTCTGTCGGCGGCGGTAGCCCGGATAGATGACCTCTTTGACATCCTCGGCAATCGCCATCACTGCTTCGGTACTGGGCAACGGACAGTGACCAAGATGATTGATCCGATTGATGTCGTAGTAGCTGGCAATAATCCGGTCGGTCAGTTCCGGAAGTTCTTCTTTGCGGCTGAGGTCAGTCGCCATTGTCGATCTCCTGGGTCATCGTCATACGGAACGCGTCGGGGTTCAGTGACCACGGAACGTTGGGGATCCGTCCCGATTAGTCAAACTGTAACGATTTCGACGATTGTGCCGCTGGTTGCGCGAGTGGGATTGTAGGAAGCGGCACAATGCGAAATCAAGTAGTAATCAGCATCGACTGAAAAACCGTTGTAAGTTGAGTGGATATCAGAATCGACACGACCCGCCGTAGAAATGGCGCTCAGTGCTCTGATCGCGGCCATAGGCTAAAATCCCACACGTCTCGGCGGCCGCAAACCGCGGCACTCATCCCGGATAGACACCTCTGAAAGGGTTCTTCGATTCACGCGTCTCCTGCCGTTGAACACGATCGCGCATGCTTCACCCCCCATCTTACAGGGGCGGCCTCGACGCTGTCGATGATATCCCAGGGCCGGCACAGGATACAACGCTGACTCCGCGCGCCGTCCCACGCTAAACGAAGGACAGAACATGAATGCAATCCGCGACCGCGCCTCCTCACCCCATCCACAACCGTCGGAAGTCCGCTTAGACGCCAAGCATGATCGCGCGGCGCACAACCCACATTCCGACGACACGACAACAATTCGCCGTCGCTACGATCAACTCATGAGTCGTTTGCGGCGGATCGCCACCGATCCGTTGCAGCGCGTGCCGCAGAACGATTACTTGCCCGCATTGCATCGCGGAGCATTGACGCTCGCCAAGCGGGTTTATCATGACATTCGCCAATCCGCTGCTGAAGGCAGCGACACGCCCAGCGACCAAATCTCACCCACTGCGCTATTGAAAGTCGGCGAATCGTTACTAGACCGTCACGATCGGCAACAACAACTTCTTGCCGAACTCAAGGAGCTATCGTTGGAGTTGTGCGGGCTCATTGCAGAAATGCCTCGTGAACGGCCTCCCAAATATACAAAAATCGTCGAGTTAACCGACTGCATCATTGAACAGTCCGCTTCCAAAACCACGATCGAGGACATCCTCCCGCAACCCGGTCTCCCCATCACAGAGATCCTGGCAGGCGAACTACCGACAAGTCATACACGCGTCTACGTCGAAGCCGTAACCGCTGCGCAGCTCATCGCCTGGACGCCCAACGCGCACAAAGCCATGAAAACGCGCGAGCAATTGCAACACCTCATGATAGCCGCCTTGCTGCGGGATGTCGGCTGTCTGGTCATCGATCCCCATGTGATTCACAATCACGAACAGCTCAAGGAGACTCAACTCGGTTTGTATCGCCGGCATCCGCGATTGTCGGCGGCAATGATCGGTCGCATGCGACGCCCACCAATTTCCGTCGCCCGACTCGTCGCGCGGCATCACGAACGACTCAACGGGACCGGCTTCCCCGCGCAGTTGTCCGACCTGCAATTCAACGAAGCCTTGCGTCTCCTCACCGCTGCGACCGATTACGTTGCCATGTACCGCTCGACCGCCCCAGTGAATCATTTTGTCACGCACCCGGAGTCTCGTCGTCGCGAGATGGCCCAAGAGTTTTCGTCCCGCGCCATGCGAGGACAACTGGACCATGACTGGGTCGAACGCATTCTCGGCGGAAGTGAGCGGACGACCGAATTGGCCAAGCCCACAAAAACCGACACACCACCGCAGCATTCAACACAGTTGTCAACGCAGCATCAACTGCACTCCGACCACGTTCGCCTCGCGGCTCCGCATCATCAAACGCAACTGCCCAACGACGGTGCGTCAGTCCCCCAGCCCCAGTCGCTCGTATCGCAACCTCATTGAATTCACGCCGGAAGCCTCACATGTTTCGTTCAAAACCAATCAACGACGCGCCGCCCCCGGAAGAACCGGGCGCGCTGACCGATGACGACTATTGGACCAGTTCCCGACGCCCGCTCTCCTGTTTGATTTTTCTACTGCCGCTGTTGGGACTGTATGAAGTCGGCGTGCTCTGGTTGGGCGGCAGTGAGCCAGCGTCGTACCGCAACGGGGCCGATCATTGGATGCGCACCGCACTGCACGAAGTTGGACTGGTACAAGTCCACGTGTTGCCGGCGATTGTGATTGGACTGTTATTGGCTTGGCATCTGGGCGGCCGGTATGCCTGGAAGGTGAACCGCGAAACGTTGCTCGGCATGACCGCCGAATCGCTGTTGTTTGCGTTAATGCTGGTGGTCATCGGACAACTGCAAAGCTTAGCGTTTGCGGAAATCAACGAATCCACGCTGCCGGCATCCACCGCACTGGCCTCTGCCGGCCTATCCAAAGTGGTCAGTTTTGTCGGCGCGGGCGTGTACGAAGAAGTCTTGTTTCGCCTGTGGATGCTACCGCTGTGCTACGCCGTGTTTTACGTGCTATTTCGCTCAGCGCGCTGGGCGGCCGGGACGGCGATTCTGGTAACCAGTGTCCTCTTTTCACTAGCGCATTACGTCGGCCCTCACGGCGATGCGTTCTCCGCACTAACCTTCTCGTTTCGCGCCATGGCCGGCAGCTTCTTCGCCTTGCTGTTTTTACTGCGCGGCTTCGGCATCACCGTCGGTTGCCACGCCGCCTACGACCTACTCGTCGGCATCCTACTAGTCGACCACACCTAAAACTCAATGGACGTAGGGTGCGTCGCGACGCACCTTTCTCACGTAATACGGTCGATTCCCCAATCGAAACCAGCGCTGCATACTCATGCAGGTAAACCGCAACGATGGACGAATCCAAACTGCAGATCTATCAAAACGACGAGAACTCAGCGGCGGCTAAACTGCAAAGCATCAGAGACCGCATGGGAGAGAAGTATGCCGCCCGCATCGCGGCTGCCGGTCCGCTCCGCCGCGCGTTTTTGCATTGGCGAATGCAGCACGAGATCGAAGCCGAAATTGCGAAAGCGGCGCAGTCCATCGCCGCGCGATTATGATTTATGCGAGAAATCCATCGCCGGAATCCGCTCAAGCGGTCAATTGCTCAAACAACGCTTTGTAATACCGCATGACTTTCAGCGGATCGGTGGTTGCCGGGCTTTCGGAGAGACAGTAGCCGTCGTAATCTTGTTGCTTGAGCAACAAGAACAATTCCTGATAAGGATACTGTTGGTCAAACAAATCGTGAATGTGGAGCGTTCCACCGAGTTTGTGTTTGAGCAGGTCGAAGTTCATCTTGATCGAACCATTGACCGTCTCACCCGGATTGGCATTCCAACACACGACCACTTGCGGGTGATCGGCCGCGTCCATAATTTTGCGGATCACCGCCGGATCTTTCGTCCCGCGCCCGTGAACTTCGACACGAATTTCCTGGCCATGGTCGGCCGCAAATTTTCCGCACTCCCGCAATGCTTCTCCGATTCGGGCGATGGTCACTTGCGGGTCTTCCCCTTTGACCAAACGATTCGGACGGACCTTCACCCCCGTCCCGCCGATATCCGCTGACAGTTTCACGAACTCGTTGGTCAACTCGATGTTGCGCTGCACGATCCCATGGTCGGGATCGTGATATTCGCAAGCGGACCCAGGTCCCACGAATTCGACCGGTGAGTCATCAAACTTTTGCTTAACCTCAGCCCGCTGCGCTGGTGAGAGTTCGACCTCGACTCCATGCTTGTGAGTGGAACGCAATTCCACGCCCGCGAAACCGGTGTCGCCACAATTCTTGATAACTGTATCTAGGTCCCAATCCTTGCCCCACAGATACGTCACCATGCCCAGCTTCAACATTGTTGCTCCCCTCGAATTCCAATAGCCACCCCACCAAAACCGACTTCCTCTCCCTCTCGGAAAGGGACCGAGGTGAGAGGTTTCGCTTATCAATTGTTCGTCATCGCTGCAGGTCGTTGGGGCAATCTCTCAATCCTACATCGATAGGTGCATCGCGGCACACCCTACGAATGAGGGGAAAGCCGTCTCTCTGCCTACCAGCGTAGTAGCCCGGTGCCCCAGGAAAGTCCGGCGCCGAAACCGCTCATTAAGATCGTGTCGCCCCGATTGATACGGCCTGCTTGGAAAGCTTCGTCCAGGGCGATGGGAATCGACCCGCCTGAGGTGTTCCCCAATTTTTGTAGATTCACAAAGACTTTGTCGTCCGGGATGCCCAACTGTTCCATCGCATAATTGATGATCCGAATGTTCGCCTGATGCAAAATGAACAAGTCGACATCGTGCACGCTCATGCCGGTTTTTTCCAGCATCAGTTCGATCGTATCGGTGACCACCCGGACCGCCCACTTGAACACATTGCGACCATCCATTTTCAGGTAATGTTCGCTCTTGTCGATTTGTTCGTGGGTAATCGGTTGCCGCGATCCCCCCGCCGGACAATTCAACATCGGCCCGCCGCTACCATCGGCCCCGACTTGATAGCACATCAACCCTTGATGGGGATCTCCTTGGGCGAGCAAGACCGCCCCTGCACCGTCGCCGAATAAGGGCGCGGTCCGCTGATCGGTGGGATCAACAATCCGACTGTTACAATCGGCCCCGATCACCAAGGCAAGCTGGCTGTTACCGGTCGCGACGTATTGCGCGGCGGTGGTGAGTGCATACATGAAACCCGCACACGCTGCCTGCAAGTCCACAGCAGCCGCATCGAGTCCCAAAGCATCCTGCACCAAACAGGCCGTTGAGGGAAATGCAAAGTCGGGTGTAAAGGTACCGACCAAGACCAAATCAATATCTTGCGGATCGACACCCGCGCGGCGGATCGCCTTGCGTGCCGCCGCGATACACATGTCGCTGGTCGCAAGATTACTGGGTAGATACCGTCGTTCTAGAATCCCCGACCGTTGTTCAATCCACTCCGGATCGAAACCAGCACTCTCTCGCAGATCTTCATTGGTCACAATTTGATCGGGTACGTACGATCCGCACGAAACGACCTGCACGCCGAGCATCGAATTCGTACGGCGGCTGAACCGGTTGATCCGCGGCGATGACGCCTGCGGTGCGGGAGAGCTTTGTGAAGACATATACCAATTTTCCTTAGACGATGGGTGTTTTCCAAAACCTGCGGAATCGATATAACAACAGTTGGCGAGTTATCCTGACAACACACTCAATGTTGCATTCCGCAAACTGGTTTGAGCACCGATACGACTTCCGTCTTAGTGAACGTTCAATTTCGTGAGTGGTTCGCAATCTGCGTGCGCACACTGCGTGTTCGATGAATTCAAAACCAGTCGCTGCGACCACAAACCGGCCGCGCGGAAAATCGCAAAATGGAATGGCCCAAGAGGATTTCTCTGGCATCCATGCCTTTCGTAATCTGCTATTCGCAGTTGACGGTCCAATATTCGGGGCAAGCAATCATCCGTCGACGAGCTGTACTGGGCAGTGTAACTGGTTTTAAGTCTTGAAACCAGCGAGGTTTCACACCGACACCGACCCGGCCCTCTCATTCACCCCAAAACACGCATCTTGCCCGCGAGGGACATTTTTGAGTACGGACTGGGAAGAAAACTCATGTGTTTGCTCGGTGTCGCCTTCAAAACTATACCTCAACATCCAGTTTTTCTCATCGCCAACCGTGAAGAGAGTCCCCTGCGGCAGAGTACGGGACCGGCGATCATCAAGGAGCCGCCAGGAAAATCGAACTGGCTGGGCGGTACTGACTTGCAAGCCGGTGGGACTTGGTTGGGCGTCAATCAGCAGCAAATGATCGTGGCGGTCACAAACCGCCAAAAGCAGCAACTCCCTCAATCCCCGCGATCGCGCGGCTTATTATGCCGCGATTTGTTGGGATTTTCCGATATCGCAACGGCTATCGCACACGCTCGACAACAACTGCTCACAGGGAATTATGCCGGTTGCAATTTCCTGCTGGCTGCCCCCGATACGGCGGTGAGCATCGAGGCAGGCGATGAATTCCTCATCACACACTTACCGCCGGGGATTCACTTGATGGCCAATAGCGACCTCAACGACCCGCTGGACCCCCGCATTGGTCGCGTGCGCCTCCTGCTGGAAGGCATCGACAGTGAGCTCGCCGAAGACTGGATTCCTGCAGCAAAAAAGATCTGTGGACTGTCCGGTGAGGGCAGCGAACCGGCGATTTGCCGCACCGGTAGCGATTGGGGGACTGTTTCTTCGTCGATTATCGTACTTGCGGACGCCGCAGCTCAGTCAACATACCTGCATGCCGCCGGTCCCCCTTCATCGACTCCCTACAACGATTTTAGCAATATGTTCCAACAACTTTAGCTGCGACTGCCTGAGATTGAATCCCTGGACAGCGACGGTATATACTGTCCGGTCTACGAGTCTGGGCAAACCCCAGGAGTAAGATCATACAGCGGCAGCCAGTAGCTGCGGTACTCAGAGAGCGCCCGCCTCCCCCTTGCCTGTACCTCTACCGGCAAACGTTCCAGCAAACACTTACCGTCGCTCGGTTTCCAACGTTTTCGGTGGTACTTTTTGATGCGTCCAAACCCAGACCATGGGCCGTTTTATTTGGGAGTCGATGTTGGCGGAACCAACATTAAAGTGGGTGTCGTTGACTCCCAGGCGTATTCGTTGTCACACGTTAGTCGGCCCACGAAACCCAAACTTGGCCCTGAAGTCGGTCTGCAAACCATTTGTGAAGCTTCGCGAATGGCCATCGAACAAAGTCAGCTCGAAATCAGCGAGATTCATGCTGTCGGATTAGCAACGCCGGGCACCATGGATATTCCCAACGGATTGCTGCTCGATCCTCCCAATCTTCCCGGTTGGACGAATCTGCCGTTGCGGGATCAGTTGTCCGAGGAGTTGGGACTGCCAACCACACTGCAGAACGACGCCAACGCTGCTGCCTACGGGGAATTTTGGGGCGGCATGGCGCGGGACGCGTCGAGTTTGGTGTTTTTCACGCTTGGCACGGGAATCGGTTGCGGCATTATCATTGGTGACACAATTGTCGAAGGCGCGCATTCCCACGGAGCCGAATGCGGGCATATCATCATCGAAATGAACAACGGCCGGCTCTGCCCGACAGGTCAATTTGGCACGCTGGAAGCCTATGCCAGCGCCAAATCTGTGGTCAAACGCTGTCGCGAAGCGTTGGATGACGGACGTGAATCACCGATTACCGCCGAATTAGAAAAAGGCGAGAAACTCACGCCGCTACTGATCAGTCGCATGTGCGACAATGGAGATGAGTTGGCTGAGGAATTGATCATGCAAACCGCCCGCTATCTGGGTGTTGGTACGACGACGTTAATGCATACAATCAATCCGGAAATGGTCCTCTTCGGCGGCGCCATGACGTTCGGCCGTAACGAGACGGAACTGGGACGTAGGTTTCTGCAGGAAATTCGTAATGAAGTCAAGAAACGTGCTTTTCCGGTCCCGGCCGAAAAGACGCAGATTGAATACGCGAGTTTGGGCGGAGACGCGGGCTATATTGGAGCCGCCGGCTGCGCGAGGTTGAAGTTTCCCTAGCCCAATATTTCAATGCTGGTGTTCCTGCCTACTGCCGCGCCGGAGAATTTGCACCAGAAAACCGTAGAGCACACGGCCGCTTAACGCCATCGATTCGGACGTCAATCATACCACCACTGAGTTTATTCCATCACGCAAATCGTCTGTAGGATAGAGTTTTAAACCGCACATGGACACACAGTTCATCCGCAATTTTTCGATCGTCGCGCACATTGACCATGGTAAGAGTACGTTGGCGGATCAACTGCTACTCAAATCGGGGGCCATCACCCAGCGCGAGTTTAAAGAACAAATCCTCGACGACCTGTCGATCGAACGTGATCGTGGAATCACCGTCAAAGCGCGGACTGTTGCGATCAATTACACGTTCGAGGGTCAAGTGTATGAACTGAATTTGATCGATACACCGGGGCACGTCGATTTTCACTACGAAGTTTCCCGCTCACTCGCTGCCTGTGAGGGCGCCCTCCTGTTGGTCGACGCGTTTCAGGGCGTTCAGGCCCAGACCGTTGCCAACGCCTACGCTGCCATCGACGTTGATCTCTCCATCATTCCGGTTGTCAACAAAATTGACCTGCCGGTGACCCGTATTGACGAGGTCTTAGAAGAAATCGAAACCGTCTTGGGACTGGAACCAGACGACGCGTTGATGATCAGTGCCCGCGATGGAATCGGCGTGGATGCGGTGTTTGAAGCCATCATCAAACGCGTGCCGCCGCCGCAAGGCAAATCAGACGCTCCGCTGCAGGCGCTGGTGTTCGACAGCAAATACGACTCGTTTCGCGGCGTCATGACTTACGTCCGCATCATGGAAGGGACGATCGAAAAAGGCCAACGCATCAAGTTTATGCGTGAAGGGACCACCTACGACGTGTTGGACATTGGCCAATTCCGACCGGAGATGAGGGTCTGCGACAGTTTGGGACCGGGACAGGTCGGTTACATTCTCACCGGCATCAAAGACCTCGGGCAAGTCCATGTCGGCGACACCGTGACCGACGCGCGGCAGCCGGCCGAGAAATCCTTGCCCGGATATCAATTGCCGCAGCAAATGGTCTTCGCCGGACTGTATCCCACCGATTCCAGCGATTTCGAAAAACTCCGCGATTCTCTGCAAAAACTCAGCCTCAATGACTCCAGTTTTTCATATATGGCCGAAACGAGCGATGCGCTCGGTTTTGGTTTTCGCTGCGGGTTTTTAGGCCTGCTGCATATGGAGATCATCCAGCAACGACTGGAACGCGAAGCAGATGTCGATCTCATCCAAACTGCACCGAACGTGACCTACGAACTGTTGCTCCGCAATGGTGAGGTCAAAAAGATTGACAACCCGCAAGAGGTGCCCGATGCCGGTTCCATCCAGGAATTCCGCGAGCCGATTGCGCGGGTCAATTTCATTCTGCCCACCACGGGTATCGGCCCGATTATGCAACTGGCCGCTGATCGTCGCGGTACTTACATCAGCACCGAATATCTCGGCACCAATCGCGCGCTGATGATCTATGAACTTCCGTTGGCGGAAGTCATTTACGACATGCACGACAAACTCAAGTCGGCAACGCGCGGTTATGGCACATTGGACTACGACGTCATTGGTTTTCGCGCAGCTGATTTGGTCAAAGTCGATGTCCTGGTCAAAGGCAATCGCGTCGACGCTCTTTCCACAATCATGCACCGTGCCGATGCGGAGCGTCGCGGACGCAATTTGGTCAAGCGACTCAAGAAAGAAATCTCAAAACATCAATTTGAGATTGCCATCCAGGCCGCCATCGGTGGAAAAGTCATCGCCCGCGAAACCATTTCGGCGTTGCGCAAAAACGTCACCGCAAAATGCTATGGCGGCGACATCACCCGAAAGCGTAAACTGTGGGCCAAACAGCGCGAGGGTAAAAAACGGATGCGGCAATTCGGTCAGGTCGAAATCCCACAAAAAGCCTTCCTCTCCGTACTCGAAGCGGGCGAGGATCAGTAAAGTCGCCGCGGCGGGTTTCGGCACCAACGACTGCCCCGGCTACACCGGCGTGCAATTCGACGACGAGAACGGCACCCAGCGACATGCTTTCCACATCCGAAAATGTTGAGTCGCAGCCCAATGCGCGTAGCCACCGTGGTTACGGCGCCGTGCGACAGTGTGTGGAGTTTCTCGTCTGCCTCGGCATCGCCGTCTCACTGTGCAAAACCTTTGCCGTCGAGACCTACATGATCGAAACCGGGTCGATGGCGCCGGGATTTTATGGCTGGCATCGCGAGGTCACCTGCCCCCAATGCCGCTGGCATTTCGCCTTTGGTGTCGAGCAGGACCAAGGGGATGACGAAGCGATCTGTCCCAACTGCGACTTTCGCGAAATCCCTGTGCCCGCTGTTGAGGCCGATTCCGGTGACTCGCAAAACGTTGCCGGCGATCGCGTAATGGTCCACAAACACCTCTTCGATCTCCGCCCGCCGCGCCGCTGGGAAATCGCCATGTTTCGAAACCCCGGCCAGCCGACCGAAAACTACGTCAAACGCATCGTGGGACTCCCTGGTGAGACCATCCAACTCCGCGAGGGCGACGTCTATATCAACGGAGAGATCCAACGCAAAACACTCGCACAGCAACGCCAGATGCGGATTGCCGTTTACGACAACGATTATCAACCGCACGACACAGATCGCAACTGGCACCCACGCTGGCGCGCTCAGGCCGAGCAGAGCCCTTGGCTGGTAGACGGCGGAGACTTTGACATCTTTATCAAACACTCCCAGGCAACACTCAGCGATCAGTTGCACTGGATCGACTATCAGCATTGGATCCGCCAAGGAGGCTTGCGTACGACGACCGTACCACTTACTCAATGGCCACCTGAAGCCGACCCACCCAATCCCTTTTTCAGCAATGTGACTCATGATGCGGCAAAAAAACAGCTCGTCTGCCGCGGTGCCATGCCTCTTGCCGCACGAGAACATCTCGCGGGGCTGAGCAAAGATTTCGCATTTCAACAAGCGGTGGACCTGCTATTTGAACGATCGCATCGCGCTCCGATTTCCGACGGATACGGCTACAATCCCTCAGCTGGCGAAACCCCAGTTCGGGACCTGATGCTGGAATTGCAGTTGACCTACAGTGGAGGGACGGGCGAATTCACGGTGCGGATGTCCGATGGTCGAGAGATCATGGATTGCCGGTTGGATTTCGGCCGGAAAATGATCGAGCTGTTCTCCTCGCAAGAGACAACCCCGATTTTTAAGCATCCGCTGCCCGAGTCACTTCTCACCGGCACAGCCAAGTTGGAAATGTCGCTGATGGACCGGCAATGCTTGGTGGCGGTCGATAGTGTTCTGATCGGCCAATCTTGGACTTATCCCGCGGAATCGGCGCCCAGCCCCCCGCCTCAAAAGCCGGTGCAATTCGGCGCTGCGGGTATCAATTTGCGAGTGAGCGCCATCAAGCTGTTCCGAGACGTGCAATACCTCTCAAAATCAAACGAAGCGGCGTTCCTGCCGTACACATTGGGGGACGACGAATACTTCGCGCTGGGAGACAACAGCCCGATTTCCGAGGATAGCCGCGTCTGGCTGGCTCAGCCGACGGCACGAAAGCTCACGAGCCGGCATTTTATCGGCCGGCCGTTTCTCGTCCACTTGCCGTCAAAAACATGGCGATCCTCGATCAGCATTCCAGATTTCTCTCGAATTCGCTATATTCGCTAACAGTGACATCGTAGTAAGTTACGACAAATCAGCGGCGGAACATTCTCGTCCAAGATCGACCATTGAGTCGTGTTGCGTTAAGGTTTTGTCGGCAAGACCGAATTGTCATTGCCAACCAATATTTGCAAGTTGCCGAAGGTGCGGATTGAGGGAACGGACTGGGTTCCAGAAAGCAACTCCGCAACTCCGACGAATCGAATCAACGCCTAAGCGCGCATCGACAATAACAGCGAACGAAAATAGCCATGGGTCCACGTAAAAAAGCAGCCACCGCAAAACCGACCAAAGCATCTCCGCCTCCCAAGGTCGAACCGGCTAAGGATGCGGACGTCCAACCGACTGGCGGAAAACGACGGCAGGATGGATTTCGAGAAACGGTGGAATCGATCGTGATCGCCTTTGTGCTGGCGTTTCTATTTCGCACCTTTGAAGCAGAAGCCTTCGTCATCCCCACCGGTTCGATGGCTGAAACGCTCTACGGTCGGCATAAGGATGTCACGTGCGAAAAATGTGACACACTGTTCCGCGTGAGTGCCAGCGACGAAATCGAAGAAAACGGAATCATCGCCGTCGACTGGTCCACGGGCGAAACACCGAATATTGTCAACTACGCGCTCTGCCCCAACTGCCGCTATCCCAACAATGTCTTAGACAATCAGGCATTCGTTGGCGACCGCATTTTGGTCAATAAGTTTCCCTATGAATTCGGCGACCCGGAGCGCTTCGATGTCGTGGTTTTCAAATACCCCGAAGAACCCAAGACCAACTACATCAAACGACTGGTTGGATTGCCGGGGGAAACAATCAAGATCGATTGGGGGAATCTCTACGCTCGCAAATCGGATACAGAAGAGTTTCAGATTCTGCGGAAATCTCCGGAAAAACAAAAGAAGTTGCAAATCCCCGTGTTTGACAACGACAAGCCGGCTCAGCAACTTCTCGATGCGGGTTGGCCCGAGCGTTGGGCATCTGTTGCCACTGTGGACGGAAAATGGTCGGTCGTCAAAAATGGCTGGTCGGAAGACGCGATAAAACGCAGTTTTCAATTCTCGGCAGCGGCCCCACCGAGCGACGACTGGCAATGGTTGCGGTATCGGCACATCGTACCGTTCGCCGACGACTGGCGGCGCGTGTTGAGCGGCGAGCGCGTTGACGAACCGCAACCTCCGCCGCAATTGATCACTGATTTTTCGTCGTACAATTCGGGAATCTCCCAGGGCATCGCGCAGCGGACGACACCGACTGGCGATCTGTTTCCACAACCGCCGACTGATACGTGGGGCGTGCACTGGGTCGGCGACTTGACCCTCAATTGCGAAGTGAACCTGTTACAACCTCAGGGCGAATTGCTGTTGGAGTTGGTCGAAGGGGACCGTTGGTATCGCTGCCGCATCGACCTCACCACCGGCACAGCGGCGTTGGAATATGTCGACACCAGCTTTAATCTCGATCCCGTTCCGCTCAAAGGGGCGACCGACGCCAACACCCCGCTCAATCAAGCCGGATCGTATGACGTCGAATTCGCAAATGTCGACGATCGGTTGTTACTGTGGATCGACGGAGACCTGATTGATTTTGGTGAAGGTGGCGGAATCGTTCCGCCGATCACCTTGTCGCAGCGCAAACCGACGAACCGCGACTTGGCCCCGGTGGGCATCGCTGCTCGCGATGCTTCGCTGTCGATCTCACACTTGAACGTCTCCCGCGACGTCTATTACCTCAGTTGCTCTAAGGATAATCTCGGCAACGGCACACATGCACAGGTCGACTTTAGAGCACCGACCAGATTATCGGAGTTACGCACCTTTCTGGCCAATCCGGAAACAGCATTCTCAGGCAAAGGGCATAGCCAAGGCTATGTCGACATGCAGTCGAACGAATTCGAGTTAGGCGAAGACGAGTTCTTCGTACTGGGCGACAACAGTGCCCGCAGCAAGGACAGCCGACTGTGGGATTCTGGACGCATCCCCAATCGCATTGGTGACAACAACGAATCGCTACACAATCATGCAGTTCCCCGCGATTTGTTGATTGGCAAGGCATTTTTCATCTACTGGCCACACGGCATTCCGTTTTTGAACAATGGACACGGGATTCCCGTTTGGTATTACAACCAGCCCGAGGTTGTTGAAGTCGGGCCTGGTGATTATCGCCCTGTTCAGCCGTTGGGGCCCAACGGGCCGATGGAATTAGAGAAATCCAAGTACCCCAGCTTGTCGGTCCCCTTCTATCCGCAATGGCGACGTTGGCAGCGTATTGAGTAACCGGCGGTTTTCATATTTGATGATCTCACACGTCACGGAGGATGAGTGAACTCATGTCTATTTTGCAAGCACAAGGCCTGGCCAAGGTTTACGGTGGACGCCGCGTCGTCAACGGTGTCGACCTGAATGTCGAACGCGGGGAAATAGTAGGATTGCTCGGCCCCAACGGTGCCGGCAAGACCACCACCTTTCGCATGACCTGCGGCATGATCGCTCCCGCCGAAGGTCAGGTGCTACTCGACGGCGTCGACGTGACCAATTGGCCGATGTACAAACGGGCCCAATATGGCATGGGGTACCTGGCCCAGGAATCGAGTGTCTTCGTCAAGTTGACGGTCGAACAAAACATCATTGCCATTTTGGAAATGCTACACGTGAAGCGCCGCGAGCGCCGCAAAATCACGGATGAACTGTTGGAGCAATTTGGGCTAACACGTCTGCGCAAATCGGTTGCATCGCACCTCTCCGGGGGGGAACGTCGCCGCTTGGAAATTGCGCGCTGCTTGGCCAGTGAACCGGCGTTGATTCTGCTCGACGAACCATTCACCGGTATCGACCCGGTCACGATTCACAGCATCCAAGACATCATCCGCGAACTGCGCGACACCGGCATCGCCATTTTGCTGACCGACCACCGCGAACGGGAAACGCTCACGATCACCGATCGCGCTTATGTGATCTGTGCTGGTCAAGTGCTCGTCTCGGGCGACGCGGAAACCGTTTTGAAAAACGAATCCGCCCAGGAAATGTACTTCGGCAAACGCTTCGACGCCGATTCGATCATCAGCGGCAAAGAGGCCATGCTGGCCGAAGAACAGGCCAACCGCGAAGAAGCGGCTCACAGAAAACTTACCGCTGACAATGCTGCGGCCGCCGAAGCCCAAGCCGCTGCTGACGACGCGGCCGAGAAGGAAGCATCCGACGAGGACAAGAGCGCCGCCTGACACAAAGGAAAAACCGTCAACGGTCATTCACAAAACCCGACCACCGTTGCCGCATAGACCACCGCCACGCGGACCAGATCGTCGATGTTCACCCACTCGCTCGTCGTGTGCGCGCCCCCCGCCTCCGGCCCGTGCGTAATTGCTGCGATCCCTTTTTTCTGCCAGAAGCAACTCCCATCGTCGGCAAACGGCTTGGCCCCGATCGGCAGTTTCTCGCCCGTTACGTGCGCATAAACATTCTGAAACGTAGCTGCTAGGTCGCTTTGCTCATCGAGTTCGAACGCGTCACGAATCAGCAAAAACTCGGCATCGATCGTTGCCCCTGTCTTTGCGGCTACATCTGCAACCAGCGTTTGATAGTCGCGGCGAACTTCTTCCCAAGCATGCCCCGGCAACCATCGCAGCGTTCCCTGCAACTCGCAGGTTTGCGGATATTGGTTGTACATTTCGCCACAATTCAGCATCCCCACAAATGCGCTCGCGCAGCCCGCCATTGGATGACTGTTCTTTTCCAATTCCACGTTCCAGTCCAACAATCGTTGCGTCAGCTTTGCTCCGACTTCTAAAACGTTCGGTTCTTCGCGCGGGCGAAAGACTTCGTGCACCGGCTGTCCCGGGCGGCTGATTTTGATTTTTAGATGCGCATTTCCGCGACCGATCACCGGCAAGACGTCGTGCGTGTATTCGGGAATCAAGACGCCGTCCCCCACATACCCGTCGTCGATCAACTGATTCAACTGCCGGCAATCTCCCCACGGCGCTTCATGCAGATCGTGAGCGGTCAGCAAAACTCCGCCGCCATCCAAAACCTCCGAATCGCGCACGACACGCAGCGCTTCGACCATGGCGGCCACACCCGCTTTCATGTCGCTCGCTCCACTCCCGGTTAGGCGGTTTCCCTCGACAGCTGATGGAGCGAACGGCAAGTGCACCGTGTCCAAATGTCCGTTGAATTGCAAGGTCCGCCCCGGTTTCCCTGAGTCCCACCGCACCACGACCGCCGGCGATGTCGGCCACGCCGCCTGCGGACGCTCCACCTGGAAGTCCTCCTCCGCCAGAAAAGCAGCCAGTGCATCGGCCACGGCACCGGCGTCGCAGGTGGGGCTAGGAATATCAATCAATCGCCGAGCCGTCGCCAACAGGCGGTCGCGAGTCACCGTTTGACGAATGGCTTGCAACTTTTCGGCGGAAATCGGCATTTCTTCTCTCGTCTTTGTAATTCATCCAGATAAAACGTACGAATAATATCAGCACCGCCTGAACACCATAGCAGTCCGTCCCCAGTCGGCAAGAACATCGCCCTTTGCAGGATGAAAGGCCGGGCTGTTTTGTTGGCAAGGTCGACCCCGTTTCATCAGGCAGCTATGATAGTCGGTGATATTCATTTCTCTAGTTTCCGCCCACTCCGGTCGAGTGGATTCTCCTGCATCAGCCAAGGTCAATTGTATGACTATTCCTCCCTGTACAGACTCCATGCTCAAAGACGGCACGTTCGATGGAAAAACAATCATCGTTACCGGCGGTGGCACCGGCTTGGGACGTTCGATGGGCCAATACATCGCGCAACTGGGTGGAAACCTGGTTATCTGTGGTCGCCGGGCAGATGTGATTGCCGAATCGGCCGCCGAAATGGCCGAGGCCACCGGGGCGAAGGTTTTTGGACAAGCCTGCGACGTCCGCGACCCGGAACAGGTCGAGGCACTCATTGATGCGGCAATCGAGAAGTTTGGCGCGGTCGATGGTCTGATCAATAACGCGGCGGGCAATTTCATCTGCCCCACCGAACGGCTGTCCTACAACGCCTTCAACACGATTGTCGATATTGTATTACGCGGAACCAGCAACTGCACTTTGGCAATGGGAAAGCGTTGGATTGATGCCGGGCAACGAGGAAGCTTTTTAAACATCGTCACCACGTACGCCTGGACCGGATCGGGATATGTCGTCCCCTCGGCCGTTTCCAAGGCTGGAGTCTTGGCACTCACACGTTCGCTGGCATCGGAATGGGGCAAGTACGGCATTCGCTTAAACGCCGTCGCACCCGGCCCATTTCCCACCGAAGGGGCCTGGTCGCGATTGATGCCGGATGCTCTTAAGGAGACGTTTGACGCATCGCACCGCATCCCCGTTGGCCGCGTCGGTGAACATCAGGAATTGGCCAACCTGGCTGCCTATTTGATGTCCGACTTCAGCGCTTACATCAACGGCGATTGCATCACCATCGACGGCGGAGAATGGGTCCGCGCCGCTGGACAGTTCAACGGCCTCGAAGCGGTCTCGTCCGAACAATGGGACCAACTGCAAGCAGCTATGAAACCCAAGAAGGGTTAATCCCAGGCGCACCACAGATTAAGGAAGGCTCCATGCAATTCTCAACGGAAGATTTGCTACGTCGTTTGGGTTCCGGTGAAACGATTGAAGCGCTTTGCCGCGACCTCCAGATCGAAAGTGGCCAATTCCAAGAGTGGTGGACGAATGAAACCAGGCGGCGGTTATCGCCGAACTCCAACGCAATACCGGCGCCGATTTCCGCGACGACAAAGATCCACCGCGACGATCGTGGCATTCCGCACATTGTTGCCGAAAACGATGTGGATCTATTCGTAGGCTACGGCTACGCGATGGCGGCCGACCGGTTGTTTCAACTCGACAACCTTCGCCGTAAAAGTTCAGGGCGATTAGCGGAAGTTGTCGGTGAAGCCGCCGTTGATCTTGACCTGACCGCACGCACCATCGGCTTTCGTGCCATTGCGGAGGCACAATGGCAACAGCTTCCCAGCCAAACCCGGACCCTGCTTACCGCCTTTACCGCCGGGATCAATGCACATATCGAAGCCGTGGGAGATTTACTGCCGATTGAGTTTGCTCTGCTCGATTACCAGCCCGAGCCTTGGACCGAAGTCGATTCGCTGGCAATCGAAATCGAATTGCAGTGGTACCTCACCGGACGCTTCCGCGTGATTGCCATTCCGGAATTGGTCAAACGACAATTAGGCAACGGCCCGTTGTATCGCGACTTTCTGTTGGGTGAAGCGGACGACGAAGCCATGCTGCCCCCCGGCGCTTACCCGACCACAGCAGCGGGAGATGTGGAGCCGGTCGGTGTCGTGCAAGGGTCCCCCTTTGAAGCACATGGCAGCAACAATTGGGTTTTGGCCGGAAACAAAACCGTCTCAGGAAAACCGCTGTTGGCCAGTGACCCACATATTGCGTTTGCGGCAGTCTCTTGTTGGTACGAAGCGCATTTGTGCGGCGGTTCATTCAACGTGGCCGGCATGACCTATATTGGCATGCCGGCAATGATGTTCGGTCAAAACGAACACGTCGCCTGGGGTTGCACGAACAACCTCTGCTCGCAGCGGGACCTATATCAGGAACAAACCGATCCCGAGCATCCCGGCGCATTTCTCTACGATGGAAAATGGGAACCGGCGCAGGAATTGACAGAAACGATCGTTGTCAAAAATGCACAGCCGATCCACACGACAATCCAGTTTAGTCGCAACGGGCCAATCGTGAATGACATTCTGCCGGCTGCCGCCAGGAATACCGGTGCGGTCTCCTTGCGCTGGTTGGGACGGCATAGCAGTGGTTGGCTAACCGCATTGTTGCAAATGAACCAAGCGAAAAGCGTGGAAGGATTATTCGCCGCTTCGCAACCGTGGCATGTCCCGACATTCGCCGTCGTGGCGGCCGACGAACAGGGGCACATCGGCTTTAAAGCCACCGGGCGGATTCCTCAACGAAAACTCAACGAACGAGGATATCGTCCCGGCTGGGACCCAGACCACCAATGGACCGGCCTGATTCCGTTTGAGCAGATGCCGCATTGGTCCGATCCCGAGCGAGGTTGGATCTGCACCGCCAACAACCGCGTTGCTGATGACGACTTTCCCTACCCGCTGTACGGAACGTGGAGTAGTTGCCAGCGTGCGCGTCGCATCCGCCAAATGATCGAATCCAAACCGCAGCTCTCACGGGATGACATGGCTGCCATGCAGGTCGACTCGCTGTCGCTGCGGGCGGTCGAATGCGTTCCGTCGTTAGTCGCAATTCTCGAATCACACTCCACACCCCCATTAGCACAAGCCATCGACGCGCTGAGCGGATGGAATTGTCGCTGCGACCCGCACGAAGTCGCCCCCACTTTGTTCAACGCCTTTTTCGTCAATTGGTGCCAGACGGTCGCAAACGAACGCTTTGACGGAGAGGTTGCTGATTTTGTCGCCGGCGCAGCGGCCGGCATCGCATCGCGACTATTGGCCGCCGACAGCAACGGCTGGTTTCATCGCCGTAATCGGATTGACGCCGTCGTGGACACGTTCAAATTGACGATCGCCGAACTTACTGAACGGATGGGACCGGAATTGGCGACGTGGCGGTGGGAACGTTGGCACCGCATGCCGCTGCGGCATGTCCTCAGCCGGATCGGCGACTTGGGAGCGTTGCTCAATCATGGCGATGCCCCGGTGCCCGGTGATATGACGACTGTGGGCAACACCGGGTACAGCCCCGATGGCCGCGCAGTGACCGGCAGCGGCTATCGAATGATTGCCGACTTTAACCAATCGGCACCCGTGCTATTTGCACAAGACGCGCAAAGCCAATCAGGCCAACCGGGCAGCCCGCATTACGACGATCAACTCGCCGACTGGTTGGATAAAAAATACCACAGCCTGCATTTGTCGCCCGCAGCGGTGGAACAGGCGGCCTGCTCGACCCTGACTTTGAGTGTACAAAAATAGTCGCCAGCGCATATTGCCATGCATCAAAAAAAAGAAGCGACCGCGCGTCACTGTGACACACTGCCGCTCATTTTTTTCAGGACGCTCTGACTTCTTGTATTACGAAAACGGGAAGGGTTGTGGTTCGAGCAAAAACGGAAAGACCCGCAACGGCACCCCGGCCGGCAGATCGCTTTTGTAAACCAATTGGGCGGCGCGATCGGCTGCGTATTGCAATACGGTGAATTCCAGTCCGCAGAAATAATCCTCACCGACTTCGGCGGCCACATCGGCAAAAACTTCGCCGGCCGAGGCCGCGTGCCGACGGACACCATGCAGGCTGTTTTCGCGGACTTTAACGCCGGCGGCAGAAAGCTTGATCAACCCTTTGAGAAAACGACCGACCAGCGTATCAGGGCCGGTGGCTCGCCACAGACGCTCCCACTCCTCGTGGGCTTCCCAATAATATCCAATGTTAAACAGATCGATGGCCACCAGGTAATTGCGACTATCAGCCCAGCCCTCGGCCTTCAACGGTGGCGGGGGGGGACCTTTTTTACCATGGCTATGTCCGCGGGGATCACGAATGGGATGCGGGGTCACAGTTCCCGGTATATACGTATATCCCGGCAAATCTGCCGCGGGCAACATCCGCGGAATCGAAGTGTCAATTTGGGGCATCAATGGTTTCTCCGTCATATCAATTAATACAGCATCTGTGAGCATGCGGATAACCGCATGGGTTTTTTGTTCAGCTCAGTCGGCGGCCAATATGGATTGGCTGCGTCCTTTTATAAAACGACACTCAAACTGGCAGATGCCAATTTCTTGGCCTCACCTCTTTAGAAAACTCCTGAGAGGCAGCCAAGTCAAGAAAAAAATCACAAACTCTCGTTGGTCTTGTCCAGATATTTCCCGATGGGAAACAGCTATGACGCAACTCAGGTGGAAAAGTTCTTGCCGTCGGCCTGCTCCGCGACTTCTCGCTTGATCCTTCGCATTAGACCCGTAAAACCGCGACGGCGCGTCATTCCCAAAGTCTCCGCCAAGCCCAACTGGCCTAACAAATCCTCCGGAACGGTAGCCACATCCGTAGCTGGCGCGCCTGAGAGTCCTTCCACTAACATCGAGACGTAACCACGAACGGTGGGAGACCGCTCCGTGACATACGCCTCCAACTGAGCTTGGCCGTCCACGACGTCGACCCACAAATAAACCGGGGTTTGGCACTCTTTGACCAATCGTCGGGTATCTTCCCGCTCCGCCGCCCGCTCGGGCGATAACTCCGGCAGATCGAGGGACATTTCAATCAACGTCTGCAAAGATTCTTCAGGATCCAGGCCGTCGAACTCCTCTAATAATTCGCCTAACTTCAATCGTCCGAACCCCCGCACAATTTTGTCGTCTATTTCCGCACCACGGTGCACGGTCCATTTCGTCAATCGCCGAAAGGCACCACAAAACTCATATGCAACTCAGCATGCCGCAGCCCGAGCGACACCCATTCCTGCCGGGCCATTCTGCCAAAGACCGGATGGTGGACGTTCGGCGTTTCCGTTTCATAACGTGCGACTGCCTTTTTCAAATGCGACAATCCCTCCTCGACCGAAACGTCTCCCGGCGACAATGCTCCTGCATTGGCCGGTAGTTTGAAGCCTGCCCGCATCGGTTTTGTGATGAAACCGTTTTTGATAAACGGCGCCACCAACGTTCGCAAAAACCAAGGTGCCTGAAATGGAAAGCCGTCAAACGAACAATCCAAAGACACCGCTAAATGCTCTAGGATTTGTCCGAACGACCACTCACCCAACGTCTGGTATTCCCCCGCTGCCAGGCTTTCCGCATCCGTGACAATGTCGTTGAGATTGCCATAATGCAATTCGCGGCGACCGTTGGCTTGTAGAGTGGCCGTCATATTTGAGTATCGCTCCTGGTTTTACGTCACAGTCCGTTGATTTCGACTAATCTCGTAACAATCTGTCAAACGCCAAACACTATTGGAATTCTAATCCGGACGAACCATTTCCGTGCCGCGATCACAATAAAATCCGCGCGAGTCCTCTTGAGGGAGGTCTAATCTTAGTTGTTTTTCCAGGGGTATTTTCTTCGTGCTGGTTGGCAGCAACGGTGCGGTCTTAGGCGGGACGTTCATGTGAGGACTCGTGCACGTCAGTCAACCAAGCTTGTAAATTTTCCCGGCAATTGGCGAGCATACGTATACTCAAGCAACGCCACGCGAAGAACTCACAAAGTCGAAGCGATTCCGGCACTAGCACCGGTCCTCAGCAATGGGGTGAGTCCGGTCAGGACATTACTCCATTCTCCGCCTTAACACGAACTTTACAAGAGGAGTTTTGAGGTTACGAGGACGATTTCTTGGAAATGATAGGTAAGGTCCACGAACTTTGCCTACCATTCCTGGAATTGGTAATCCGCACCGTCACCGGCGGAAATGGCTAAGGTTTATTACGCTTAGCAATCACGACTGAAGAGTGCCACCAGTCGCGGGATGAACCGGGCAAAAGCCCGTGCACGATGACTGAGGCGTTGTTTGACGACCGCGTCCAATTCGCCGAACGTCCGATGATATTCGGGAATCATGAACAGCGGATCGTAACCAAAGCCATTGGTCCCGCGCGGACTGTCGATGATCCGTCCGCGACAGCTCGCTTCGGCGGTCAGGCGAATCTGCCCATCAGGATCGGACAAAGCGATGCTACACACATAACCGGCAGAGCGCTGAGCTGGCGGCACGTCGGCCAACTCCGTTAACAACTTGTCGTTGTTTTGTTGGTCGCTCGCATTTTCTCCCGCATAACGAGCCGAGTAAATCCCTGGACGGCCGTCCAAGGCATCGACCATCAACCCGCTATCTTCGGCCAACACCCACCGTGATAATTCCAACGCCGGTTCCCGGGCCTTCTTGGCGGCGTTTTCAGCAAACGACGCTCCATCCTCGACGACCTCCGCAAGATCAGCCACTTCGGCAACGCTGATGACATCGATACCGTGTGGCGCCAAAAGATCCTTGATCTCGCTGCTCTTCTTGAGATTTCGGCTGCCGAGAACAATCTGTGGTTTGTCAGTCATGGTGTTGTCGGGAACGGCGGCCGGTTAGGCCGTCTTGCTGCGTCCTTGTCGTTTACGGCCGTTCTCGGTGAGTACGATCTTACGCAGGCGAATGCAGCCCGGCGTAATTTCTACGAACTCATCTTCTTCAATGTATTCAAGCGCCATTTCCAATGACATTTTCCGCGGTGGCCGCAACAAGATTGCGTCGTCGGCGCCTGATGACCGGACATTGGACAGTTTCTTTTCGCGAATCGGATTGACGACCATGTCGCAATCGCGGGAGTTTTCTCCAATGACCATGCCTTCGTAACAATCATCGCCGGGCGATACGAACATGTCAGCCCGTTCCTGTAGTTTCCACAAGGCGTATCCGACGACTTTTCCGTTTTCCTGTGAAACCAACACGCCGTTGGGACGCCGTGGAATCTCCCCTTCGCAGCGTTTGAAGCTTTCAAAGCGGTGGTGCATGATGGCTTCGCCTTTGGTGGCGTTCAGCACGCGTGTCCGCAGTCCGATGAGTCCGCGTGCCGGGATCGAAAATCGCACGTGCGTCATTCCGGTCGATCCGCCCGACATCTCCTCCATTTGACCGCGACGGGCACCGACCATTTCCATCACCGAACCAACCACGTTGGCAGGCACGTCCACTTCCAGGCTTTCAAACGGTTCGTGCCATTTGCCGTCGATCTCTTTGCGAATCACCTGAGGCTTGCCAACCGACAATTCGTATCCTTCGCGCCGCATCTGCTCGATCAAAATCGAAAGGTGCAACAATCCCCGACCGGAGACCATAAAGGCGTCGTTCTGATCCGCTTCTTCGACGCGCAAGGCAACGTTTGATTCCAATTCCTTCATCAATCGCGCCCGCAAATGGCGGCTGGTGACGAATTTTCCTTCGCGTCCAGCCAACGGCGACGAATTGATAGTAAACAGCATCGAGAGCGTCGGCTCGTCGACGGCGACACGTTCCAGCGGGTTGGGATGTTCGGGATGACAAACGGTATCGCCGATTTCAGGATCGGGGAGACCGGTCAAAGCAACAATATCCCCAGCGGTCGCCGTTTCAGCATCGGTGCGACCGAGTTTGTCGAACAGTTGCAGGTTCACGACCTCACCGGCAACTTGGCTGCCGCCCCCTTTGAGGACGGCCACTTTGTCACCGTTTGAAACTTCGCCGCAATTGATACGGCCAATGGCGACGCGTCCCACGTACTCCGACCAAGCGATCGTGGTGACCATCATCTGAAACGGCGCTTCGGCGTCGACTTTGGGTCCCGGAATATTGTCGATCACCATGTCTAACACGGGGTGAATCGATTCGGTCTTCTCGTTGGGATCGTGCGTGGCGTAACCTTCGCGGGCACTGGCGTAAACGTAGGGGAAATCCAACGTTTCGTCGTCCGCCCCAAGCTCCACCAGCAAGTCGAACACCTGCGACAACACCTCGTCGGGCCGGCAGTCGGCACGGTCGATTTTGTTGATGACCACAACCGGCTTCAATCCACATTCCAAGGCTTTGCTGAGCACAAAACGTGTCTGCGGTCGCGGCCCCTCGAAGGAGTCGACCAACAGAATCGCCCCATCAGCCATCTTCAACACCCGCTCGACCTCGCCGCCAAAGTCAGCGTGTCCCGGGGTATCAATGATGTTGATCTTCACGCCTTCGTAGTTGATGGCGATGTTTTTGGCCAGAATCGTGATGCCCCGTTCGCGTTCCAAATCGTTGGAATCGAGAATGCAATCTTCCTGAAGTTGCGCATCACGAAATTGTCCGCTTTGGCGCAATAGAGCGTCGACGAGGGTTGTTTTCCCATGATCAACGTGCGCAATAATGGCGATGTTACGAAGGTCGGTGCGTCGCATGGGAATCGGATTTTCCACGTTAATTGTGAGTTCAATAAGAAACACGAAGCCGTTTCCGCGAATCGCTGGTCAAAACAAGCGAAAACCAGTCAAAAACTCCAGAAACGCTACGCAGCGGAATGATAAGTGGGGCGTGTAATCTTCAATGGAAATAGAAGGACCGAGAGAGCAATCCGCTCGATCCGAGCATCCGCATCGCGCTGGACGTTCCATCAAATGCGGAAAACACAACCGAAAGGCTTGCCCAAGGTGCCCTCCACCCATGGAAATTCGGCCGAATCACCGCCGTAGTTTAACAGCCAACCGACCATCCCTAAAGGGCAAGCCTGTTAAGAACGCGTGAGTTCGTTGCGAATCGGCAGAATTTCGATAAATTTGAGCCATCCTAGCAAACAGTACTTGAACAAATCGTCTCACGACCCCACGCCCACTGGACTGACGCAAAGTATTACCCTCAAGTCAATTACGGCACGACGACCAACCACAGCGTCCCACAACAGCCCCACTCCCTCCTGCAGAAAGCCACTCCAGTATGCCGCCGCAATTATTGGTCAGTGTTCGCAACGAAATTGAGGCAGAAGCGGCGCTTCAGGGCGGATGTGACATCCTAGATATCAAAGAACCGGCACGAGGCTCGCTGGGAATGGCCGATATCGAGGCGATTTCGGCGGTTGCCGATGTGATTCAGCAGCAGCAGGTCGATGTGGAGGTCAGCACGGCCTTGGGGGAGACCACAGATTGGTACGCGGCAGCCCCCCCTGCTCTGCCGGCCGGAATCAGCTATGCAAAACTAGGCACCGCCGGCTTGCGTCCGGATTTGGATTGGCAGCAGCGTTGGACCGGGGTGCGTCGCCAGTTCGAATTGGCCGCCAATCGGAATATCTCCTGGATCGCAGTTGCCTATATTGACTGGGAACTGGCTGACAGCCCCCCGCCGCTCGAGATCGTCGCTGCGGCTGCCGAAGCTGGCTGCGCCGGTGTATTGTTTGACACCTTCGCAAAAACAGGTCGCGGACTGTTCGATTGGCTTTCAAAGCCCCAGCTGCGAGCTTTGGTGAACGATATCCACTCAGCCGATCAACTGGTGGCGGTCGCGGGACAAATCGCGGCTGAGAACGTACCGACGCTGATCGACTTTGCCCCCGACATCATTGCCATCCGCTCCGCTGCCTGCGCCGAGGGACAACGCACGAATGCCATTCATGCAGAGGCCATTCGGTACTTCAAAACAGCAATGCACAACGCCGCAATCGCAAACTAATCCTCAGCATCCTCGGCTTCGCCCATTTCGAGCTGTCGCATCTTGCGGTACAGGTTCGAGCGATGCAGTCCCAACATGCGAGCCGCTTCGCTCATGTTGCCTTGCACCCGTTTCACAGCGCCGCGTATGAAGCGTTGTTGAAAGTGCTTGGTGGCATCAGCCAGCGTTCCATCCGAAGGGTCCTCTTCCTGCCCCATCGACGAACGATCGGGGCTGAGGATGAATGCTAAATCGGAGACTTCGACCTTCTCGCCCGGCGCTAAAAAAGCGACCCGCTCCATCAGATTGCGAAGTTCACGGATGTTGCCGGGCCAGGAGTGTGCCTGCAGTCGCCGTCGCGCATCGGCGCTGATCTTCAGCCGTTTGCGTCCCGCTTGCACGGAGAACTGTGACAGAAAATACTCCGCCAACAGGAGCACGTCCTCGGGACGATCGCGCAGTGGTGGCAGATCCAACGTCACCACCCCCAACCGATAATACAAATCCTCGCGAAACTTCTTGGTCCGCACTGCTTCGGAAAGGTTGGCGTTCGTGGCTGCCACCACGCGAACGTTGATCGGAATGGTTTGCGATCCGCCCACGCGGGTAATGACTTTTTGCTCCAGCACACGCAGCAACTTAGCTTGTCCGCCCAGGGTCATATCACCAATTTCGTCGAGAAACAGCGTTCCCCCCTCGGCCAATTCAAATTTGCCCTGCCGCGCTTCGTGTGCGTCGGTGAAGGCGCCTTTCTCATGGCCGAACAATTCGCTTTCCAGCAACGTCTCCGCCAAAGCGGCGCAGTTGACAGCGACAAACGGGTGATCGCGGCGCGGGCCGTGATAGTGCAGGGATTGGCTGACGACCTCTTTCCCGGTTCCACTCTCACCCAAAATGAGCACCGGCAATTCCGTGGCGGCCAGCCGCTGAATCGTATCTTTGAGCACGGTGATTGCCGGGCTTTCGCCCACAATTCGTACGCCTTCAGTCACCTGTTCGGTCAGTTGTTTTTGCGTTCTGACCAACTGCTCGCGGTCTTGCGTGGACTGCAGGGCCGTTGCCGCTTGTATACCCAGTTGCGTTAGACTTTCTTCGTCTTCCTCAGTGAACGCGCCGGCGAGTTTATTGATCACCTCAAAAGCGCCGATCCGCTCGCCGTCGCCGTTGAGCAACGGCACGCACAGCAGGTTTTCCGTTTTGTATCCGCTTTTGACATCGACCTTTTTGTCAAACCGCGCATCGCGATACGCATCGTCGACCTGTATGGACGTGCCGGTTTGAATGACTTCGCCGACGATTCCCGCACTATCGGAAAGCCGCAGCGTGCCCCCTTCGACTCCCAATGCGGGGCAGGCAATGACCTGCCGGTGATCCTGGTCCCAGATGAAGATGCTAGCGCGATCGGCTTCCAATAACCGTGTCGCCTCATTGGCGATCAGTTCTAACAGGGGAACGGTTTCTCGTTCGTGGCTGAGTTGCGAGGCGATTTTCAGGATCGCTTCCAGACGTTCACTCCGCCGCTGACTGGTCTGATAACGGCGAACAGCAGCAATGGCCGAACCAAGCCCCCAACCAAGCATCAACGCCGACCCGACTTGTTCAGGCTGGAGATCGCGGCCGGAAAAGAGCAACAACTCGCCCGAGAGGTCGGGCTGTGTAAAGGGAACACCAATCAGCGGCCAAAACTCGTCGCCATCGGGCGGCGCAATGAACATGGCCACCCCGCCGTCCAGCGCGTTGTCCAACTCATTAAACGGCAATTCGGTGAGATTGATATGGCCAAATTGCGCCGACAGTTCCCATTGTGGAGTTTTGCGGACCAGCCCCACCCACTGTGCCTGCAATTCGCTGGCCACATCGGGCAATTGGTTTTGCAGCAACTCGTCTTCATGGTTTGCCCGAAGAGCTGATTCCAACAAACGCAGCGTAAATTGCCACTCGGTACTGCCGGCATCTTTACGGTCAAACCAAGGAGTCTGTTGCAGCTTCATGGCGTTATTCGTGTCCAAGTTTGGGAACGAGCGGCATAAAAAGGATGTCACCGACCATGCGTCGACCTGTCATCGCAACGATACCGGTGTATCAATCCGATTGCAACAAGTCTCCCGTCCGATGGCCGGCGGACTGGTTTTTCCAGGGGAGTCCGCCGTCAAAGTTCCCCAAGGCTTGAGGAAACAGACCTGAGGAGCGGTGTGGCGTGCGGACCAGTCAGTGAAGTCGAATTGTGTGGCTTTGGTGTTTTTGGTAACGTTTCGGCCGGTTCTTCGAGAGCGACCGAGAAATGCTAACGATCACTTCATGGAAGGGGGAAATCGGATGGAACAGTCAGGTACTGTCAAAATGACCGGCAAGGAAAAGGATGCTCACTGGTACAGTGAAAAGTTCCGGGGCAATGCGCATAAGCCGGAGCACTACACGGCATTTCGATATTACTTCTTGTTCGCCGCTTTGGTGACACGATTGGCCCCAGATGGGGACGAATCGGTCCTCGATATTGGTTGCGGACCGGGGCATTTGGCGGGCTTGTTGCGCGACGTGGGCGTGACACGGTACTGCGGTTTTGACTTCAGTGAAGCCCGCATCGAATTTGCAAGGGCTACCTATCCCGATCGCGAGTTTCATGTCGCGGACATTTTTGAAACCGATTTATTCGAAACCGTCGACTACAATACCGTCGTTTGCACTGAAGTCTTGGAGCACATCGAACGCGATCACGAAGTCTTGAGCAAGATCAAGCCCGGCACCCGGTTCTTGGGTTCGGTTCCCAGTTATGACTCAGCTGCGCACGTCCGCTACTTTACCAGCAAGTCGGACGTGGAAGACCGTTACCGTGAGCATTTCGCCCGCCTGCGTATCGACACGCTCCCTCACGGAGTGAAGGGAGAACGGATCTACGTCATCGACGGCATCATCATGTAACAGCAACTCGATGAGACGACCAAACTGTGAGTGTCGCGTCTGCTCTGAAATAACGTACCCCACGATAGGCTTCTCTTACGCATGAGCGAATTTCCCGCAGTGATTTTTGACATGGACGGCGTCCTGGTTGATTCCTACAACGCGCACTATGAAAGTTGGCAACGCTTAGCGGCTGAACGGGGTTTTAAGTTCACCCGGGCGCAATTCTTGACCACTTTTGGACGCGTTAGCCGTGAGGTGATTGTCGAGTGCGGTCTGCTGGACGCCCCCACGCCCGAGGCGATCGCCGAGATCGATGATGCCAAGGAATTGCATTTTCGCGACATTCTGCGCGAGGACTTTCGGGCGATGGACGGAGCCCGCGAATTGATCGATGCCCTCGCTGCTGAGGGAATTCCGATAGCCGTGGGGTCGTCCGGTCCGCTGGAAAATGTCGATTTGGTGATTGACTTACTTAGCAAAAGAGATCACCTTAAAGCCGTGGTGACTGCCCGCGACGTGACGCGAGGCAAGCCGCATCCAGAGGTGTTTCTCAAAGCGGCTGCCGGTTTGGAAGTCGAACCACGCAATTGCGTCGTCATCGAGGACGCACAGGCAGGGATCGCCGCCGCACACGCCGCTTCAATGGTCTGCATCGCCTTGGTCAGTGCCGGGCATACGGACGAGGAATTGTCAGCCGCCGATCAGGTGGTGCATTCGTTGCGGGACCTTTCGCCGGCAAGCATTCGCGACACATTTCAACAACTGATCCCATGATGTTCTCAGACGAACAATCGAAAGCAACACGCCATGACCGAACCGACCAACAATCTATTTGATTTGACCGACAAGGTGGCCCTGATCACCGGTTCCAGCCGGGGTATCGGATTGGCAATGGCCAGTGGCTTGGCACAGTCCGGCGCCAAAGTAGTGCTCTGCGGCCGGAAACAAGAGGGGATCGACGAGGCGGTCAAAACCATTCGCGTCAACGGCGGCGAAGCGACCGGCATTCCCGCGCATATGGGCCGCGACGAAGATCTACAGGCATTGGTCAACCATGCGGTCGAGACGTTTGGTGGCGTCGATATTCTTGTCAACAACGCGGCGACGAATCCGGTCTTTGGCCCGTTGTTGGACAACGATGACGCCGCCTTTGACAAGATCATGGAGGTCAACGTCAAGGGGCCGCTGAATCTCGCCAAACTCGTGCACCCGATTATGGTCTCGCGCGGCGGCGGGTCGATCATCAATGTCAGCAGCATTGGCGGACTTCGCCCCGAACCGATGCTGGGGCTGTACAGCATGAGCAAAGCGGCCCTGATCAGTTTGACCAAAGTGATGGCGGCCGAATGGGGTGGCGATTCGGTCCGCGTCAATGTGCTCTGCCCGGGTCTGATTAAAACGCAGTTCAGCCAGGCGCTGTGGTCGAACGAAAAGATTCTCAACAGTGTCGTCGGCAAACTGCCGCTCAAGCGGATTGCCCAACCGGAGGAACTGGTGGGAATGACGGTTTACTTAGCGTCAGCGGCCTCGAGCTACTGCACCGGTTCGGTGATGACCGTCGACGGTGGGCACACGATTTAAACGCTCGGTTCGTTTGCGGCATGACAATTAGCGCCGCGCGAAATCCGCTTCCGGGCTGGAGGCGGTTGCATACAGTTTCCGTGGGATGCGTCCCGCGCGATACGACCAACGCCCGGCACGCGTTGCCTCTCGCATGGCATGCGCCATCATCAGTGGATCGTTGGCGCCGGCGATTGCCGTATTCAGTAAGACGCCGTCACAGCCCAGCTCCATGGCCCCGCTGACGTCGCTCGCGGCGCCGACACCGGCGTCGACGATCACCGGATAATCGGGGTCGCCATCTTTGAGGTACTCCAAGCAAATCCGAATGTTGTTGGGATTCAAAACCCCTTGCCCGCTGCCGATGGGGCTGCCGGCCGGCATGACCGAAGTCGCTCCCGCTTCCTTCAAACGCCGCGCGGTTATGGGATCGTCCGTCGTGTAGACGAGCACCTGAAACCCCTCGCTCACCAACTGCTCGGTGGCGGCCAAAGTCGCCATCGGATCGGGCAACAAGGTTTTTGCGTCGCCCAAGACTTCAAGCTTCACCCAATCTGCACCAGGATTTTCCAGGCCGGTGAGAATCTCCCGCCCCATCCGCGCGGTCCGCACAGCATCTTCGGCATTAAAGCACCCGGCGGTATTCGGCAGGATTGTATAGCGTTCTAGGTCGATGAAATCCAAAATGTTCCGGCCTTCGGCATCCACCAGCCGTTCGCGCCGCACAGCCACGGTGATCACGTCCGCCGCGCTGGCTTCCAGGCATTCCCGCATCAATTCAAAAGTGGCGTACTTCCCCGTCCCGACGATTAACCGCGACGTGAATTCGTGGGAGCCTAGGACGAGCGGAGAGTCGCTTAGAAGTTCGGTAGACATGTTTTGTTTCTAGTAGGCGGTGGGCAGTAGGCAGAAAAATGGGTGCCACTGGCGGCTTGTCCGCCAGTGGGGTTGCTAACAGGTAAGAAGTGTGATGTCAGCGTTTTATATCAACGACCGGTTCATCCTCCGCCGACGAGGGTGACGATTTCTAGTTGATCGTTCGGCTCTAGTGTGCAGGTTGCGTGATCGCCGCGCGGAATGAGCTGCAGGTTGCGTTCCACAGCCAGGTACTTCGGCTGTAATTCCAATTCGCGTAACAGGTCCGCAACCGAGATCCCAGCCGCGATTTCACGCGTTTCGCCATTGATGCTAATTTCCACTGTTGCAAATTCCCACGGGACTTTTCTACTTCAATCGATAATCAACGAACGGGGCTGCAAGGCCCGTTTTCGCTTGCGGCAGCGTTTGCAGATGGGCCGACAAGCGCAGTTTAGAGACCGATGCCTCAAAGCGTCAACCAATTCGCGATCCACGTCCTGCTTGGCCTCTCAGGACTCGTGACTCAACCTTCATGACGGCCCCGACACCCAGCCGCACTTTCCAACGATTCCGGAGGCCAAAGAGGACCATCCTCTCGGTGTCCCCTGGGAACCCTGTGGCTAATTGTTTTCAGAAGCTTGGTAGCGGACCAACCGCGCTGGGTAACAGATTTATCCGCGATCACCTCCTTTCTGACTGAGCACGATTATTTTTCCTTCGTCGCACAGAGCTTTCCATTGCTGTTTCATCTGAGGGTTTGGGAATTGTGAGCCTTACCAAATTCGGCGGAGCGAAATTTACGGTGACGAGGGTTTCTGCATCTCGTTCAGCAATCCGGCAACAGCAGCATCCAGTTGTTCTCCAACGAGATGCTTGTGGCGAATGATCCCTTTGTGATCAAGGACGATGATTGTCGGCCATTGGTTGATCGACCATTTTTCTGAAATGGGATGGCCGCTATCGCCTCCGTCCCACCAGTTCTGCCACCTGATCCCTTGCGATTTGACGGTCTTATCGATTTTTTCACGGTCTTTATCAGTGGCGACTCCGAGAAAAGCGAAGGTATCATCTTGATGCTTCGCGACGAGTTCATTGTGGTGTGGCAGCATTTTTATGCACGGTTTGCACCACGTGCCCCAAAAGCAAAGCACGACGACTTTTCCACGATAGCTGCTGAGTGTCATTCGCTTACCGTCAAGATCCTCACCGTCGATTTCGGGAGCGACTTTGCCGATCGCGAGTTTTGATATGGCGAAGTAATCCGGTTTAACGGCCTGTGCAAGGTTTTGTCCGCGGGACTTCACATCGGCAAATTCAGTCATCAGTCGTTCAAACAGCAGTTCTGCTTCGGCATTTGTTTTGGCGACATCAAGCTTCTTCAGATGCTTTAGCAGATCTATGTCGAGTTGACTTTCCATCGCTTCCGCGAATCGCGGATTCTGAAGCAATTGTGCATAGCGCACCAATCCCATTTTGAACTTGGCAAGTAACACGCAAGCGAGAGCCTGAGTCTGTCGTGAACTGCCGTGATCCACAAAGACGCGCGTCCAGGTCTCCGCGTCATGGGGCGGAAGATTGCCAGTCACGGCTACGGCGGCCTGAAAAAATCGCTCACTGTCGAGGTCGAGATGATCCTTCACCAAGAGAGCGGCGGCGCGCATTGCTGGCTCCGTCTTGCCACCATGAACAACGATCAGTACCAAGAGGTCGGCCGCAAGCTGGTCTTTCGAATTTCTTTCCGCCCAATCGACGAAGCGAATCGCGCCTGGAACGGGCTTAGGGCGCAGTGTTTCCTTGACGTTTGTGCGTTCCTCGGGAGTCTTGCTCTTTGCAAGCGTCTCCTCGAATCTCTGTTGCGAGATGGCATATTGATCGATCAGAGATTTGAGTTCCGATCGCGTGACGGGCGTATGGGTCTTGGGTTGGCCTGAGTCAGCGATTAACGGCCCTGCCGAGATGCCGATGATGATCATCGAGCACAGACACAAAATGCGTCGAAACATGGCGAACTCCTCAAATTGGGTTGCGAATAGAGAGCCCCAATCTCATCAAAAGGGGTCGCAACCGAGCGGAGCGCACTGAGCGTGAACCGATTGCACGGCGGCCATGTGATAATATATTAGCACAACTATTGGCCAAGTGACAAGAAGATTCATCCGACATTTCGAATGTGCATTTATTGCCAAACATGGGATCGATCCAGCAGATTTCGCATTATGGAAGTTCAGGCCGACTTCCGCTGTCACATCATTTCATGCAGTTCCTGGAATCACCGCTGCGGATTCGCTAATTTGTGTTTCGCACACAGCATACTTTTCGGCCTCATTCGTGAAGGAGTCACGCCGCATGACCAGTACAACTGTCGAACAAATTCTGGTGGTTCCCACGTCGTTGTTTCGCGAAATCGGATATTTCGAGGGACTCTCCACCAACGTTCAGCCGTATTTGGAAACGTTGCTCGACCCGATTCACACCAGCTATCAGCCGCGGGATGTGATGGAGGCGGACCCGGAATTTAAGCAGTTGATTCCGTACTGCATTTTCCAGCATGCGGGGGAGATTTTTTACTACACCCGCGGCGGCGGACAGGGAGAGAAGCGGTTGCACGCCAAACGCTCCATCGGTGTCGGCGGGCATGTTTCCTCTGTGGATGAAAACCAAGCGGATTCGCCTTACCTCGAAGGGATGCGGCGGGAGATTGACGAAGAGGTTCATGTCGAGTCATCCTATACGGATCGTTGTGTGGGCATGCTCAACGACGACAGCAACGATGTCGGCAAGGTTCACCTGGGAATCGTGCACGTTTTTGACCTCGAAGAACCAAAAATCCGCCCGCGTGAAAAAGACATGCTGGAAACCGGTTTCGCCCCGCCCGAACAATTGTTGGCGGAGATTGATCAATTCGAGACTTGGTCCCAAATCTGTCTTAAAGCTCTGTTTTCGTAGTTCCACCTGCTGGATCTCTGCAAAGTCACCCCATGCTTCACGCCAGCCAAACTCCTACACGCTGCGAAATCTCAACCGAGCAAATACGCTTGGTGTGCGAACTGACTGCCGACCGGTGGCAACACACGATATCGGTCTCCACAGGGGAGAAATGGGTGGACGTTTTGACCTCCCTCGAAGGTTCGCCAGAGGACGAATCGCCGGCCAGTCCGGTGTTTCAGGAGCTTTTGCTGGATGAGAAACACGCGCAGCTGACCGAAGTCCAACTGTTCGGCCGCTCCGGCAAATGCCTGTATGCCGTTGCTGTGGGTATGAATACCGAGACAAAAATTCTCGATTTCGATGTCTCGGCGCGGTTTGTGGGAGCCGAGTTGCCCGCGCGGGTCACCAGTTCCTACGCAGGAGGAGACTGGGCCGTTGCGGAGAAGTCACCTCCCATCGCGACCGAGGCACAATCCGGCTTGCGGCTAGCAATTCTTGACGTGCCGGGAATGCCGCCTTGCGAAGCCCATTGGTTCACAACAGCAGGCCTGAAAATAGGTTATGGGGACCTTTCCGGTGTTCCGACAACAACGGGTGGAACAACGATCCGCTGGCAATACCAGGTTTCCTGGGCCGCGCTCTCTTGATTTCAGGCGGCCGATGCTTCAAAATTCCCGCACGCGTGTTGAAAACCTAATATCGCGACACAGATTTCGACTGATCGCCGCCATTGGGCAGCGCCACATCAGTCCGACAGAACATATTGAAGGCAGACAATGACTATTGAAGCGGCCGAACAACTCAAACGGGAATTCACCGACAAGTACGTTGTTGTCGAGTCGGGCGTGCCGGAATTATTGCGGTTCGCGTCACGCACGGGAATCGTGAAAACGGTCAACATGAGTGGCCGAGCACTGGTCGAATTCGACGGTGGCGAGGACATCACCTGGTACGACATCGACCCCAGCTATCTGAAGGTTGTAGACAAGCCCGAACCCAAAAAAGCCGCTGCCCCTGCTAAAAAGGCCGCTCCGGCCGGGAAAGCCGCTGCTGCGAAACCGGCCGCCAAAAAGGGCATGAGCCCCTTGGAAATGGCTCGCGCCCAAGGCGCCGGCGGAAAAGATGCTGCCCCGGCGGGAGACAAACCGCTCTCGCCGCTGGAACGCGCACGCATGGAAGGTGCCGCTGGCGGGGGAAGCAAGACGGCCGAGAAAAAACCTGCTGCAAAACCCGCAGCCGCTGGAGGCGACAAACCGCTCTCCCCATTGGAACGTGCCCGCATGGAAGGGGCAGCTGGTTCGGGTGCAAAAGCCGCTCCCGCCAAAAAACCGGCCCCGACTGGCGACGGTGGGAAACCGCTCTCTCCGTTGGAACGGGCTCGGATGGAAGGTGCCGCCGGATCGAAATCCAGCGAACCAGTCGCTGAGGAAGCCCCAGCCGCTGAAGCAGAAGAAGTCAAAGCCCCCGCCGCCAAAGCCTCTACGACGGGTGCGGACGGCAAACCGCTCTCCAAAATCGAACTCGCCCGCCAACAAGGCGCGTTTAAGGGCTAGGTCGCCCCGATTGGCAAGCGGCGAGCGCATACGCATCCAATGCACGCAGCGCTCCACAGACACTCCCTTCGCCCTCCGGAAAAGTGGCCGGGGGGGTGGGCCCGCTAACCCAAACGGGTCCCCACGAATAGCACGTGACGCACGAAACAACTATTTCGTCGTCGTCGCTTTTTCGCCGGAGACCTGTCGCAACTCTTGGTGCACACGCAAGGCGTTCCGCAAGTTTTTCGCATAGCTGCCTGATTTTTGGTAGCCGACGATGTTGGCCAGCATATCGGCGTCGGAATTGACGACGATCGTCGCCGGGAGCGATTTTACCTTGAGGATTTTGGCAACCTTCTCGTCTTTTTCCAGATCCAGCTTCACAGCGATAAAGTTGTTGTTGATGAACTTCGCCATATTCGCTTCGTTCAGCGTCTCTCGTTCCAACTTGTGGCAGAAGAAACACCAATCGGCACCGAAGACCAACAGGATCGGTTTCCCGGTTTTGAGAGATAGCTTGTGCGCTGCCGTGAGGTTGGGTTGCCAATCCACTTTTTTGACCGCCGTCTTTTCAGCGGCTGTGACGGCTGTGGTCGCGGTAAAGCAGACGAGTAGTGCCAAACAGAATTTGGCCAGTGGGCGTCGATCCATGACAGTCATCCCCTGGGTAGGTCTCAACGAAGAGTAAATATCGGTAAACGCCCCTCGGCCCGCGCGGCATCTCATTTCGCGACAGTATTGGGGACATGCATTCCGGTTATGCACTCTATATCGGTGCGCACGGTGGCAAGGCTGTGTGCGAATCTTCACCAAGAGGGTGGGAAATGCGGAAACAGTGCGAAAAAGCTGGTGATCTTTGGAGAAATCACCTCTGTTGCCGCCGTTTTAGGAGGAAGCGGCGATCGCGTTCGCTTATCCCAATTTGTGGGGGTGCATGCGCAACTGTCCTCTAGCGGAGCAGGAAGTTGCGAGAGTAGGCGCGGGGCAGCGTTTGCCCGACGGAATGTGCAGGCCTAAACCTCAATCCCTAAATCCTCAATCTTACGATACAGACTCGATAGGCCCAGCCGCAGGCGTTTGGCGGCTTCGCGTTTGTCGGGGCATTGGCGTAGGACTCTGGAGATGTGGAGTCGTTCGTAGTGTTCGCGGGCTGAGCGGAGGTCGTCGGTCGCTGGCAATAGTTGGCCGACGCCCAAGAGATCCGGCGGCAGGTCCTGGGGGCGGATTTGGGTGCCTTCGCACATGATCACAGCTCGTTCGATGGCGTTGTCGAGTTGCCGGACATTGCCTTTCCAGCGGGCCGACATCAATAGCCGCATGGTTTCGCTGTCGACGCCGCTGACCCGTTTGCCCATTTTAGCCGTATGTTTGCCGAGAAACGAATCAACCAGTTCGGGGATATCGTCTAGGCGTTCGTGGAGCGGCGGGATTCGCATTTTTACGCCATTGAGCCGGTAGAACAAATCCTCCTGAAAGCGCCCCTCGGAAACTTCCTGGGCCAAGTCGCGCGTGGTGGATGCAACAATGCGGGCGGAGATGGATTGCGGTTCGACGCCGCCGAGCGGAACGACTTCCTGATGTTCGATCACGCGTAACAATTTGGCCTGCGTCCCTAAAGGGAGTTGGGCGACATCATCCAGAAAAACGGTCCCTTCGCCAGCGTGATGGAACACGCCTTGTTGATCGGACTCCGCTCCGGCAAAGGCTCCTTTGCGATGGCCGAAGAGTTGGCTTTCCAACAACTCGACCGGCATGGTTGCGCAGTTGGCGGCTAGGAAACGTTCCGAAGCATTGGGCCCGGCGCGATGGATGGCGCGGGCAAAGAGTTCCTTACCCGTACCGCTCTCTCCCTCCAACAACACGTTGGATCGCGTGACCGCAATTTTGCGAATCGACGCCTGGGCTTCGCGGATAGGGATGCTGCTGCCGACGATTTCGCCAAAGGAATCCTGCCGTGTCAATTCGCGGCGCAAGGCTTGATTCTCGACGTACAACTGTCGAAACCGAAACAGCCGGTCGATTTTGTGCCGCAAGTCCTCGAATAACACCGGTTTGACCAGGTAGTCTGCTGCTCCGGCGTGAAACGCCTCGACCGCGTTTTCGACGGTGGCGTAGGAGGTGATCACCAGTACAAACAGGTTGGGATCGAGTTGTTGCAACCGCCTGAGCAGCGCGATACCGTCGCCGTCGGGGAGCTGCACATCGCAGAGCGCAACTTGAAAGTCGCGTTGCTGCGCCAGAGCGAGTGCCTCGCCGACGTTGGCCGCCTCGGCAACGTCGAACCCTTCGCTGGTGAGAAACTCGCTGAGCGTCGTGCGAATCACGACCTCGTCTTCGACAATCAAAACTGCGGGTAATTTTTTCACGGTGTTGTCATTTCCGTTCTAACTGCTTCCGATTCCAGGACATCAGGATGAATGCGTACGACTTCGCAGGTCACATACACGACGAATGTCGTCCCAGCCGAGGAACTCTCGCGCAATTCGATCCGCCCTTCGCCGGCCTGCTCAATGATTCCGCGGCAAACAAATAGCCCCAAACCGGTGCCGGTCTCTTTGGTCGTAAAATACGGTTGAAAAATCCGCTGTTGGTTCTCTGCGGAAATCCCATGCCCGTCGTCGCTGATGGCGACTTCGATTGTGCCATCCTTGAGTTGTGTGGAGATTTCGATCGTCCCACCTTCATCGGTGGCATCCATCGCGTTGAGAATCAAATTCAACAGGATTTGCACCAATTGATCCCGCGCCGCTCGCAACAAGGGGATCCCCTCAGCATAGCGGGTGACGATCTTTTTTCCTTTTTTGCGTTTGTAATATTTAGCGATATTCAAAGCGGCATCAATGATTTCGTGAATATCGCATTTTGATTTTTGTGTGGTGGCCGGGCGGCTGAAATCGACTAACTCCCGCAATGTCCGTTGGATCCGTCGCAATTGATCATCGACCAGGCTCAGTTTTTCTCGGGTGTATTCATCGGTCGGACGACGATTGAGCATTTGCACCAACGAACTGATGGCGGCTAACGGGTTGCCGACTTCGTGCGCGATTCCCGCTGCCAACAGGCCGAAAGCGGCATGCTTCTCCTGCTGCACTAACTGGGCTTGCGACTCCTGGAGTTCCTGTGTCCGCTCGGCGATCCGCTGTTCCAATAACAATTGATTTTGCGTCAATTTGTCGTTCATTTGGCGGAGCCGTCCGCCGGCATTTTGCAACAATCCACCCAACGACGTTCCCGCCCAGGTCACCCACCCCATGAAGATCAACATCAACAACAACGTTTCCCCGGACCCTGCCACCAGATGCAAACCCCCATCGGGGCCGGGAACGCGATTGACCAAAACCAGCGTAGCAAAACTCAAACTGTGTAGCGTGAAGGTCGAATAGGTCAGCCAGCGAGAATAGCGCAGGGCGAATACCAACAACGACAAAAAGTAGTAATACCGGAAGGGACTTTCGGCCCCTTGATCGAAGTAGCACAGCAAGCCAATGAACACGGCTTCCATCACCGCCACGATCAACGGCGCTCTGCTGAGAAAGACTTTTCCGCGAATGCTCCAGACCGTGTCCAACAGCGCATACACGGCCCCCAGCGTGAGGATGGCGTTCATGACCGCATGATTGTGGATATCCCGTTCCAGCACGTTTACCAGCGCGTACCCCACACACAAACCGAACCAGCGAATGCGGACGGTGATGGTCTCGGCGGCTAGATCCCACCGGGGTGTCTCGTTGGATGTGCGGCTCAAGGCCTCGTCGTGACTCAAAACAGCTCCAGATTTTTTACAATCATTCAATCCTAATTATCATTATAGATGAGTCGCCATCGGTTGGTAGCGTCAAAAGAGGGTAGTTTTCGCCTCCGGCGAGGGGGCGGCAGAATAGTCGGCGCCGCGACGTTCTGGTAAACTCCCGCTCGCACGATGCCACCGTTTCACATGTCCGAGAAATTGATCGATGAATATCGTAATCGCTACGTCAGAGGCCGTTCCCTTTGCCAAAACGGGCGGATTGGCCGATGTCACCACGGCACTGGCCAAGGCCTTGCAGGAATTGGGGCATGATGTCTCGCTGTTCTTGCCCTATTATCAACAAAAACAATCCACCGGCGCCGCTGCGGAATTCCCGCTGACGTCGACAGGATTTGACTTGTCGATCCCGATTGGCGGAAAAACACGGGGCGGACGGGTGCTCCGCACAGAGTTGCCCGACTCAGACGTCGGAGTGTACCTCATCGATCAACCGCTGTACTTCGACCGCCCCGAACTGTACACCGAAAACAACGTCGACTATCAGGACAACTGTGAACGGTTCGTCTTCTTTTCTCGTGCGGTCCTGGAAGCAGCACGCATGCTCGATTTGCGACCCGATGTCGTGCATGCCAACGATTGGCAGACGGGACTGATTCCGGCGCTGCTGAAATTGGAATACTCCAAAACGGCGGAGTTCGCACAAACCGGCTCGGTGCTCACGATACACAACTTGGCCTTTCAAGGACAGTTTTGGCACTGGGATATGCTGCTGACCGGATTGGACTGGAAGCATTTCAATTGGAAGGAAATGGAATTCTACGGGCACCTGAATCTGCTGAAAACCGGCATCGCCTTTAGCGACTACATCACCACTGTCAGTCCCACGTACGCGCAGGAGATTCAAGGGGAAGCCAACGGCGCCGGGTTGGATTCGGTCCTCACGCATTGCGCCGACCGATTGGTGGGGATCCTCAACGGGGTAGATATGTCGCAATGGAATCCCAAAATCGATCCGCATCTTGCGCAGAATTACGATTCCGCAACCGCCGCAGACGGGAAACCCGCCTGCAAAGCTGCTTTGCAAGAACGAATGGGACTGCCGCAGCGGGCCGAGACACCGGTCTTGGGCATGGTGTCGCGGATGGCGGATCAAAAGGGATTCGACATCATCGCCGGCTGTATCGATGACATCTTGGCCCAGGATCTGCAACTGGTATTTTTAGGCACTGGCGATGCGAAATACGAGGACTATCTCACACAACTTGCCGCGAAGTATCCTGACAAGGTTGCCGTGACAGTCGGCTTTAACGAAGCTCTAGCGCACCAGATCGAAGCGGGCAGCGATATGTACCTGATGCCGAGTCGGTTTGAGCCGTGTGGGCTGAATCAGATGTATAGCTTAGTCTACGGCACGGTCCCGATTGTTCGGGCAGTGGGGGGGTTAGCCGATTCGGTTGTGGATGCGACGCCGGAGAATTTGCGGTCCGGGACTGCCAACGGGTTTTCGTTTGTGGACTATCGCCCGGAGGCGCTCGCATCGGCGCTGCAGCGCGCATTAGACGCCTACAAGGATCGACAACAATGGCGGCAATTGGTCACCAATGGGATGTCGGCCGATTGGTCTTGGCAAAACAGCGCCCGCCGCTATGTCGACGTCTATCGACAAGCAATCCAACGTCAGGGGCTCATGACTGCGACAACGGCTGAATAGTCGACAGGCCCCATCGATTCGGGTATCGTGATATATTGATTCGCCCCGAAAGGCCTCTACGGCCCTCGACACGATATTTCCCCAATTGAGGACTCCTATGAGACACCGCCAAACCTCGCGCCGCGATTTTCTGAAAACTTCTGCTCTGGGAACCGCCCTGTGGGTCAGCGGGACTCAAAGTCTGCGAGCTGCGAAGTCTCCGAACGAAAAACTCAACATCGGCGCCATCGGCGTCGGCGGTCGTGGCCGAGCGGATTTGAACGCTGTAGCCACCGAAAACATTGTCGCCTTGTGCGACGTCGACGACACACGGTTGGGACAAGCGGCCGAAGGTCATAAATCGGCCAAGACATATGCCGACTACCGGGAATTGTTGCAGCAAGACGATCTGGATGCCGTTGTGATCGGCACGCCGGACCATCACCACGCTCCGGCCGCTATTCGCGCGTTGCGGCGGGGTTTGCCGGTCTATTGCGAAAAACCACTGACGCACACCGTTCGCGAAGCCCGCTTGCTGACCGAAACCGCACGCAAAATGGGTGTCGCCACTCAAATGGGGACGCAAAATCACGAACATCCCGGCTACGTAAAGATGATCGATTTGGTGAAGCAAGGCACCATCGGCCCGGTCCGCGAAGCCCACGTCATCACCGACCGTCCCGGCCGGTGGTGGAAGCAAGGACAAACGGTCCCGCAAGACCAGCCGGCGGTTCCCAAGGACCTGCATTGGGATCTGTGGTTGGGACCGGCAGCGGAACGGGCATACAGTCCCGCCTACGTCCCCTTCGCTTGGCGGGGTTGGTGGGATTTTGGTTGTGGTGCGATCGGCGATATGGCCATCCATCTGATGGATCCGGTCTTCATGGCACTCAATTTGGGCGGACCGGTCAAGGTGACGTCGACGGGTCCAGCGGTATTGCCCGCCAGCGGTCCAACGGAAATGATCACCAAGTTTGAATTTGCCGCCCGGGGCGATCTGCCGCCCTGCACCGTCTATTGGTACGAAGGCGAAGCCCGGCCGACTGGTGAGGTCGCCGAACGCTTGCCGATGAACGGCAGCTTGCTGATCGGCGACGACGGACAAATCGCCTGCCCGCATGCGAAATATCCAACGTTGTTCACAGGGGATGAGACGAAAGATCTCACACCGGAGAATGCCGAGGAATTCTCCCAAACGCACCACCATCAACAATGGATCACCGCCTGCAAAACCGGCAGCCCGACCGGCAGCAACTTTGACTACGCCGGCCCCTTCACCGAAATCGTACTGTTGGGCAACGTGGCCTACCGCACCGGTGAAATGGTGCACTATGATCCGCAGAGCATGAAGATCACCAACAACGCGCAAGCGAACGATTTGTTGGACAAGGAATACCGCGTGGGTTGGGAAGTGTGATCCAGTAGGCAGTAGATTATTGCTTTTATTATCGAATACCTGGGGATGATTAATTATGTTCAATCGCCGTGAAATGTTGGCTGCTACGGTGGCTGCTGCTTCGACTTATGGGTTGGGATCGTTTCCCGCTGGCTGGGCGGATGACAAAACGGGCAAGCGCCGCAAAGTCCTGATGTACACCCGTAGTGAGGGTTACCAACATGCATCGGTCAGCCGTGACAAAGCGGAGTATGGACCGGCGGAATTGGTGTTGATGGATCTGGGCCAGAAACATGGTTTCGAAGTTTACGCCACCAAGGATGGCTCGGTTTTTACTCCCGAGAACATCGCCAAATACGACGCGTTTTTCTTCTACACGCAAGGGGACTTGAGCAAATCCAAAAGCCGCGACGATGCCCCGCCCGTTTCGGCGGAAGGCAAAGCGGCGTTTCTACAAGCGATCAAGGATGGCAAAGGCTTTGTTGCCACGCATAGCGCTTCCGACACGTATCATTCGCCGGAGCACTACGGCAAAAACCAGTTCGTCAACCAGCCAAATCGCGATCCGTATATCGAGATGATCGGCGGCGAATTCATCAAGCATGGTCCACAACAAGTTGCCAAAATGGTCATCGCCGATCCCAAATTCCCGGGACTGGAAGACCGCGGCCAATCGTTTGAGATACGTGATGAATGGTATAGCCTCAAGAATTTCGCTGATGACCTGCACGTGGTCTTAGTCCAGGAAACGGCAGGCATGAAGGGGAGCGATTACGACCGACCAAACTTCCCCGCCACCTGGGCACGGAAACATGGCAAAGGCCGCGTGTTTTATTCTTCGATGGGACACCGCGCCGACGTCTGGACGAATCCGATCTTTCAGAATTTGATCCTCGGCGCACTCTCCTGGGCCACCGGGAACGTCAATGCGGACATCACCCCGAATCTCCGCGAAGTCACGCCGCAATTCGCCACCATGCCTCCCGCACCGGCGAAAAAATCGTAACGCCGGCACAACTGTCGCTGCCGAGAATACAATCGCACTCCAAGCCGATGGTGACAGCCGTCGGCTTTTTTTTCATGAGGTCACTCAGTGGGCATTTATGAAGACTTTGGGGTCACCCCCGTCATCAACGCCACAGGCGCTGTCACGCGACTGGGAGGCGCCCCCATGCCGCAACCGGTGCTTGACGCGTTCGTCGCGGCCGCCGGTGATTGTGTGTCGTTGGAGGAACTGCAAGCGGCCGCTTCCCGGCGGATTGCCGCTGCCACCGGCGCAGAGGCGGGGATCGTTACGGCCGGCGCTGCAGCAGCGCTGACGTTGGGCAGCGCTGCCATGATCACCGGTGACGATTTGGGCAAAATGGAACGCCTGCCGCACTGTGATGATTTTGCCTGTGACGTTCTCATTGCCCGCGAACAGCGCAGCGGCTACGACCACGCTGTCCGTGCTTCGGGGGCGCGCTTGGTAGAAGTGGGCTTTAACGAAATCGTCGCCAACGCCGGTGTACGACGAACTGAGGTTTGGGAATACGAAGCGGCGATCACTCCGCAAACGGTGGGGATCATCTATAGTTTTTCGCCGACGTCACGGCCCGATTTGAGCGAACTGGCTGCGATGGCGCATCGCCACAAATTATCGGTACTCGTCGATGCTGCCGGTGAATTGCCGCCGCGGGCACATCTGACGGCGTTGATTGCTGCCGGCGCGGATTTGGTCGCCTTTAGCGGCGGCAAGGCGATTCGCGGCCCACAGTCGACGGGCATTCTGGCTGGACGCGGTGATTTGATTCGTGCAGCGGCGCTGCAGTTTCTCGACATGGACGACCATCCCGAATTGTGGGAACCGCCGCCGGAGTTGATCGACCGCGACAAACTTCCCGGCGTACCGCGGCATGGATTCGGCCGCGGGTACAAAGTCTCTAAAGAGGAAATCGTCGCCCTGCTCACCGCCCTGGAACTCTTCACCAGCGGTGCCTACGACCGATTGCTGGAAGATGACCACCGCCGCTTACAAATCATCGCCGACGCACTGGCCACCGCACCTTGCACCTGCCAGCTGCTTGCGAGCAGTTACGGCGAATCCGCACCGCAGTTGGAAATCGAAATCAACGAATCAGCGCTCGGCAAAACCGCCTTCGATGTTTGCCGCGAATTGCGCACTGGCAGCCCACGGGTCTATGTGGGGCATGGGAAACTGCGCGAGGGGGTGTTGGTGATTCAGCCGTTGCATTTGACAGATGAAACAGCAACGGCGGTTGGAGTGGCAATCGTAAAATGTCTGGGCAGAGATTAGATTTTCCGCAGAGTTCGCAGAGGGCCGCAGAGAATGATTTCAGCGCGTAATCTGTCCAAACTACCAGATATCGCGGGACTGCGGCGACTGTTTCAATCGCTCGCAATGCTAGATGCGATACTCAGTCCGGAATGGGAACATCGATATTATTCGTTCAATTGCCATTGGGCTCCAGAAGAGGAATTGGGTTCGATGCGCAACGGCTGTGGGGACGAACTCTTTGCATTATTCAACCAACACGGTTGTTTCATTAAGGGATTCTCACACGAAGCGATAATGACACCATCCCGCGACAATCCGCCTAAACTCTGGCCGGGATTATTCTCGAAGGTCCCACAGGAGTTCTCGGAATTCTTGAATGAACCTGCTATTGATATTGAAAATTCCACGTTCTGTTTCTGGAGACACAACGACACCGTGGAATGGCAACTTGGCGACTTGAAGTTCCCCGCTGGCAACGATCCCGATGGTTCGGGATATTTACTTACCCTTCTCGATGGTGCTCCCGAGACATACTGTGTGTGGGCGGAAGAATATTACCAAGAGACGTGGAATGACTCGTCCGACCTGACCCGCGACGCGGTAGCGGCGGTCTATGGCCATCAACCGTTATCAAATGAATTGGTTTCGGCGATCAATTCAAACTTGAGGCTCGAAGATTTGACTGATGACTTGCTCGTCATCGGATACCCAATTCAAAATAAGCCAGCGTAGGGTCAGTTTTACCGGGTGTTTTTCCTCTGCGATTCTTCGCGTTCGCTGCGGTAAAAATATGACAACGCGCAATTGGAGACAGATGTTCGCGTCGTCATGCACAGCATGACCTACGAGCTTCAGCTTATTTTTTCGAGTTTCGCTTCGCAGGTTTCACATTCGCATCTTTCGATAGGCTGCGGGTGTAGGCTCTTAGTCGCTGGCGATAGGTCAGTGGGACTTTTTTGCGGGCCTTGGCATCGAATTGTTCAATGCGTTGTTCGTTATTGGTGGTGCTCGATCGCTTCTTGATTTGCGTTTCTGGATTTAAGTCCTTGAGCATCTCCTCGAATTGCCGTCGTTCGGCAATCGCAGCGGGGGTGTCGCTCGGTTTTTCTTCCAGCCGCTGCAATTTGTTTTGCATCCGATCAGAGAATTCTTGTAACTGTTCTTCGGTCCAGCCGAGTTCTTCCAACAGTTTTTCGTCCACTTCGCCCCGCTCGATATCTCCTTGGATTTTATCGAGCACCAATTCGGTGGCCTTTTTGGTGTAATCCAAATTCGCCTGTTCGGCGGAGGCGGGTGGCTTGGATTCTTTTCCTTCGCCTTCGCCTTTTTCGGCGGCTTGTTTCCCGTCAGCATCGCCGTCCGCTTCGGCACCGGCGTTGGCCGCGTCTTCGTCCGATGCGTTGTCTCCCTGGGGCGCAGATGAGGCACCGCCGCCGGTGCTATCGGACGATGAATCGCCTGCTTTTCCTGGTTTGGAACCACTTTCTTGACCCGATTGTTCCGATTGACTGTCACCCTTCTCCCCCTCTGCCCCTTCACCCGGTTCAGAACCGGGTTGGCCTTGACTGTCGGAGGATTCACCCGGTTTGTCTCCCGGTTTGTCTCCCGGTTTGTCTCCCGACTTATCTCCTGAATCGCCCTCTGGACTCTCTCCCGATTCCCCTCCCGGTTGATCACCACCCTGTCCTTCGGGTTTATCGCTTGGTGGGGTCTCGGATGTTTCGGCTGGAGGTTCTTGAGATTTTTCACCCGGCTGGGGTTGGGATTCGTTAGGTTGCCCCTGTTTTTGCGGATCCTTATCGCTGTTCGGTTGCGGTTTTTCGGGGGCCTTGTCGTTCGGTGCGGTGGGCTCGCCTTTTTTCCCGGTGTTTCCGTTTTCGGCTTCGGGCACATGCTCTTTCTTCTCACCTTCGCCGTTGGGTTCTTCTCCTATGGCGTCCGATTTTTGTTCCGGTGGTGACTTCGTGCCTTCGCCAGGCTTGGCCTCCGGTTCATCATTTTTGTTCTTTGGCTCTGATGGTTTGGGCGTGGCCTTTTTGGCATCAGGGTCGTTGGGATCGCCTTTTTCATTAGCCTGGGGTTTGGCGTCGGGATCGCCCGGTTTGCGGCCGGCTTCGTTTTTGTCTCCCTCGCGGTCGAGTTTTTTCTGGGCCTCTTCGGCATCTTGATCGTCGACCGCTTTCCCTTTCCCGGTTTCTTCGCCGGTGGCGTCGGTTTTCCTGGCATTTTCGTCGTCGGCAGCAGGTTCTTCGGTCCCCTGGACGTTGTTATCTGGTTGGCCGGGGTCCTTTGCATCGGGCTCGTCGTCGGTTTGATTTCCGTCGCCCGAAGCCGTATCCGGTTTAGGCTGATCGGTCTTATTGCCCGGAGAGGAGTTGTTGGAATTCGGATCGTTCTCGGGTTGATTATTGTCGCCGGGATTCGAGTCAGTGTCGCCGTTTTCTCCACCAGGATCGCTTTGTTGTGGCTGTTCCCCTTTCGGCTTGCCTTGGTTCTGCTGGGAGTCGGAGTTTTGGTCCGGGTCACCCGTCTGCGTGGAATCCCCATCCTGCTGATTCGTTTGGTCGCCCTCAGACTGTTCGCCTGGTTGCGGCTGATTTTCACTCTCTTGTTTTTCGCCCTTCTCGTTGGGTTTTGGGTCCGGCTGCTTTTCTTGTTGTTCTTTTTCCTTTTGGCGATCAAGGATCCTTTTCAGGGCTTCTTCTTGGTCTTGTTGATTTTCCGGATCCAAGGAACGTTTCTGTTGCTGTTCCCCTTCTCCCGAGTCTCCGGAATCTCCAGATTGCGTTTCTGAGGATTGATCCCCTGAGTCCTCGCCGTCCGACGTGTCGTCTCCCCCCTTGCCCGATTCGGATGGCTTGTCCGAGGGTGTCCCGTCTTCGCTCTCTTCATCGCCCGGTTCGCCTTCTCCCGAATCACCCTCCTCCGGTTCCCCTTGTTTCGATGCGCCCTGGCCCTGTTCTCCCTCTTCGGGCTGCCCCTCTTCGTTGGGCTGGTCTTCTTGTTGTTGGTCTTGCTGTTGTTCCGCTTGCTCCTGCTGTTTTTGTTTTTCTTCTTCGAGTTGCTGTTGCGCTTCTTCCACGGTGACCGGCTCGATAATTTCGATGTTCAGTTTCGCGGTCTGCTTGGTGTTCGCCAATGGCGTGCGGTTGTCTTTAGCCTGCAGATAAAACGTCAACCGCTCACCGGGCGTGAGCTTGAGCGGCTCCAGTTTCCAATCATATCGGCCTTGCAGAGTCTTACGGGGGCTGTCTTCGTCCAGCAGTGGATCAGAGACGATCACGCTGCCATCTTTCATAGCGATCAGTCGGACCGAACGGAGGCGAAAATCGGGATCGGCGGCGCGAAATGCGAGCGGAATGATCCCATTGGCCGGCATCTGCAAGTCGCGTTGCGGCGCCAACAATTCCACCATCGGGGCGAGGTCGGGTTTGATGACGACGTTGTAGCGCGTTGGATCGGGATCGGAGCGGCCATCTTCGGTTTTGCATTCAATCCAATAATGGGGGGCGAAGGTACCGTCGTCGCGGATCACTAATTTCCAGTCCGCCGACAATTGCGTGCCGTCGGTGATCGTCATGCGGACTTCTTCACCGGTCGGCTGGTCGCCCTCGACGAAGACAACTTTCGCGGTCGACACGGGGATGGTGGCCTCAGCATTGATGCGTACCAGTGTCCCCTCATGTGCGCTGATGTGCCCTGTTGGTTCGGTGCGGTTTTCCATTTCCATATAGGAGGGGAATTCATAGGCAACCGAATTGACCGTTGCCGAGGGTGGTTTGACCACCGTGATTTGAAAATCCTCGGTTTCCGCGTCGCCGGCGACGATGCGGTAGGTCATGTTCTCCAGTAATCCGCGCCCGTTCTCGCCGGACAATTCAGCGACAAATGCAGTCAGCTCCGCGTCGGGTTGCTCCATCGGCACCGGTTCATCGACGTACTTGCGGTCACTCGTCGAATAATAGAGCGTCACGTGCTCGGGCATGCGGCCGCCGATATTGGCTTTTACCGTCACGTTTTCGCGAGCGACGACGGTGACGTTCCCCGGCTCGACATCCGTAATGCGTGTTTGCGTGGGTGGAGCCGTCGCCGAGGTCGGTAGCAGCGCCCGCTTCACTGAGGCGAGGATATCCTTGGGAGAGAGCAAGGCATACAAACAGCATGCGGTCACGATCACCAGCAACAGGTAGGAGACTCGCATCAATGGGCGACGGTCGACCGCCTGATCGACGTCGACATGCGACAATTCCAAGGCCGCATGTTTTTCGATGGCAATTCGCACATGTTCGGGAATCGGCTTGTTGGTATTTTGTAGATCGACCAGATTCACGAGCCCCCCTTTGAGCGACGGTGTGGACTGTTCGATCTGTCGGGCTGCGTAGAGCGAATTGATGCTCCGCATGTACGGAACGACAACCCGCCACACAAACCAGCCGACTCCCAGTGCCACTGCGGAGAGCAAGAGGCTCAGGCGGGCGAATCGGCTGAATCCGCCATCGATGAACCAATGGTCCAGGACGGTAAAGATCAGCAGATAGGCCAGTCCCAGAGTCCCAATCCAACCCAGCGTCGTGAGAATTTCTGTGGATTTGATCCCGGATTGCGTACGCGACAGGTGGAATCCGACATATTCGTCAAAATCGACGTATTGTTGGGGTTTGTCGACCGTTGAATGTTCTGTTGTCGCCATAGTTCACCCGGTTGAGATGTGCGAGCGTGGCCCAGGTCACATTACGGGAGCCCCGTGATGTGCCTCACAATATACTATATCGTACCTGATTGGACGACAATCAAGCCCAGAGAGTTCCCGCCGTCTCAATCGTTACCGGGAATCCTTAATATTGGCACCGGAAGGCCCATTCCGAAATCGGCCCAAATTGCTGCCAATCGCACTCATGCCTGCGCTCAATCCTGGCCGGGAATCCACAGTTTTGACTTTTCCTCACCCGACTGGGCACCGGGCGTCCAGACCTCTCCGCCAGCCGCAGCACTGCCATCGGGGGATTGAATGATGCCGCTCTCCCAGGGCGGTTGAATTCCGGTCGTTTCGACCAGTGTCTGCAGGACATTCTTCAAGTAGGGCAACTTGACGGATGTTTCTTCCCACAAACGCTTGAGGATTTGCGGGCCTCGGGGATCTTCGAGATCCCACAATCGCACCGTGGCTTCCCGCAGGTCCCACATGGCGACGGTCTCGATCGATTCGTTGCGGTTTCGATCGTAGTCCCGTCCTTTTTCGATCCATTCCAGCGCTTCTTCACGGTTGAATTTTGTGCGTGCCAAACCAACCAACTCAGAATAGACAGCACTGGTGTCGGCTTCACTGAGTAATTCGGGGCGGGTAAGTATTTCCGTGAAGACCTTGTACGACAGCGAGCAGAGTTTGGTCACAATGGCCCGCCGCAATACGTGGGTCAATTGCGTGTCGGTCAATCCAGAAATCGTCAGTCGCCGCAATTCGGCGAGAGTGAGTGTCGACAACACAGTCTCTTCACCGATCACCAACGGCGTCGGTTCGGAAACTTGCAGTCGTTCCCGCAATATTTGCGGGTCAAAAAAGTATTCTTGTTGATCGCAAATGGCTTCGAGCGAATTGATAGCCGCCGTCAATTCGAGCTTCGATTCGTCATCGCCGACAGTTTCCAGTGGTGTTTTTCCATCCAACGCAGACAACGGCAGATTCGGCCATACCTCTGCCAGAATGCGTTCCCAGCGTTCACGCGACAAGCGGTGCAATGCATGCAATGGGGTGGCCGGGGCAACGTACCAGTTGTGGTGCAGGTCATGGATTTCCGTCGGCATCGTGGCGACGATTTCCGTTTTCCCATCAAGCTCCAATTCGCCCTGAGCCGCTTCGGTCAATAGCGAGATCTGGGAATCGAGCTTAGCCTTGCCGTAGTATTCAAACAGCACTTGGGCCGGGTTGTCGGCATCGGCGTCGATCACGGTAATGTCGCCAATCAAGTTGGGTACATCCTCGACACTCATAGTCTCCAACTCATCCTGCGGTATTTGCGGGCGGTCGATGAGTTGTAGTTTGGCTGCGTAGTTCTCTTTCTCCTCGGGAGATGATTCGCCCGGAACGATGCAGGGAGTCTCTTGCCAATGGGTGAGCAATTTGGAGACGGACTTCACTTGAAACAGCGTCCGCGAAACCTCGATCCCTTCTTCGGGATCAAGCAACTCCAACATCTGGCAGAGGGTTTCGCAGGCGACCGCGTCGTCGAAATTCGTTTCCGTGCGGGCAGCTTCGCCGAAGGCTTCGATCGCTCCCGGTTCATCGCCGGACCAGGCCAAACAGAGAGCGGTGTTGTACCACAGACCGGAATTTTCCGGATCCTTGTTGGCGATCACCTCAAACGCAGCAGCGGCCAACTGATAGCAACCACAGCTCTCCAGCGCCGCCGCGGCTTGGTAGTCCTCTTTCAATTCTTCTGCGACATCGACCGATTTCATAAAGTAATCGGAACGGAACCAAAAAGGCAGCGACTGGTTGCCGTCAAATGCTGAGAGTTGTTCGACGACCGGCGCGGGATCGACTGACATTCTCAGCGACAAGGTCAAGTGCTGCCGGGCCGCCATGACTTTGTTGGATTCCATGAAATGCTGGGCCAACAAGGATCCCAAATTGGCGATGAGATTTCGTTGTTCGGCGGCTGACTGTTGCAGGGCGCGGTTCACGATGTCCTGGGAGGCCTGGTATCCGTCGGCCAAGACTGAGGTGATCGCCGAGAGCGCCAATAATTGTGGATTGTCCGGCAACGACTCGAGCGCTTCGGCGACGGCAGTTTTGGCCAGATCCAACTGATTGTCTTCCAGCAGGATGGTGGCCTCGGTCGTGCGGACCCAGACTTCGCCCGGATGCCCCGCCTTGAGTGACTTCCGCAACCGGCTGAGTGATTGCAGCGCCATGTGCAATTGGTTGTTTTGCCGCATGGACAAGATTTTTTGCATGTCCTCGACAATGTCGTTGCAGCAAAACTTAATTTTCTTGCCGCTGCCGCAAGGACAGAGTGCATAAGGGTCAATGGCCATGTGAGACATCCTTTTCGCCGGCGGTGACCGGCGTGTATTCCGTGCGGGATCGCTTTCCCGCGCTAACGACGGCATAAACGCTCAAACCAAGATCGTCGATCTCGATTCGCTAAGGTTTCAGAGAATCTGTGCTATGGATATTAGCAAAACCGTGCGCATTTGGCAGGCAACCTGAGTAATCGCTGGCAAAAATGACCTCGTCGTCAAATTGTCCCAAACTTTCCTACGTGTCACAGACAGCACAAATCGGAGATTGACTGCTTGCCGGAAAATCCGACTCGGACCAGTCGATAACGAATGAGCACAGGCAAGCGCCTGAATGCGCGCTGTCCCCGCCCCTCTAATCCCCTTGAGTACCCCCCGATGTGCGGAATCCTGGGAATCGTTGCCCAGCCGGGTGAACAGGTCGACATCGACCGCAGCGCATTGACAGCGATGCGGGACGAAATGTTGTCCCGCGGTCCCGACGGCGCGGGCATTTTTGAAAACCGCAATCTGGCATTTGCGCACCGCCGCTTGGCAATTCGCGATTTGACCGGCGGCCACCAACCCTGGGTCTCCGACGACGGCAACTGCGTGTTGGTTTACAACGGCGAAATCTACAACGACGACGCGTTACGAGATGAATTGACAGCTGCCGGGCATCGCTTCAAGTCGCGCTGTGACACCGAAGTGGTTATGGAGGCGTATCGTCGCTGGGGGACGCAGTGCGTGCAGCATCTTCGCGGGATGTTTGCCTTGGGAATCTATGATTTTCAGACGGACCGTTTGTTTTTAGCTCGCGACCGATTCGGCATCAAGCCGCTCTATTTTTCCATGGTCGGACGAGACTTGGTTTTCGCCAGCAGTGTCGCCGCGATTCTCCGGCACCCCCGCGTCTCGCCGATGCCCAATCTCAAGGTCGCCAGTCACTACCTCACGACATTTCGCGTGACATTGGGCCGCGAAACGATGTACGACGGCATCCAGCAATTACAGCCGGCAGAGTATTTGATTGCAGAAGAGGGACGGAAGGAGATTGTTCGGTATTGGCAGCCGCCACAAAAATCGAACGAGCCGATCGACTACGAGTCAGCCGCCGCGGAATTAGACACCACGCTGCAGGAATCAGTACGCTGCCACTTGGCGAGCGATGTGCCGGTGGGTGCATTTGTCAGCGGCGGCGTTGATTCCAATACCATCCTGTCAATGATGCAAACGTCGCAAACGAGCGGCCTCAAAGCATTTTGCGGGGGAGGCGATGAGGCTTCGCCTGATTTCACCTATGCCCGCCGCTGCGCCAGCCATTTCGATTGTGATTACGACGAAGTCCATGTGGACGCGGGGGACTACTTAGAGAGTTGGCAACATCTCGTCGCACAACAACGCCTGCCCCTCTCGACCCCCACGGACGTGATCATCTATCGTCTCGCCGAGCGTATGAAACAACATGTCGGTGTCGCCCTGGGGGGTGAAGGCGCCGATGAACTGCTCTGCGGCTATGCCGTGCAACATTGGTCGGGCCGTGATTTCACAGCAGGACAATCGCTGCAGGCGGGACGCTACAAAGGGACGCCGCTTGAGGCGGACCAGGCCCGTGAGTCGTTATTGCAGCAGTACGGACGATTGCAGTTTGGTTCAGAAGGGGACCATTATTTGGCGCTCAATAGCCTGATCCCCACCACGGTCAAACCGCAACTCCTGCAACCCTGGGCCTGGCAACTCGCCGAAGACGATCACTGTATGCGTGGCCATTACGACCGGATGTTCGGTGATCGTGATGGAGAACATTCGCACCGCAAACAAGCGGCGGTGATTCATCAGGTCAATCTGGAAGCCCTGCTCTCGCGGCTGGACCGTTCGACGATGGCGGCCGGCTTGGAGGCGCGTGTCCCGTACGCCGATCACGTCTTGGTGGACAAAATGTTCCGGCTGCCGATGCGCTACAAAATCGATGTTGCCGAACACGAACTCGCGCCGCATCTCTCCTCAGCGTCGCTGCAACAACGCGGAAGCCTACGCTCGAAACGCCTACTACGGACGATCGCGCAGCGCCGCTTGCCGTCGGAACTGGCCAGCCGCAAAAAAGCGAGTTTCCCCACGCCCGTGGCCAGCTGGTTCGCAGGAGCGTGGCAACCATGGGTGCAACAAACGCTCATGACCAGCCCCTTTGCGCGGAACCTGTTTCAGGCCGAACCGCTGGCCGAATTGGCCGCAAACCCGGCAGCAGCGGGAATGTGGTTGTGGCCGATTGTCAATCTCGCAGTGTGGGGCGATCAGGAATTCGCCGCTGCATAACGCGGGGGGCAATCCCCTAGACATTCCGCCGCCGCACCTTGGATTTTCCCGATCCATGGTTGAACAATCGCCCGACGGTCTATAATCGACTGTCCCCGCTCATAATCCGATGTCCATGGTGACACACATTGGAAAAAAAGCCTCACGTAAAGTCGCAAAGACGGCAAAGGGGGTACCTGGATGAATAAATTGATGAATGATGGCGGATTGTTGGGGATATCTTTCTAAAGTAAGTTTTCTTAAGTTCCATTCGACGTAACATACGTAGGTCGATGTCTCTTTGAATTGACGTTGCAAACTCCTTGGCGAACTTAGCGACTTCGCGTGAGGTTTTTAAACAACGTTAGACGGAATTCCCCGAGTTGCAGAAAAGCTGTGGGTGGATACGCCTTGAGCAACTGACAACGGTCAATACTTAGCAAGGAAACAGTCCCTCGTGACGGATGAATACCAAGCCATTTTAGTCGTGTCGTTCGGCGGTCCCGAGAAAATGGAGGATGTGATTCCGTTTCTCGAGAATGTGTTGCGGGGCCGCAATGTGCCGCGTGAACGTTTGCTGGAGGTCGCCGAGCATTACGCACATTTTGATGGGTACAGCCCGATCAACGACCAGTGCCGCGCTTTGATTGCCTCTCTGGATGAAGAATTGCAACGTCACGAAATTGAGTTGCCGATCTTTTGGGGCAATCGCAATTGGCATCCGATGTTGGCCGATACGATGCAAAAAATTGCCGATGCGGGAATCGAACGAGTGTTGGCCTATGTCACAGCGGGATACGGCGGGTACTCCGGCTGTCGGCAATATTTGGACGACATCGAACAAGCACGCCAAACCGTGGGAGAGGCAGCGCCAGTCGTCGATAAAATCCGGCTGTTTTATAACCATCCATTGTTCGTCGCAGCCAATGCCGAAAATCTGCGCGCCGCCTTAGCCGAGATTCCGGCCGCGGATCGTGACGTCTGCCCCATTGCATTCACCGCACACAGTATTCCGCAAACGATGGCTGATACATCGAATTATGTGCAGCAACTGGAGGAGAACTGCCGGTTGGTGGCGGAAGAATGCGGTGTTGATGCGGCGCGGTGGCAATTGGTCTATCAAAGCCGTAGCGGCCGGCCGCAAGACCCGTGGTTAGAGCCGGACATTTGCGATCATCTGCGCACACTCCATGCAGACGGCGCGAAACAAGTCGTCGTGATGCCGCTAGGGTTTTTGTCCGATCACATGGAAGTGATTTACGACCTGGATGACGAAGCGGCCGGTGTGTGTGCGGAGATCGGATTGAACATGGTGCGTGCCAAAACAGCGGGCACACATCCGTTGTTTGTCCAGATGATCCGCGAACTAATCGAGGAGCGGATCAATCCCCACAGCGAACGTCGCGCGGTGGGGCAATTCGGCCCAGCAGTCGATTTGTGCCCGGCAGATTGTTGTCCCCAACCGCAGCGGCGTCCGGCGAGTTAGCTGTTCGCAATCCCCGCGCCGATACCCAGCACCATCATCAAGACACCGCCTAAGATGCCGATGATCAAAAATACAGTGGCAATAATTCCACAGATCCGCCCCCCGACTGCGGAGCCTTCCGGTTCGACACCGGCGGCGCGGCATTTTTCCAAGTACGAATTCCCTTGCAACCAGGCCAGGGTTCCCAGCGGTGCGCATAGGACGAGTCCTAGAATTCCTAGAACCAGGATTGTCCCCGCGCCTTCTGGTTTTTGTGTTTCACTCACGATGCGCCTCCAATACGATCTGTCGTGTGGATTGAATAATACGGGAACGACCGTCCGCTGAATCCGATATGATCCCGTCACAGTGTCGCTGTGATGTCATTCGACCAAGTGTGAGTCAACAACGCAAGCACTTTTTCCGTGGAACAGGTGTTTGCTGCATAATATTACGCCAATGCATTCTGACTCAAACACGCCACCACTGCGTCATGCCGGCCCAGAGTTGACCAAACCAACCCAAGCAGACGTGCGTGGACCCGCTGATTGTATATCGCCAGAGGGTCTCTTCATCGTCGACCCATCGCGCCCGCCCCTTTTCAATCAATCGCTCGGCGCGTTCGCGCTGAATATTCAGTGCTGCCTCATCACCGGTTGATTCATCAAAGGGTAGGACCATATCAATTTGGGTGTCCAGTCGCTTGCGATGCGCCGCGATCAGCTTTGCTAACCTGACTTTGACGACCCGTTTGGTCCTATACAAACCGGATGGGTCTCCCTCGTCAAATCCGTCAGTCGTGACGAGCACGTCGCCGTTTTGCAAACGGGAGTAAATCCACGTCTGTTTGGTTGTGTTTCCGGCGACTTTGCCTTGTCCGCAGGAAACGAGAAAATCGCGTTCCTGTGAAAACCAAAATAAGACCAGAATATTGAAACGGGTATGCTTGTGGATACTCAATTCCCGCAAACCGCACTCCACGGCATCGGTTCTGGCTGCCACCAAATAGCTGTTGCCTTGCGGGAATTTTCCTTCGAGCGGTGGACTGTAGGCGATGAGTGGATGTTTCTCCCACATGGACACGCTAAACAGCAGCAACATCACACCGGATATCCACGCGAGCGCTATCCACGGATCAAACATTCTTTGCGAGCCCTTTTTGCTGTGATGTCATTACAGGTGCCAACCTAAAACAACTCCCGCACAGCCGCCCCGGTGCTCAACGGCAGCGGGCGACCTTGTGCGTCGTACATCAGTTGTTGTGGATTTAAGCCTAAAGCGTGATAGATCGTCGCCACGACATCGGGCGGGCTGGTGGGGCGTTGTGTGGGGTAAGCGCCGATTTTGTCCGAAGCGCCAACGATGTTTCCTCCGCGGACGCCGCCACCGGCAAATAACACCGAGCCGCAATGCCCCCAGTGATCGCGTCCGCCGTTGCTATTCACCTTCGGCGTGCGGCCGAATTCGCCCATCGTGACCACCAGCGTTTCGTCCAGCATGCCGCGCTGTGCAAGGTCGGCCAATAACGCCGCCAGTCCACGATCCAGCGTGGGAAGCAATTCATCCTTCAAACAGCCGAAGTTGTTTTTGTGCGTATCCCAACCATCGCATTTCGTCATGTGATTGAAGTGGACTCCCACGAACGACACGCCCCGTTCGACCATCCGTCGCGCTAACAGCAGACTTTGCCCGAAGCGGTCGCGGCCGTAGGCATCGCGCAAGGCGGCGGGTTCAGCTTCCAGGTCGGTGAGACTGCCCCCCGCGGATGTGCGGCTCATTTGGAAAGCGGTTTCGCGGCTGGTCAAGTATTCCCGGGTGCGCAGCGATTGGGGAGGTTGGCCGTCAAGAATCGCTAACAGTTGCTGACGTTGCTGGGAACGTGATGCGGAGACTCCTTGTGGAAGATCCAATCCCGGCAATGGTTGTCGGGGATCGTCGTTGATCGCCAGCGGATCGAATCGCGGCCCTAGAAATCCCGAGCGGCCGCCGCCGGAGACCAAGGCGGGCGCCATACGGACTTGGACTTCGGGAATCGCCACATAAGCCGGAATGTGCGGCGCGGTGTGTTTGAACTTAGCGACAACCGCTCCCATATGAGGATAATCGCTGCGGGACGGGGGCAAGACGGTATTGGCTCCCAATGGCACCGGCGAAATGCGACCGGTCAGCGTGTGGTAGATCATGTATGGATGATCGTGATTGGGAAAGGTCAGCGACCGCAGGACCGCCAATTTGTCCGCCTGCTGGGCCAAGCGGGGGAGGTGTTCGCACAATGTCAGGCCGGGCACGTTGCTGTCGATGCCGGTAAACGGCCCGCGCACCTCAGCAGGGGCTTGCGGTTTCAGGTCGCACATATCCTGATGCGGTGGCCCGCCGAGCAGATAGACCAGGATGCAGTTTTTCGCGCGGCCGGCCAAGGAAGTCACACCGGTCGACTCACCCCGCGCCAGGGCAGCGCCGCTGAATAGCGACATCGTCCCCGCTTGCAGCATCGCTCTGCGAGAAACGCGCGACGGATGAGAAATCGTCATAGCCGGACACCGGTGGTTTGCGAAATGGGCAGTCCCCCCTATGATCCTCAGAGAGCCGGCGCAGTTCAAGGAGGAATTGCGAAATTCGGCCGTCGCGAGTTGAAGCGTATTCTAGCGAGGCGGGGATGAGTTTTTCGATTTGGGATTTGGCCATCGTGACCACCGCGGCAGCGGCGATTGGAGGCGTGTCCGGTTTCTTTGGAGTCGGAGGCGCGTTTCTATTAGTGCCGGTGCTGAACATCGCATTGGGTATCCCGGTGGAACTGGCCGTGGGGGTGTGCGCGTGTCAGATTCTGGGATTGGCAACCACCTCGATCTTGGCGCGACGAATCGACGTCTCGCAATTGAAATTGCCTTTGATCCTCTCCGGAGGATTGTTCTGCGGTGTTTTAGCGGGCGCCCGTGGATTGCGCTGGGCCAATTCGTTGGGGCAAACGACGTGGTGGGGGCGCGATTTTGAGGTTTCCGCTGCGCTGGTCCTGTCGCTGTATTGTCTGTTACTGACTAGTTTAGGATTTTTGTGTCTGAAGTTGAGCCGCCGCACCGACCTCTCCCCGCGGACCGGGAACCGAGTCTTCTGGTTGTCGATTCCTCCCTATACGGAAATCGACAAATCCGGACCGGTCTCGATTGTGGGATTGACTTGGTTGGGATTGGTAATCGGCGGACTTTCGGGATTGCTAGGGATCAGCGGCGGATTGATCCTGTTACCCACCTTGACCTATCTCGTGGGGATGAGGACACACGAAGCGGTGGTTGCCTCGCTGGTGATCGTGTGGATCACGACCGCCCAAGCGACGGCGGTTCACGCGTGGAATGGAAATGTCGACCTGGCGCTGGCGGGTGCGTTGTTGTTGGGGGGAACGTTCGGCGCACGAATCGGGTCGGAAGTCGGACTGCGCGCGCGAGGCGCGCAGTTTCGTCGCTGGTTTGCCTACCTGTTGTTATTGACGGCGGCTTTGTGTGCATCGCGACTGGTGTGGATGTTCCGGGCGGACACCTAAACAGTCCGTTGAAAACGGGGGAGACTGGTTTTGCCGGTGCAACACCCAATGCAACTTTTCGATGTGTACGATTCTTGCGAAACATTGGCAGAGCCAGTGGCACCCTCGTGCTTAAAATTTACGATGCACTCGAACACCGTATTGTCAAAATACGTTCGTGCAATCGCCTTTTCGCGGTTCGAGAGGGCGCCTCGTTTGAAAGCCGGATTCAGGAACCGCGGCTGACCAACAGCCAGCAACACTCGGCAATTCGCGTGAAAACAGCTACCACGGCGACCATCGATGCTGTTTGAGGGGGACATTCTTCGTGGATCGAGTTCGCAGCGGCATCCTGCTCGGCGCGAACGCAGACCTCTTCCATGACAGCGGGGTCGGGAATGTCGAATACCATGTCGCAAATCCGGTCGCGAGAACTGCTAAATGTGCGAAGTATTCAGCACGGACACTATCATTTCCCGCAGGGTTCGCTACAAATCCGACGAATTCGAGGTGAAATTGGCTGAGTATTTGCGTTCTAGGAGCAGGGAATACATAATCGCCTCTCACATTGAACTCTGCGGAATTGGGATACAACTGCATGAAATTGTCGCTATCGGTCCGGATTGCTGAAGCGCCCTGTAAAACGAAACTAAACGTTCCTTTTGCTGACGTCGTGGGATTGGCCCGTGAATTGGGCTATCGCGCTGTCTGTTTGCGAGCCAGCGCCGGAGGGGTACAAAGCCCGCCTACGCAACTAGTGGCCATGCGCAAAGAGGTTCAGGACGCTGGGTTGACCGTTTCGATGGTCACGGCTGATTTTGATGTCCCGCTCAATAACGAGCAAGGACCCAACAGCCTCCGCGACATCAGGCCAAGCCTCGACGTGGCTGAGGCATTCGAGTGCGATCTCATTCGCGTCTGCATGAAAAAGCCCGAAGATATTCGGCACGCCCGGATCGCGGCCGACTTAGCGGCCGAGCGCGGCATCCGTTTGGCGCATCAATGTCATACCACATCGATCTTCGAGCAAGTCGAACCGATGCTGTCGGTGTTGCGCGAAATCGACCGTGAGAATTTCGGTTTGATCTACGAGCCGGCCAATCTGTTGCTCAACGGAGAACCATACGGGACAGAGACGCTGCAAAAATTGAAGCCGCACCTGTTCAACGTCTATGTGCAAAACCACAAATTGGATCCCAACGGTCCGGTGGAATTAGAAACTTGGTGTCGCGGGATGCAGCGGTTTCATCACATTCCGATTTGGGAAACCGGTGGGGTGGACTTTGCGGAGGTCATGGCGGGATTGCAGACAGTTGGCTATGACGGATATTTCACGGTCCACCAAGCCTATGCGGAAATCATGGGGCCTCGCGAAGCGGCGGTGGAAAGCTACAACTATCTCACCAGCATCGCCGATTTCAAATAGTCTATGAATGCCGTTATCGTCAGCTTTGAGCGTTTGCCGTTGGGATTGCTGGGTTGTTATGGCAGTCAGTGGGTTCAAACGCCGAGTTTCGATCAATTGGCGACTGAGTCGATCGTATTCGACCAGCATTTTGGGGAAAACTTTGATCCCCAAGCAGCTCAGCAGGCGTGGTGGACAGGACAATATCAATTTCCCCGCACCCACGACCAGCAGGCAACATCGACAACTATTTTTGAAACGTTTCGCAGCCGCGACATCGAAATGCAGTTGCTTGATTTCGATGCGAGCGAATCGGGCGATGACGGACTCCGCGCGGCGCAGACAATTTTCGACAATTGGAACGCCTCGAAAGATGCGCAGCACCTACTGTGGATACAATGCGCAGGTACGCAACTTGCGGCATCCACCGCGTGGGACGTGGGCGTCGAGCGGTGCGCCGCACAAGTGGTCGCCTGTGATGCTGTATTGCAAGCAATCCTCGCCCAGGTCGCTGGATTGGGTGGCGAGCCGCCGTTACTGATCGTAACGGCTGCCGCAGGGGAAATTCTTTTCACGCGCGATTCCGCAACCGATGCCGACCATGAGTCTCCGTTGCACGAAGAACGCGTCCACGTTCCGCTGATTGTCCACTTACCAGGCTCAGACCAACAGGGCAGCCGACGGCAGACGTTGACGCAAGCGGTCGATATCGCTCCCACCCTGGCCGATTGGTTCGACATTGAATTCGACGAGTCGGAACGTACAGGAAAAATCCTGCTGCCGTTGATCGATGGCCGTACCACGGCGCTGCGCGAGCGGGTCTATATGGGAGATGCGGCGACGCAGGCGGTCCGCGACGTCGATTTTTGTTTGATTCGCTCCGAGACGGCACCGCTGCAGTTGTTTCTTAAGCCGGAAGACCGCTACGAGCAGGCGGATGCTGCGCGGGAATATCCCGATGTTGTCGACGCGATGGAGTCGGCATTGGATGAATTCCTAACCGGTTTCGGGTCCGCGTAAGAGCGTTCCGTGAAAATTCTGGGGGACGGAAAACAAAATCCGACTTGCGTAAACCCATGCGCTATAATAGTTTTTGTTCTACCAGTCAGGGATGTACGGTCGAACGGACTCGAGGCTTGGGGAGAAGTGAAGATCTGATGAACCCACCAACGCTTGGCAATCCGCGCTGCCGACAGACCTGCGAACATCGTAATCCCGGTCGACTTTGTCAAGATTTCCGGTCGCTCCCACCTTACCGGCTGCGTAAGATGGTAAGAGGCGTGACGCAGTTTGTCATTCCGACGCTCGGGTTGTCCGTCCGACAATTTCGACAAACCTCAACACTTACCGACTTCGAAAGAACGGCGCAATAATGGCAGAACCCACCTCGGGCGGCGATGGATCCGCCGCGGTCGCCCAGATTCAGGCGGCCTACCAGCGAATACGCGAACAGATGTCGCAAGTCATCGTGGGGCAGGAGCATGTGATTGACCAACTGCTCATCGCCCTGTTCAGTCGCGGACACTGCATTTTGGAAGGTGTCCCCGGTCTGGCCAAGACATTGATGATCAGCACGCTGTCGCGTTGTTTGTCCATGAGTTTCAGCCGCATCCAATTCACCCCCGACTTGATGCCAGCCGACATCACCGGCACCGAAGTTTTGGAAGAAAACCGCTCGACCGGTAAACGGGAGTTCCGGTTTTTGGAAGGTCCGCTGTTTTACAACGTGGTCCTGGCTGACGAAATCAACCGGACGCCTCCCAAAACACAAGCGGCGTTGTTGGAAGCAATGCAGGAACGGCAAGTGACCGTTGGTCGCGTGCGGCATCAATTGAGCGATCCGTTTTTTGTGTTGGCAACGCAAAACCCGATTGAACAGGAAGGGACCTACGCGCTTCCCGAAGCGCAACAGGACCGGTTCATGTTTAAGGTGAATGTCGATTATCCGAACTTTCGCGATGAGTTTTCGATTGCCAAGCAAACGACCGCTCTGCAGACCGATAGCATTCAACCGGTGCTCAGCAGCGAAGAGATTATCGCACTACAAAAGGTTGTGCGTGAAGTCCCGGCCTCGGATCACGTGATCGAATATGCGTTGGCACTCGTCCGGCAAACGCGCGTTGGCGAAGAAGGTGTTCCGGATTTTGTGACCGACTGGCTCAGTTGGGGCGCGGGACCGCGGGCTGTGCAGTATCTGTTGTTGGGAGGCAAGGCTCGTGCGCTGCTTAATGACCGCAGCTACGTTGCCACCGAAGACATTGCCGCTTTGGCAAAGCCGGTCTTGCGGCATCGGATCGTGACAAACTTTTCGGCCGAGAGTGACGGAATCACCCCCGACCGTGTCATCGATCGGCTCCTTGAAGAAACTCCGTCTAAGGAAGGTGCACTGACGAGTGACCCAAGATTCCAGAAGATTTTTGCAGCCTGAGGCGATTTCGCGCATCGCCCGCCTCGATTTGCAAGCCCGCCACATCGTGGAAGGGTTTCTTTCGGGTTTGCACCGTAGCCCCTATTTCGGCCAATCGATCGAATTCGTGCAACATCGCGAATACGTCTCCGGAGACGATCCGCGCAACATCGACTGGAAAGTCTGGTCCAAAACCGACAAGTACTACATCAAGCAGTTCGAAGAAGACACGAATCTGCGGTGCACGCTGTTGGTCGATGCCAGCGAATCGATGCAATTCGGCAACGGGCCTTTGAATAAATACGAATACGCTTGCGCCGTCGCTGCCAGTTTGGCGTATTTGTTATTGAAGCAACAGGACTCGGTCGGCTTGGTGGCGTTTGACGGACAGATCCGCGCGCAGACTCCGATGCGGAGCTCCAATAAACACCTGCATGCGATCATCGCCGGCTTGGACGCCGGGGAACCTTCCCGCAAAACTGAGATGTACGACGTACTACGTCGTGTGGCGGACGAACGGTATCGCAAAGGGATGATCATTCTGATTTCCGATTTATTCGCCGACCGGGACAGTTTGTTTCGCGGCCTAAAGCTGCTCAGGCATCGCGGACATGACGTTATGGTGATTCATATTCTGGATGATGAGGAACTCGATTTTAACTTCACCGGCACGACACGTTTTGAAGGACTCGAAGAGACGGGTGACCTGGTCTGCGACCCCCGCTCGCTCCGCGAAGGTTACTTGCAAGCAATGGGAGATTTTCTTGATGACATTCGCCGCAGATGCGCTAAAAACGTGATTGACTACCAAACAATCCGCACCAGCGAGCACCTGGATGCGGCGCTGGCGCATTATTTAAATCATCGGTTGGGGATGGGGCAGTCGGTGCGGAATTAGGTAAAAGTGGCGAGTGGCCGGATAGAGTAGAACAGTAGGCAGAAAAAACGATACTTGGGTTGGTGTGTTCATTTGGTTCATTTGGTTTTTGAAGTGATTTGACGATGGAAGCTTGGCTTTCACAACATTTTATAAATTCTTCGCTGATCGCGGGCGGCGCCCTGTTGGTTGGTGTGCCGATCATCATCCATCTCATCAATCGCATGCGGTTTCGCCGCGTGAAGTTTGCGGCGATGGAGTTTCTGCTCAATAGTCAGAAGAAAAACCGGCGACGGGTGTTGCTGGAACAACTGTTACTGCTGCTGTTGCGAATCTGTGCGGTCGCGGCTGTGGTGGCATTGATTGCTCGGCCGATTCTCCCCAAAGACCTCCCCTTGTTCGGTGAACAGGAAACCCAACACGTGGTCCTTATCGACGACAGCGGTTCGATGCGTGACATGCTAGGGGAGACCACCGCGTTTGATGCTGCGAAAAAGATTGCCATAGAGATCGCCTCCGAGGGTGAGCGGCGTCCGGAAATCCACAAGCTCACACTGATTCTAGCTTCACAGCCGTCGCAACCGGTGTTCACGTTGCAAAACCTGGATTCCGAATTCCTGGCGGAGATGCAGTCCCGCTTAGAGACCATCCAATGTTCGCACCGACGATTTAATCTGGTCGACGCGGTCAAGGCAGCCCAAGAGATCCTGGTTGAACAAAAAGGCTCGGTGCTGAACTTCCATTTCATTTCTGATTTCCGCGATCCCGAATGGACCGAGGATGCCGCCTTGGCGACCGCCGTGCATGACATGGCTGCGGCGGGTATCTCGACCAATCTGGCCCGCACCGTGCCGGAACGACATGCGAATTTGGCCGTGACCGAATTGAGTGGACAATTACAGATTGCCGCCGCCGAAATTCCGCTCAGATTGCGTGTGAAAGTGGAAAGCTTTTCTGACCGCGTGGTGGAAAACGTGCGCGTGGCTTTGACCGTCGATGGGACCAAGCTGCCGCGGAATCTTGTGATTCCCAAGTTAGAGGCGGGTAAGACAGCGACGCAGGATTTTGACGTCACCTTTCTCACCGCCGGTCCACACGATGTCCGTGCACGTGTCATTGGAGCGGAGGACTCGTTAGAGGAGGACAACACGCGGTTCCTAGCGGTCGATGTTGCCGCCCAACACCGCGTGCTGGTGATCGACGGACATGTCAATCGTTCGTCGGCTGAGTATCTCGAGGATGCGTTAGAACCGGCTCCCGGGATTACCGGATTCGATGTGCTGTCCGAAGACGTGGAATATTTACGGCGGAATCCCCTCAATGGATTTCGCAATATCGTGTTGCTCAACGTGGGACAACTGCCGGCCGACTCGGTGCGTTTTTTGGAGGAGTACGTTGCTGCCGGTGGCGGACTGGCGTGGTTCATGGGGGATCAAGTGCGTCCCGCGTTTTATGACGATGTGCTTTACAACCAAGGCGAAGGACTCTTTCCGGTGCCGATTACTTTCATTAAGGACTTGCCTGAGGATCTGGGCGAATCGACGGACGACTTTCGGTTTGAGAAACACCCGCTATTCGCCAATTTCGAGGGGCAAGACAATCCCTTTTTGGCTGATGTCCGCGTCAATAAATATTTCGCCATCGATGAAGAGTTCGAGCCGGGACCGAACACCCGCATCATCGGCCGCTTCCGCGACGGAGCCCCGGCGTTTCTCGAACATCGTTTCGGCCGCGGTCGGATCATCACGTTTCTGTCGTCCGGCGGCCCGGACTGGACCAACTGGCCTAGAAATCCCAGCTATGTGATTTTTCAATTGGAACTACAAAAGTATCTTGCCGAATCGGCTGAGGCTGAAGCGAACTATATCACCGGCGAACCAATCACAATCCCCATCGACCCCACATTACACACGGGGGAAGCGGAGATCCGTCTCCCTTCGGCCGGTGGAGCGGATGTGATTCGACTGCGGGGCGGTGAGGCGCGGGCAGCGGATGACCAAACGGAGGACACAACCGCCCAGAACGGTTCCATCACCTATAGCGAAACCGATCTGCCTGGGATTTATGAAATTACGCGAACGCATCGGGACCAAACCACTGATGTGCGACGAAAGACGTATAACTTCCCCACCGGCGAAGAAAGCCCATTGGCGCTCGCGGCGACCGACGTGATGAAATCGCGGATCGGCAACGACGTCGAAGTTCACGTCCACGAAGTCGGCGCATCGGGTTGGATTGATGGTGAGGAGGCGGGGCAGGAAATGCGCAACTGGTTATTGCGAATTTTGCTGTTTGTTTTGTTGGCCGAACAACTGTTGGCCAAACGGCTCAGCTTTCACTCGACACAATCCGGTGTCGCACCCCTGCGAGGGAATCGCCCAACACCCACAAGCCGACCACAACGAACTGCCGCGGAACCCGCGCCAACGACGGGAGCCTCCGCATGAACGAATCCTTGCTCAACTGGTTCAACCAGGCGACCAACTATTGGAACCGTTTGGAATTCGGCCGCGAAAACAAATTTGCCTGGGTCGCCGCATTCGTCGCCGCCTTGTTGATCGCTGTGTGGATCTACCGTCGCGACGCGCTGGAAGTGGGGCGGATTACGAAAATCTGGTTGATGGCGTTACGACTCTCGGTGCTCGCCATTTTGCTCGTGATCGCGCTGCAACCGGAAATCCCAGACAACAAGATGTTGGTCAATCCTTCGCACGTGGCGGTGGTGATTGACACATCACTGTCGATGAGCATCCCCGACAAGGTCGTCCCCGACCCAGTGACGGCGCCGACAACCACAGTCCGACGCCCGCGTGAAGAACTCGTCAACGAATTATTCGCCAATTCCGATCTCATCGAAGACCTACGTGCCAAACACGATCTGACGATTTACACCTTTGATTCCAAATTGACCGAGCAACAACGGCTAGCACGGATTCCGGTAACACAACCCGACACAACAGTCACGGATCCCACGATTGGCGAGGGCGAAGTCGCGGAGCCTGTTTCGATTGACTGGCCGGCGATTTTGAAGCCGCGCGGGTTGGAAACGCGGATGGGTGAAGCGTTGCTCGAGGCGGTCCGTCGTGAAGCGGGGCCGACGCTTTCGGGATTGGTCATCGTGACCGATGGCGTTTCCAACACGGGTGTCGAACCGCCTAATGCGATCAAATCGGCCGCTGCTGCGGAAGTCAAACTGTTTTCTATCGGCGTCGGCAGCACGGAAAAACCGGTGAATCTGCAAGTGGCCGACGTACAAAGCCCCACCACCGTGCATGTGCGGGATGGCTTTTCTATTACGGCGCACATTCGTGGCGAAGGGTTGGATGGCAAGGATGTCCGCGTGGAGTTGCTGAGCAAACCCGAAGGTGCCGAAGGGGATCCGGTGTTGGTCGAGGAGTACGTGCAACCGCTTCCCGAGAATGGCCAACCGATCACGTTCACCTTCAATTACACTCCCAGCGATTCAGGTCGCCGCGAGTTTTTCATTCGTGCCCGTCCGGTCGAGCCGGTTGAGGAAATTATTGCCGAAGACAATGAATCGAAGGTGACGGTCGAAATCAACGAGCGCAAAGTGAAAGTCTTGCTCGCAGCCGGTGGCCCCATGCGGGACTATCGCTTCGTCCGCAACTTGTTGTTCCGCGATTCTTCGATTGATTTGCACGTCTGGCTGCAAACCGGTGAAGTCGGTATCAGCCAGGAATCGGACGAGTTGCTGTTTCAATTCCCCGAAACGCGTGAAGCTCTGTTTGCCTATGATGTGATCATCGCCTTTGACCCCGATTGGAGCAAGATTCCCCCACCGCAGATCGACAACCTGATGGATTGGGTGTTCGAACATGCGGGAGGACTCATGATTGTCGCTGGTGAGGTATATACGCCGGCCGTCGCCTCTCTAGAATCAGACGATCCACTCGCTAAGCTCAAGGATTTGTATCCGGTCGAATTGGAACCACGAGTGTTCAATTCTCCATTAGCTGGCGAAGAGTTCACCCAGGCTTGGCCCCTGAGCTTTACGCCCGAGGGACTGTCGGCCGGTTTCTTGCAATTGGACGACAATCCCGCCTCGTCGGCGAATCTGTGGAACGAATTTCCCGGTGTGTTTCGCACCTACATGACCCGCGGCCCGAAGGCCGGGGCAACCGTGTTCGCCTATTTTTCCGATCCCCGCTACGGCGAAGGAAACGATCGCCCGATTTTGCTGGCTTCCCAGTTTTATGGGGCGGGCCGCGTGCTGTATTTGGGCAGTCCTGAAATGTGGCGGCTGCGGGCGTCGGATGAAGATTTTTATGAACGCTTCTGGGTCCAAGCGGTCCGCGAAGTCGGCCAAGGTCGTCTGTTGCGGGGGACGACGCGCGGCGTATTGCTCCTGGAACGAGACCGTTATCCCCTGGGGAGCACGGTGCAGGTCAGTGCCCGTGTGTTGGACGCTCAACTCAACAAACTGACCGCAGACAGTGTGGCGCTGGAAGTCTTCGATCCCGATGGCAAACCGCTCACACCGGTCGTGCGGCTCAACGGCGAGCCATCGCTTCCCGGCTATTTCAAAGGGGGCTTTCCCGTGACGCGTGCTGGAACGTATCGCATGGAATTGCAAGTTCCCGAATCTAAGGAACAGATCGTCAAACGGATCGAAGTCAAATTCCCCAACCTCGAACGGCAGCGACCGCAACAAGACGTACAACTTCTGCGTTCGATGGCCCGCGATACGGGAGGAGAATACCTGCCCATCGCTGAGGCAGCCGAGCAGTTACCGCAATTGCTCAAAGATCAAAGCATCACCACCGTGCAAACCGGCTTCCCCGACCCACAATGGGACGAAGCTTGGGTGATGTATTTGCTCGTCGGTTTACTCGGCTTGGAATGGCTCACGCGAAAATTATTCAAACTGGCATAGTTACAACTTATTGCATCCTAAGAATTCATTGAATACTGCGTTGACTGATGGCTGACAAAACATCTCACGAACCACTAAGACCGGAAATCCCGGCCGTGCTGACGCGGCTACAGGGACGAATCCGCCGCTACGTCTTTTGGGAAGGCATGGCGACGGTGTTGGTGGTGCTGAGCCTGTTTTTCTGGGTCAGTTTAGCATTGGATTATGGGTTCTCCGTAATTTTCAAAATGGAATTCGCACGCGATTTTCGGGTTGTCATCGCCCTGATCGCCATTGGATTGGCGGCGGCAGCGCTGGTGACCCGCGTGTTGGCCCGCATGTTCCGCGACTTTCACTACGAGGCCTTGGCGCTGGTCCTGGAACGTCGTTTTCCACAACTGAATGACCGACTGATCACCAGTGTGCAATTGGCTAAACCCACGGCAGACCGTTCCCCGCTGACGGATGACATGCTGCACCGTGCGGTCGATGAAGTCGGCGACATGGCCGACGGGTTGCCGCTTCGGGATGTGTTTGATTTTGGTCCGCTAAAAAAAGTGATGGCCGCGGTCGTGCTGCTGGCGGCTTCGATCATAGGATTTGCGATTCTTTTTCCCGGCGCGTTTACAACGTGGTACCACCGCAACGTGGTATTCGCTGATGAATTTTGGCCCCGCGCTTCGGAGTTGGAGTTGGTCGTCTTGGCCACCCCCGGCGAACGGGTGCGTCCGTTCCGCGACGGCGTTTACAAACATCCCCGCGGTGCGGACTTAACGCTGCTGGCTAGCGTGCCGACGGGCAAAACCACCCCCGAGCGCGTCCGGATGAACTACCGTTTCAAAAACCGAGGCGGCGGGGGAGACGGCTACTTTTCCCAGTTGGGCGAATCCCAATTTCGCATGACCGTCAAAGGGCTACAGCACTCTTCGGAGCTAACGATCACCGGCGGTGACTACTACAATCGCCGCCCTTATGTGGTCGAAGTCGTTGATGCGCCTGTCGTGGATCGCATTGTGTTGGACAGCCTTTACCCTCCCTATACGCGATTGAATGAGGTGAACACCGATGGTACGGACTTTGTTCGCACGCCGATAGCCGTTCAAGCAACGCGGCATGCATTGCCGGTGGGGACCGATGTGATTTTCCGGACAGATAGCAACAAGCCGTTGACCGCAGCCCGCATCCAAACCGCATCATTCACGCTCGACCTCAATCCCGAACAAGCCACGCTGATGATTCCATCCACCACGGAACAAGCCGATCAAGTGGTCCCGATCGCGGCGGACCTTGCGAGCACATTTATTGACCCAGAGGGCCAACGCATCGCCATTCCGTTGATTATTACCGGAGAAGCAGCGCCGCAGTTATTGACGGCGGAGGGAGAAGTCCGCTGGCCATTGCCGCTTCCGGTTGAATCTTCGCTGCTGATCGAACTGACCGACCAAGATGAAGTTGTTAGCCAACAACCAACGCGTTTGAATCTGAGCGGCATTGTCGACGAGCCGCCGGTGGTGGAGACGCGTCCCAAGGGAATCCGCAACTCGATCACCCGCCAAGCCGTGATTCCCATCGAAGGCAAGATCACCGACGACTATGGAATCGCCGAAACGCGGTTTGAGTACACGGTGAACCAAGAGGCGGAATTCCGCCAACACCCCTTTAACTCCTCAGCCAATTTAGATCGCGAGTTCGATGTCGACGAATCGTTTGACGTGCTGGATCTGGATTTGGCATTGGGTCAAAAACTGACGTTGTCCGTAGTGGCGACCGATGGGGACAATTTGAATGGCCCACACGAAAAACGAAGTGAAGCGACGGTCTTTGAAATCGTCAGCCCCGAGGAATTGCTGTCTCTGATCAGTGCCCGGGAATTGAATCTGCGGAATCGTTTTGAACAGATTTTGCGAGAAGTTCAAGCGCGGCGAACCGACCTCAGCGCGCATCGGGCGAAACTGCTCGCCGCCGAACCGTTGCGGGGAACGACTCCGCCACCGGAACGAGTTGACGAAGTTCGCAAGCAACTCCGCGAACTGGACATTTCAGTCGAAACCGTCGCCCAGCGTTCTCTGTTGGATATTCGAAAAAACGCCAATGAAACGGCTTCTATCGAAGAAGCCTTCGCTGACATCCACGCGGAATTGATCAATAACCGGGTCAAAGCCCAACGGATGCTGGACCGTATCGAAGAAGGCATCTTAAAACCTCTTAACCTGCTGAACACAATCCACTATAATAACGTGGACGAGTCGTTGGGCCTGTTCAAGCTAGCATTGGACCGCCAACAAAGTCCTTACGAACCGTTGGATAAGTGCATCGCCGAGTTGGACAGCACGATCGCTCAGATTGAAAAGATCTTGGCGGCAATGCTCAAATTGGCGACAATCAATGAAGCCCGGGAACTGCTGCGGGCTATACTTGAAAAACAGGAAGAATTGAAAAAGCAAACCGAACAAGAACGAAAACGTAAGTTGATTGAAAGTCTGAAATAAAACTCTCTGTGTGCCGCGACGAACCTAATATTCCCGCCGCGGCCACTTTCACGTGATGGCGACACTTTACGCCCGATGGAAGTGTCGAACGCACCTGACGCATTAGAGCGGAGCAATTCCCATGCGATTTCGCCACTTCGTGCTGATCGTGGCGGCCATCGTCGCTTTCCAGGGAGCGTTCCTGGCCCAGGACGGTCAGTTGGACCGCCTCTACGCTCAAGAAGCCGCCCCAGAACCGGCCAACGACGAAACAACGCCCAACAACGCCGGTGGCAGTTTGGATTCGACCCAGCAAGCGATTTCTCGGCGCTACAAGCGCTTTGAGGAAACATTGCTGAAGATGGCCGAGTTGATGCGCAAGACCGACCCCGAGCGAGCCGAGTTGCTAAGGCGCGTGATCGGCAAAAGCAAAGAGCAATTCATCGCCATCCGCATGGATAAACTCGTCGAGCTTTTAGAAAAAGAAAGCTTCGGCAATGCGATCGAGCAACAAGACGACTTGGTGCTCGAATTGACCGCCCTATTGGACTTGCTGGGAAGCGAAGATCGGGCCAAAGAGATTGAAGAGGAAAAAAAGCGTCTGCAGGATTTAATCCGCAACGTCGACGCACTATTGGGCAAACAAAAAGGCCTCCGCGCCGATACCGAACGTGGCGCGGGCGAAAAAGGTCTGCAAAAACGCCAACACGACCTGGAAGAACGCACCCAAAAATTGGGCGAAAAAATAGATCGGCAAGATCAGAAAAAAGCTCAGGACTTACAGGGAGACCAGGAGCCCGGCGGAGAGAAGTCCGACAGCCAAAAATCGGATGCCGAAAAATCCGACGGTCAAAAGACTGACGGCAAGAAATCCGATGGCCAGAAGTCGGATGGGCAAAAGTCGGATGGGCAAAAGTCGGATGGGCAAAAGTCGGATGGGCAAAAGTCGGATGGGCAAAAGTCGGATGGGCAAAAGTCGGATGGTCAGAAGTCGGATGGTCAGAAGTCGGATGGTCAGAAGTCCGATGGTCAGAAGTCCGATGGTCAGAAGTCGGACGGTCAGAAGTCGGACGGTCAGAAGTCCGATGGACAACAAAAACAGCAACCTTCCACGCCTGGACGCCAGGAGGTCGAGCAGGCGCGGAAGGCCATGCAGGATGCTTTGGACAAACTCAAAGAGGGCCAACGCGACGACGCCTCGCAGGACCAGACGGATGCCATTGCCAAATTGCAGCAAGCCAAAGAGCGGCTTGAGGAAATTCTTCGCCAATTGCGGGAAGAAGAACGCGAGCGGATGTTGACGAAACTGGAGGACCGTTTCCAGCAAATGCTAGCGGTGCAGATCCTGATTTATGACAACACGGTCCCATTGGGAAAAATCCCCGAGGATCAACGCGAAACGCGGCACATTTCCAAGGCCAAGGAACTCGCCCGCAAAGAAGCGGGACTTGCGCTGGAAGCCGAAAAGGCGTTGACGCTTCTTAAAGACGAGGGATCCTCCGTCGCTTTCCCCGAAGCGGTCGAGCAAATGCGCGACGATATGCGAACCGTGATGACGCGGCTCGAAGCGGCTCAGGTGGGCGAACTGACGCAGGGCATTGAACAGGACATTATCGAAACACTGGAAGAATTGGTCGAAGCGCTTCAGAGAGAAATTGAGCAAGGCAAAGCCAAACCACAAGATCAACAGAAGAAGCAGCAACAAAAACGAAAAGAGGAGCTGCTGAATAAGCTGGCCGAACTCAAAATGCTACGCTCGCTGCAATTACGCATCAATCGCGGAACCAAACGACTGGGACGACTGTTCGACGGGGAACAGGCCGAACAGCAGGATATTCTCGACCAACTGAGGATTCTCGGCGAACGTCAACGCCGTGTCCAAAATGCGACGAATGACATCGCCACCGGAAAAAATCAATAGTTTTCTGTTTTCCTTGGAAATGCATATGAAATTACGAATCGCTACATATTGCATCACATTGACTGCCGCTTGGGCTCTCATGCCGCGCCCCGCTGTCGCATTCGAAACGGCAGGCGCTGCCGTCCTGGCCGCGCCTGCGGCTGAGGTGGTTCAACAACGCGTACATAATTGGCTGACCACAGTCAAAGACCTGCAGCCGGAAACGCAGCAGCAAATCGATGCCTTGTGGCAATTCGAAGGCGAACTCCCCGCGGAAAAATTATTGGAGCGGGTCATCGCCACTTTTAGTCTGGTCGACGCCCCCACGAAGGCGCTAGTCGAAGCCTGTCGCTTCCGGGATGTAAGCGTCCATCCTCCCGACGCGCAGTTGTTGGAGGCCGAGAACCTCGATTCGTTTTACACCAATAACCTGCGGTTGTACTACGGGCGTTACCTGACGCAGCGACGGATGTACGAAGAGGGCTTGGCTGTTTTCGACAACATTGCCGTCACAGAGGTTGTTGATCCGGCGACGTATTTGTTTTTCAAAGCAGTTTGCCAACATCATCTGCTAATGAAGCAAGACGGGCTGAAAACGATTGAGCAATTGACGGCGCGCACTGAGGGCGTCCCCTCGCGATACAGCACCGTAGCGACGCTGATGCAGTACGATCTGGAAGGGCTGAAAGAGAAATCGCTCGACGAAATCTCTCGCAAGATGCTCGACGTGGAGCGACGACTCGACTTGGGACGATCGGGGCAAAAAGTCCAAAAGGTCGAAGATGAAATCATCGCCGGCCTAGATGAGATCATCAAGAAAATTGAACAACAATCCGGCGGAGGCGGAGGTGGTGGTGGCCAGGGTGGCAATAGCAACAACCCTGCGAACGGTGCTGACGACAGCAGCGTGAAGGGGGCAACCGCACCGGGCACCGTCGATCCCAAGGACATTAAAAAAGGGGGCAAGTGGGGCGGCCTGGATGACAAGGCCCGCTCCCGGATCAAGCAACTGATTGGCCGCGATTTCCCGAACCATTACCGTCGCGCTGTTGAAGAGTATTTTCGCAACGCCGCCAAACGGACCGTCCCGACGAATAATTGATGTCCAGTCCCCTCCCCCATTGCCCCTGACCCTGATGCCTCTGTGATTGTACTTGCCCCTCATTCCACTTGCGTATTGAAGAGAATATGAGCGTTTGGTTCCTGGTTACGGCTGCAGCCTTGCTACAACAACCCCAGGTGGAATTGCAAACACTTGAGGGGGCTCCCCAGATCGGGACCTTGTCGCAACTGACCGCCGACGGGGCAGTCATCACGACCGGCGAGGGAGGAGCGACCGTTTCTGCGGATGACCTGTTGGAAATCCGTTTTCCGGGACGAAAATCGGTACTTCCCCCGCGGAATTCCATTCATGTCACATTGACCGATGGATCGCATTTCGCATGCAAGTCGTTCGCACTTGCCTCCCAAAGAGCACAGCCAACGATCGAAGGTCTCGAGCCGTTCAGCTTTTCCTCCCGCTCATTAGCGACGATCCGTTTATCGCCAGCCGACGGTGCGATTGCTGAGCTGTGGAGTGACATGCGAAAACGCGATTTCGAGACCGATGCGCTCATCATCCGTAAGGGCGATATTCTGGACTATTTGACCGGGGTCATTGGCGACATCGATGACAAGACCGTTAAATTTCTCATCGACAATGACGAATTGGAACTTCCCCGCGAAAAAGTTTTCGGACTCGTTTTTTATCACCGCACGCCGCGAAAGACGAGACCCGTCTGCGGTATCTCCCTGACAGATGGCGGATTGTTATTGGCCCGTTCAGTTGAACTTATGGAGTCAAACCTGAACGCGCGGCTCTCGGTCGGCGGCTCGCTGAAGTTGCCACTCAGCAAGATTGAAAGCCTGGATTTTAGCAACGGCAAAGTTGTTTATCTCGCCAACATGGAACCACGCGATGTTCAATACGTCCCCTATTTCGACATCACTTGGACCTACCGTCGCAACAGCAATCTGGACGGGGGACCGATTCGACTAGGCGGGCAGACCTATACCAAGGGACTTTCGATTCACAGCCGCACAACGCTGAAATATCGGCTACGCGGCGACTACCGGCGATTTCGCGCGGTGATGGGAATCGACCAAATTGTCGAAGGGCGCGGAAATGTGAAGGTGGTCATTTCGGCCGACGACAATGTCCTTTTGGAAACAACTGTGAAAGGGACCGACAAACCGCAACCGCTGGACTTGGACGTGAGCGGCGCGCGGGACCTGACGATTCTCGTCGATTTTGGCGAGGACCTGGATATCGCCGATCATCTCGACCTTGCGGACGCCCGGGTTACGAAATAACGTTGAAGAGAGAGAGGGGTGGCACGATCGCGTCGCCTGACAATTCATCCTACACGGAAACACAGATGCCCAAATTTTTAACCTCGCTGATTGCGGCCCTGTTGCTGATTGCGCAAATCCCGGCAGTCCCGGCCCCCGCCGTTGAGCCGGAAGTTGCGCAGGCGGAACAACAACGCATCGAGGTGATGGCCCGTGCCGCTTCGACGGTGGTTGCCGTTTTCGGAGCAGAGGGAGCCGGCGGCGGTTCAGGAGTCTTGATTTCGCCCGATGGATATGCCCTGACGAATTTCCACGTGGTGCAAGGCGCCGGCAATTTCATGAAGTGCGGCTTGGCCGATGGTGTCCTGTATGACGCGGTGATCGTCAGTATCGACCCCACGGGCGACGTGGCTTTGATCAAACTCTTGGGACGGGACGATTTCCCCGCCGCTCCGATGGGCAACAGCGATTTGCTCCACCAAGGGGATCCTGTGTTCGCCATGGGCAATCCCTTCCTGCTGGCAACCGACTTTCACCCGACGGCCACGTTTGGCATCGTTTCGGGAATTCACCGCTACCAATATCCCTCGGGTACGATTTTGGAGTACACCGACTGCATTCAAACCGACGCTTCGATCAATCCCGGCAACTCCGGCGGCCCGTTGTTCAACACCGCTGGGGAAGTGGTCGGGATCAACGGTCGTATTTCCCTAGATAAACGGGGCCGCGTCAATGTGGGGGCGGGCTACGCCATCTCCATCAATCAAATCAAACATTTCATGGACCACCTCCGCAGTGGACGCATCGTGGACCATGCTACGTTGGGCGCGATCGTCTCCACAAATCAGGATGGCGCGGTGATGGTCGACAACATCTTGGAGGATACACCCGTCTATCGCCGAGGTTTGCGATTGGATGACGAAATCGTTTCCTTTGCTGGGCGACCGATTCGTAGTGTGAATCAATTCAAAAACATCCTGGGAATTTACCCCAAAGGATGGAAGTTGCCGCTCGCGTTTCGTCGGGAAGTCGATGGCAATATCGAAACCCACGAAATCATCGTTCGCTTAGAGGCATTGCACCGCAGCAGTGAATTGACGCTCGACGATTCCCCCAAAAAACCGCGCGGCCCCCGTCTGCCCAAAACTGAACGCAAGGAACAACCTCCGGCCGTGTTAAAGACATCGCCGGAACTGGCAAAATACTATCAGAAAAAACCGGGGTTCCTGAATTACTATTTCAATGAACTCGAACGCAATCGCGCACTACGAGGGTTGGAGGATCTGGGCGATTTTTCCGAGGTGAGCAGTCGCTGGATCGTGACCGGCAAGACGGAAACCGGCGAAGATTTCCGCATTGTATTCGCCTCCACAGGAATGGGAATGCTGTTAGGCGAAAACGCCTACTTGCAGCCCTTGGGCGAGGATGCCGCGATCATCGATGAACCGCCGGGCAGCGGCGGTTTGTTGGCCGGATTGAACCACTATCGTCGCCTATTGACGATGGGAGCTGCCGGTTTTTCTGAATTCTTTTACGTCGGCAGCACCCCGCTGGATGGTGTGGGCGAGCGTGTTGATATTGTCGAAGCGGAATTGAACGCCGGACGTTCACTGTGGTATTTCCAAAAGGGCACGGGCGAACTGGTCGGGTTTGACTTTTGGATCCATGACGATGCAGATCCTTGCGAGGTCCGCTTCTCCGGTAGGCGAGAATTCCAGGGACGAATATTACCCGCGCGGTGGACGGTCAATCACGCCGACAAAACTTTCGTCACATTGAATATCGAAAACTGTGAGTTTCCAACGTCCGACGACGAATCAGTCAAGGAGGCGGGCCGATGAAACATCTCTTGCGTAGCAGTATTATGATTCTGCTGGTTTGTGGGAGCATGCCCCTCGCAAACGCCCAAGATGAGCTGTCCCCCATCCAGGAAGTGCAAACACGGCTGGTGAAAATCTTCGGTGCCGGCGGCATCGGCGGATTGCATTCCTATAGCACCGGTTTCATCATCTCGCCCGACGGTTATATCGCCACGGTCTGGAGCCACGTTTTGGATCCCGACGTGGTGACGGTCGTGCTGGGCAACGGACGTAAACTGGAAGGCCGCATCGTCGGGGCCGAGCCGCAATTGCATCTGGCAATTCTCAAAGTCGATGCTGAGGACCTCCCCTATTTTGATTTAGACGACGCTGCTTCAGCCGGAACCGGGCAGCGCGTCCTAGCCTTTGGTAATATGTACAAGGTGGCTACGGGCGATGAACCGGTCTCGGTGATGCAAGGCGTGATTGCCGCTAAGACGCGATTGCGTGCGCGGCGGGGCGCGTTTGAGGTCCCCTTTGACGGGCCTGTCTATGTCGTCGATGCCATCACCAACAATCCCGGTATGGGCGGCGGAGTGTTGACAACCCGCGACGGCCGGTTGCTGGCCATGATTGGCAAGGAACTGCGCAACGCTGAAACCAATACCTGGATCAATTATGCTATCCCGGTGGATGAGTTGGCTGATGTCGCGCATCAAATCAAATCCGGAACATTTCGCCGAAGTGATACCCCCAAAAGCCGGACCGCCCCACCGCAAAACTATCGCGCGATCGACTTTGGCATCGTGCTTATTCCAGACGTACTCAGCCGCACACCGGCCTATATTGACAGTCTCCTTCCCGGCAGCGATGCCGCCCAACAAGACCTACGCCCCGACGACCTGTTGCTGTTCATCAACGGTGAACTCATTCAGTCCTGCAAGGAATTGCAGGCCGAATTGGGCCGACTGGAAGAGGCGGATATTGTCCAATTGGTCGTCCGCCGCGGAGACAGTTTGGTCTCTGTGGAGTTAGAAGCCCCTGAAAAAGACGAACCATAGTCCAACGAATTCAAATTACACGGACGGTTTGTCCGCCCGTGCCAACGGCATTTATGCCACGAAAAGTTCGTGCCCCATCTTCAACAACTGAACCGCACATCATGCCGAATCAAAAACTACGGCTGACCATACTCACGCTATTGAGCATCGTCGTCGTGATCATAATTGCCCCAACGGCCAGAGCGCAGACGGATGGCAAATTGGCTGTCTTGGAAGAACGCGCGCTCAAACAAGCTGCGGCGATTGTTGCTCCGTCGACTGTGCGGATTGAAACCGTCGGAGGTTTAGAGCGAGTCGAAGAAATCCTGGCTGGAACGGGACCGACTACAGGTGTAGTTGTTTCGGCCGATGGGTACATCATTACCAGCTCCTTCAATTTTGCCGCCAAACCGTCGTCCATCTTGGTGACGTTGCCCGACGGTCGCCGCTTTGCCGCGCGACAGGTTGCGTCGGACAACCTCAAGATGCTGACCTTGATCAAGATCAACGCCGAGAATTTGACGCCAGCCCCTGCCGCACCGCGCGACAGCATCCGCGTAGGACAATGGGCCATCGCCCTGGGACGGACTTATGAAACCCCGTTTCCCAGCATGTCGGTGGGCATTGTCAGCGCGCTCAATCGAATCTGGGGCAAGGCGATTCAAACCGACGCCAAGGTTTCGCCCGTGAATTACGGCGGACCGTTGGTCGACATCGAAGGCCGCGTCCTGGGCGTGTTGGTTCCACTCTCGCCGCAAGGAAAATCCGACGCAGCGGGCGTTGAATGGTACGATGCGGGGATCGGCTTCGCGATTCCGATGTCCGACATCTATGCCGTGCTCGATCAACTCAAAGCCGAGAAAGACCTGCACAGTGGTTTGTTGGGCATTACGTTTGAAAGTAAGGATCTCTACAGCACGCCCCCGGTGGTCGACCACGTTTGGTACAACTCCCCCGCACAGAAGGCCGGAATCAAATCGGGTGACACGATCGTCGAGGTCAACAACGCGGCAACGACAAGGATTACCCAAGTTCGGCACGCATTGGGCAACGCCTATGCCGGAGATAAAATTGCATTGAGCGTCAATCGCGACGGCGAGACGATCAAGGTGGACTTCGAATTGGCCGCAAAATTAGAGCCCTACGAATCCGCTTTTTTGGGAATCTTGCCCGAGCGTCTTTCCACCATCGAGCCGGCTGAGGCCGCTGGTGTGGAAGTTCGCTACGTCTATGCCGACAGCCCGGCAGCCGCCGCGGGACTACAGCGCGGGGACCGCATCACAGAATTCAATGACGCACCACAAAGTACAGCCATCGAGTTACGCGACGCGCTGAGCCGCGCGCGGCCCGGCGATAAAGCAGTCCTCACCTATCTGCGCAAGGGGGAATCCCAAACCGCTGAGGTGGAGTTGCAAAAGATCTCAGCTGTGATCCCGGCAGAATTACCACGCTCGCCCATCCCATTGCCGGCGGAGAAAAACGAGGATTCTGAAAAAACAGGACGCTTGGCCGAAACGCTGGAAACGCACGCGCACGATTTGTGGGCCTTCGTTCCGGATGATTACAACCCTGACTACCAGTACGCGCTCTTGGTGTGGATCCATCCGTCGAGAAACACTATGGAAGCCGACATGCTCAAACGTTGGAAGCAGATTTGCCGCGAGCGCGGTGTGATCCTGCTGGCCCCTAAGGCAGGTACCGCTGAGACATGGACTCCCAACGAAATCGGCTTCATTAAGGCAGCCGTCGAATCGTTTGTCCATCGCTATTCCATTGACCAGGAGCGGATCGTATTACACGGTTTCGACTCGGGTGCAGTCCTGGCCCAGCAGTTGGCATTCAAAGAACGCGAACTGTTCCCAGCGATCTGTCTCGCCAGAGCCCCGCTGGCCGTCCAGCCACCTGAGAATCGTCCCGACTTCCCGTTGCAATGGGATTTCGTCTACGGTGCCGACGACCCGCAGAGTCGCAAAATTGAGGCATCGATTCAGGCGCTGGAGAAAATGCGGTATCCGGTCAGCCATCGCGCAGTTCCGGGATTGGGACAAGAATATCCACCGGAACCAGCCATCGAAGAGGTCGGTCGCTGGATCGACGCGCTGGACCGCATTTGACCCTAAACCGTGCCCAACGGTTGACCGAGATGCAATTTTTTCTCATGTGAGCCGTGCCGGTTTTCTTCGCACTTCGGCTTTGCTAAACTGCGGACCAGCGTGGAATTTTTGATTCCTCAAGTCTCCTGGTCCTGAACGCATTCTCGAAAAGCATACCATCCCATGAGTAATAATTCGCTGCTGCAAAGTTCCATTCCCGGTATGGAAGCCCACCGAGGCAAAGTTCGTGATGTGTACGAATTTGGCGATAAACTGTTGTTCGTTGCCACCGACCGCATTTCCGCCTTCGACTGGGTTCTGCCCACCGGCATCCCCGACAAAGGCCGTGTGCTGACCCAAATGAGCAAGGTATGGTTTGACCGCTTGGACGTGCGGAACCATCTGATCAGCATGGATATGGGGGACCTGGATCTGCCCGATGGCGTTGATGTCGAGTCACTGGACGGACGGAGCATGGTCGTGCTCAAGACCGAGGTGTTTCCGGTCGAATGTGTTGTCCGGGGCTACCTGTCAGGATCGGGCTGGAAGGAATACCAAGAAACCGGCCGTGTCTGCGGCATTCAACTTCCCGCGGGAATGAAGGAAAGCGATAAACTCGCCGAACCGATCTTCACTCCCGCCACCAAGGAGACCAGCGGACACGACATCAACATCTCATTTGAACAGATGTGCGAAATCATTCCGGCCGAGACATCGAAAAAGCTCCGTGATTTGAGCTTTCAGGTGTATCAATCAGGTGCGGACTATGCGGCGAAGGAAGGGATCATCATCGCCGATACGAAATTCGAGTTCGGTCATTTGGATGGGGAGATCATTCTCATCGACGAAGTCCTTACCCCCGACAGCTCACGGTTTTGGCCGGTGGATCAATACGAACCGGGCAAGTCGCAACCCTCCTTCGATAAACAATTCGTGCGGGACCACTTGGTCGAATGTGGCTGGGACCGCAACAGCGAACCCCCCGCCCTGCCCGATGACATTGTCGCCAAAACGCGTGCGAAATACGTCGAGGCCTACGAAATATTGGCCAAAGGCGAATTCCCCTGGAAATAATTCTGCACAGGAAGCTTTCCGGGAGGGCGAGGCTCCCGCCAAGCCGCATTTACCAAAACGCTAACCCTGGTTCTCAAAGACAGGGTGCTGCGGACGTCACCCTGCGGCGCTACGTGTCGTTGCCGAATATGGTACAATGCCGTATTCAAACATCCCCACAGGGTGCCACTGGCGGCTTGTCTGCCAGTGCGGTGACGAGGCGAGTCTACTTTCTACCTGGCAGCTAGCGACGTGCCGACTCCGGACAAACCGGCAGCGACATTCGCACGTCAGGCCAGTTGATTTCGCGTTGACGTATTCAGCCATATCACGATTCAGGGCGCACATGACGGGCAATTCCTTTGGACAGGCATTTCGGATCACCACCGCCGGCGAAAGCCACGGGCCAGGGAATGTCGTTATTATTGACGGCGTTCCGCCCGGGTTGGAGTTGTCGGTCGAGGACCTGATGGTCGATCTCGATCGCCGTCGTCCCGGACAAAGCAAAATCGTTACTCAGCGCAACGAAGCCGATCTGCCGGAAATCCTCGCGGGTGTCTTTGAAGGGCACACCACCGGCACCAGCTTGGCGATCCTCATCCGTAATACCGATCAGCGCAGCCGGGATTACAGTGACATCCAGGACAAATACCGTCCCGGCCACGCGGACTATACCTACGACGCGAAATACGGTTTTCGCGACTATCGCGGCGGAGGGCGTTCCAGCGCCCGCGAAACGACGGCCCGCGTCGCTGCCGGTGTTGTCGCCAAAAAATTAATCGCCGCTGCTTTCGGCGGACAGGTCGTCGGTTATGTTTCACAGGTTGGCGACATCCGCGCCGAGATTCCCGACCCGGCGGCGGTCACGCTCGATGCGGTCGAAAAACTTCCGGACGGGGAACCCAATATCGTCCGCTGTCCCGATATTGCGGCAGCAACAAAGATGATCGAGCTGATCGAATCGGTCCGCAAGGAAGGGGATTCAATCGGCGGCGCGGGGGAAATTGTCGCTTCGGGGGTTCCGGCCGGATTGGGAGAACCGGTGTTTGACAAAATCAAAGCCGATCTCGCCAAAGCGCTCTTCAGTTTGCCGGCCGTACTGGGAGTGGAATACGGTATCGGCTTTGGCTGCGTCACGATGCGGGGTAGCAAGAACAACGATCTGTTCACCGCAGGCCCAGCCGGTCACGAAGCTGAGATTACGACCTCGTCGAATCGTCATGGCGGAATGTTGGGGGGGATCACCAGTGGCCTGCCCATCGTGTTGCGTGCCGCGGTGAAACCGACCAGCAGTTTGCCGATTGCTCAATCGACCGTCACCCGTGACGGCCAACCGACCACGATTCAAACCAAGGGCCGCCACGACCCGTGTCTTTTACCACGGTTCATTCCCATGGCTGAGGCAATGGTCGCAATCGTACTCGCCGACCACTGGCTGCGCCACGCCGGGCAAAACTCACTCGACCTCTAGTGCCGTCAGGTGCGTCGCAACGCGCCTTTGTGTGTAGGACGGCTGTTTCACCCAACCAAACCGACTCGGCATAGATTCGCCCGCTTGTCGGCTGGTGACCAAGGTCCTAGTTTTGCTCACCGAAGATCACGGTGGCGGTTTCGCGACTCAGTGGCTTTTTCATTTGGTCGCTTTGCACTTGCACATGCAGACGCGTATCGCCGGGGGCTTTTGCCTCAAGCAATAGATCAACAGAGATATGCTGGTTGGGAGCCAAATCGGCAATCGGGCTGAAGTCGATTTGTTGCTTGGTTTGCTGGTGCTCCAACGGTCCTTTGATGTTGACCATCTCCATTTCCTCGGGCAACAACGTCGAGACTAGCACGCCTGTTGCCGCTTCGGTGCCGCGATTTTGGATTTCGATGCGGTAGGAAACACGCTCTCCAATCACCACTGGTTGATCGGCCTGGGAGATTTTGATGTCCAACAGGGCGAATCCACGGATCGCCGTCTCAGTGGTTGTTGATCCAATTTGTCCCGACTCGCCGAAGACGCGAATCACGCTTTCTTTGGTTCCCGGTGCTTCGGGCAGCAGCATGACGCTGACATCTTCGGATTCCTCTGCGGCAATCTGTTGGATATGCCAGGTCACGGTTTTCTTCTGAGGATCAAAATTGCCCCCTTGTGAGGCTTTGAGGAACTTCATGCCTTCGGGAATTTGTTCAACAACCACAAGATCGTTGACGGGCGATTTGGCTTTATTGCGGATTGAGTTGGTGAACGAAGTCGCGCGACGCAGCAAGCGGCTTTTCGGTCCCTCGCGACTGATTGAAATCCCTTGGTCCAGGATTTTCACTTCCGCCTCAGCTTTGATGGAGATATCCCCATCGGCTGTGACGATGGCTTGATTGACACCCGCACCAATTTCGGCGGCGGTGAGCGTCAATTGTACGTCGCGTGTTTGCCCACCTGCCAGATCGCCGATTTCGTATTCCAAATCTTTCCCGCCGGGATGCGTGAAGTGGCTCGGCAAAATGTCCCGCAGTACGACCTTTTTGGCAACCATCGTCCCCAAGTTGGTGACTTTGAATTGAAACACGACCGGTTTCCCCAGCGGCGCTTCTTTGGGCGCATTAATGGAGACCTTCAATTCCGGTTTTTGTACCACGGTCTGAGCGGCGACTTCCGCCACGAAATTAACGGTTGCGACGCTGCCAATCGGCCCTTCGGCAATCGGAATCACTCGGATCGAAATCTTGCGTTCCTGATTCGGCTGCAGCGTCCCAAACTTCCAGATCAGCTTTTTACCAACCAACTCGGCTTGGGGAATTGTGCCGGTCAATTTGGCGCCGCGGGGGATTTCATCTTCCACAGTCACGTGCCCCGCGGGACTTTGCCCCACGTTTTTAATCAGAATCGAATAGATAAACGGCTTGCCCAACACGGCTGTGGGGGGCGACTGTTTGTCGATGGTCAGTTGCGGCCGTTGCTCGCCTCGTGGTGAATCCGCGTCAATGGTCCCTTCGCCGATCACTTCCTCGTTCACGACATTCTCATCGGCCGCGGGCTGTGATTCGACGGCATCGGTATCGGTTGGTGAAACCTCCACTTTCGGTTCTTGCGCCGGCACTGTTTCTGTGGGTAACAATTCCGGTTCCGGTTCAGCGATCAATTCCGGCGTCGATTCTTCAGCGAGTTCTTCGGCCGGTTCTTCCAAAGTTTCAGTGAAAGTTTCTTCAACTTCAGGGATCAGGCCCGGCTCAGCAGCGGGAACGGTCACAGGTCCTTCGTCGCTGTCGGTCGCTTCCGTAGCGACTGGCTCGATTTCGTCGGTGAGCATTGCCTCAGGTTCAAGGACGTCCGTCTCAGGAAAACTCGGCAGCGGCGGCGTTTCGTTGTTAACCTCTTCCGCGGCCAATTCGCGTGCCTCAAACGGTTCTTCGGTGATGACGGCAGGTTCTTCCACGGCTGGAAGACTCTCGCTGAAATCGTCGGCCGACATCTCCTCCGGTTCAAAACTCGGCGGGTCTTCGGTGTATTCAAGGACCGTATCGCCAGCCGGTTCTTCCATTGCGGGCTCTTCGACAACAATTTCTTCGACAGTATCGTCTAGCGGAAGTTCAGTGAGTTCCGGCGACTCGGGAGAGGCCTCTGCAGCTTCGACCTCTTCCAACCCAGTTAAATCCGCTGGTTCGAATGGCTCAATCACCTCGACAGCGTTGTCATCCGCAAAATCATCAGCCAACGGAAGCAATTCTTCTGTGGGCTCTTCAAGTTCCGTTGCATCAAGCTGCACCTCGTCGAGCGGGGCATCCTCGTCCCCGGCAGTCGGCAGGCTGACATCGTCCGCAAACGGATCCGTTTCTTCGGATGCAAAATCGTACAACTCTGTTTCTACGGCCGGAACCGTTTCAACTACCGGTTCCTCAACTGAAGAGGTTTCAAACGGATCGATTTCGGTGATCGCTGTCTCGGTTTCAGCTTCAGTCGGCATAGCCAAAGGTTCGGTCGACTCGTCCACTAAAAAATCGTCACCCGTGGCCGGTAATTCCTCCGGCACGATTTCTACAATCTCTTCTTCGTTGGAGAATTCCTCGGTGGCAGATTCATCAGTGGCGGCTTCTTCTGTGGATGCCGCAGCGGCCGCATCAAAAATTCCGATGGAGCTCTCCACTTCGGTCTCGTCAAACGCGGGGATTTCTTCAAGCGGTTCCACAACATCGGTATCGGCTGCGACTTCCGCCTCAGGTGGATCGTCCCACAACTCAGGTACGGTATTTTCTGCTTCGACGATGGTCTCGGCGGCGGGTTCCCCTTGTCCCGACAACGGAAGCCCTTCCTCACCCAGTGGTCGCGGTTCGACTGCCTCATCATCCCCGAAAGGATTCACTACTGGAACCGCTGCCCCCGTTTGGGCAAGATGCGGATACTCTTCGGAATTATCGTTGAGGTGCCCGACATGCGAGACTGCATCATCGGTTTTCTCATGCGGAGCCGCCGGGGATTGAGAATACCCGAGGAAGTCGTTTTCAGAATCGCCTTCTGACGACCCTTCTACTTTTGTGTCCTCATTTTCCGCAACGTCTTGAGGCGAATTGGCCATGTCCTCGCGAGCATGATCGATGACCAATAGACAGAGTGCGACAACGCCGGTAATAACGGCGAGTTTCCACAAGGAACTTTGCATGGGATTCCTTTCCCGGTCGACAACGACGCTCTCGGAATAGAGAGCGGGGGGAATTTGAACGATGACTTTGAGCGCATCGCGACCCAGAATCCCGTCTTGGGGAACTCGACCACGATGCACGCTACGTTTCTTAGCAAATTCCCCCGAACCGTGAAAGGGGAGTTTGAGATAAGCGCGAGAAACCTACAGCGATTCACGGCATCTCGAAACAAACATGGGGCTTTCACTCATTTTTTTGATTCGTCTGCTTCTTCACGGGGATCAATTGCACGGCATCGATCACAACATATCCGTTGGTTCCCTGATTTGAGATGGTCACGCTTCCCGATTCCCCGGCTGCGAACTCGAAACGGCCGAGCGAATGAAATGCGCCGTTGCTGGGCGGCTTTCTCTGATTCAACGTCAGTGATTTTTCCCCGCCGGCACTTTTGACGACAACAGGGACGTTGCTGGCGCGGTTGGAATTGGGTGTATAGGCAATGCGGACTTCATACGTTCCGCTGCGGGGAATCATCGGGCGAAACACTGCCAACATTTTGCCGTTCCGTTGATCCTGGTCATGCCGATAAGCGGTTCCCACAAATTCGCTGACCGATCTGCTCGGATTCCAAACGCCTGTCACCTCAGCATCTAAGTCGTCGACGACGATTCCCGGTAGCGTACTGGCATCAATCGGCGGTTTACGTCGCGGACCGGTCCAGGCGAGAACCTGTCCATCGGCCAACAGTTTTTCTTTCAGCGCGTCGTAATCGATTTTCTGCACACTCACCTCTTGATCGATCGCCTGACAAGCCGCCGTTGCCGCCGACTGCCCCAAAACCATGAACACCGGTTCCATGCGAATCGATCCATAGGCGATGTGCGAAGCGGAGAGCGCGACCGGGGCCAATAGGTTGTCGCACTCGGCTTCCCGGGGTCGAATCGAACGATAGGAAATCGGATAGGGTGAAAATCCGCCGACTTGCACGTCCCCTTCATTGATCACCTTGCCGTCACGCACATAGCGCTGAATGTTGTGTGAATCCATGGTATAGGCGGCCAACCCGACCGCATCGTCGATGGTGCGCGTACCGATGCAATTTTTTTCGCTCATCACATAATCAGAAATCATGCGGCGGGCTTCACGGATGTAAAGTTGATGTGGCCAGTGATCGGTCTCCTTGAATTCATCCTTGGCCAATCCCCATGTTTGAAATTCCTGGCGAATTTCTGCGGGTACGCGAGGGTTGTTGGCCAGCGTCCACATCAGGCCTTGTTGATAGTCAAGATGCGCCTGAATGATCTCCGCCCGCTGCTGGTAGTCTCCATCGGGATAGTCGTAATTGGCGCCGATGTAGTCGGTCGAAATTGCGAAGTTGTTGTTCACATCGGTCTTGCGATTTGGCATCGGCGTCGGATGCCAAGGGACGCGATGATCGCCCGCTTCGAAATTGCGCAACAACAACTCATAATCCAACGGATCGTACCCGTCCGGCTTGGTCCATGGCACGCGGTTTTCCGGAATATCCGTGGTGCACATCCGGAAGCAATACGTCTGCACGCCACGATCCCCCGCCCCTTCCTGGCCGGGACCATCATCGCGAATTCCCGGCAACAAGCCACTGCTGGGGTCTCCCGGTTTGACGTAGGGATCGACCGGTTTGACGAATTGATGATGGACCGCATTGCGAGTCTGCACGCCATTGAGTGTCTCGCCGTAGGTCGCATTGCTTTCGCGTCCCACGTGATAGGAGACGCCGGCTACGGCCAACAGGTCTCCCTCATAAGTCGCATCGATGAATACGTCAGCGGCAACGCGCAGTCCGCTTTCCATCACGATGGTGTCAATGTGTGCGTCGGTTTTATGCACACCCTTTTGCAAATCCAGCCGCTCTTCGAAGAGCACGGGAATTTTGTATTCCGCCAGCCAATCATGAAATGTTTGCTCCGCGACGTGCGGCTCAAACGTCCACATTTCGGTTTCGTTTCCCTTGCGACGACTGCGAAACGATTCCCGCTTTTGCCAATTCCAGGACTCCGGCTGTGCGTAATGCGTCCCCAGTTTGCGATAGAATTCTCGTGACAATCCGCCAATGGCCGTCTTATTGCCGATGTCGGTCGCTCCCAGTCCGCCGGCGGTCAATCCGCCCAAATGCCGACCCGGTTCAATGAGCAACACCGACTTGCCCATCCGCGCCGCCTGCACCGCAGCAACCACACCCCCCGATGTCCCGCCGTAGACGACAACATCGTACTTCTCCATCGGCGCCTCCACCGGAGCGTTTGCCCCGATGAGCAATGTCGCAGCGAACAGCAATCCAACGATCCCAGTACCAATCTTCATTTCGCGTATCTTTCCGTGTATTTTTCCCGTGTTAATCGGTGGCTATTTTTTTGTTTTCGGCAGAGGCCATGTTAGTATTTGGCCATCGGCGAGTAGTTGTTTTTTTAATTTTGTATAGTCGACTTGCCCAACGGTTACATCGTCGTCGATGGCGATGCAGGCGGCGGTGGCTGCGGATTGGCTGGTGACCATCAATACCGGTTCCATGCGGATACTGCTGAAAGCGGTGTGGCTGGCGGAGAGTGCGAAGGTGACCAACAGGTTATTGCATTCCGCTGCTTTGGGGATGATCGCAGCATAGCCGATTTGGTACGGCCCAAAACCACCACGGCCGGTGGCGGTCTTGCCTTCGCGCGTCACGACGCCATCTTTGACGATCCGGCGAATTTCGTGCGTATCGGTCCCATACGATCCTAGTCCGATCGATTTTGGGGCAATCTTTCGTCCGAAGGTGTGATGCTCGGTCATCACAAAATTACTGACCATGCGACGGCCTTCGCGAATGTAGATCTGGTGCGGCCAACCGCCGTTGTCCGTAAATTCGTCCGGCGGCAAACCGAATCGCCGCATGTCGTTCCGGACTTTCTTTGGTACGCGGGGATCGTTTGCCAGAAAATGCAGTAGCCCGCGGTGATAGTTTTCGATCTGCTTGGCGATCACCACCCGCTCATCGTAGCTGGCTTCAGGCCAACCCCAATTCGCGCCGGGCAGGTTGCCGCCAAACGTGGCCGTATTGAAATCCCATTTGTCATGGGGAAGTGGATCGTGCTTGCTAAACCAGCGGAGGTCCATGTCGTCGCCATTGGCCAAACAAGCTTTGATGAACCGCGCCACTAACTCATAATGTTTTGCGTCGTATTCATGCGGTGGTTCGATTGGCAAGCGGTCGGCGGCGGTCGTCAGACAGAGCCGAAAACAATATGCCTGGATGCCGGGCGCCGGATCTCCCTGCACGCCCGGTTCACCAGCTTGCACCAACGGGAGCAGCCCGCTCGACGGATCGCCGGGAATGAGGTAGGGATCGAGCGGGAAATCGCGATCCCACGCCCCTTGCCCGCCCGCAACACGTCCATTGGCACCGGGCACTTTATGGTTCAAGCGCGGTTCGTACCCGGGGCTATAGTAGATGCCATTGAGTTTTTCGCCGTACTTGGCGTTCCCTTCCCGCTGCAGCGTATACTCCACACCGGCGGCGGCCATCAAGTCGCCTTCATAGGTCGTATCTAAGAAGACCTTCCCACCGATCGCGCTGCCATCCTCAAAGATTAGTTCGTCAATCCGTGCGCCATTTTTGCGTACCTCTTTGAGCCGCAAGTTGCGCAGCACCGTCACCCCGGCTTCTCGCGCCATGTCATCGAAAACGCGTTCGGCGACGTGCGGCTCAATCGAATAGGCTCCTCCGGTGGCGGGGCCTGAATGTCTCTTAAACGGTTGATCCCAGTTGAGTTCTTTTCCATAACGGGCAACCAGCCGGGTAAAATACTCACGGGTCACGCCGCCGATACTCCGTGGATCTCCGATGTCCACGGCGCTCAGACCGCCGGAGGTCATGCCGCCGAGATGTGCGCCCGGTTCGATCAAGGCGACAGACTTCCCCATCCGCGCCGCCTGCACCGCCGCGATCACGCCCCCCGATGTCCCGCCATAAACGACAACATCGTATTGAGCCAGCGGGGCTTCCGCAGCTGAGAGCGTTGTAGCCACCAGCAACAAACCGACAAACCAACCGCAGAGTTTCATGCTGCGAACTTTCCTCAAAGCGAATCGAGATTCTCTGCGAACGCGCTGTTACATTTCGCGTTTGCTTTCGATCGCATTGTATCAGCCGTATATGAAGCGCGGCTACCAAGAGCGCGGGATTGACGTGTGCGAGCGGCGTCGAATTCCCACAGTAGCGGCAGCAAGGGACGGGCGGCCGAAATGGGAAAGCCTGTCACGCAAACTTGGGTTTTGGCAGCGATCAGTTTGCTGAGCCTAGGACGTTTGCTGCGTCCTATTCATTAGCGGCGTCTTTTATCCTATGCGAGAAAGGTGCGTCGCGGCGCACCCTACGGGCTACGGATTCATCAACACCAGGTGGCTGGTGGATTTTCCGTTGGTTTGGCGGCGGACTTTTAGCAAAAGTGGTTTTGCCGTGCTTGTTTGCAGTGCCGTCTGAAAGGCATCCACCGAATCGACTGACTTTCGGGATACTTCTTCGATGACGTCATACAACTGCAGGTCAGCGGCGGCCAACGGGCCATCGGCATCGACGTTGAGTACTAGCAATCCAGCCGTCCCCGTGCCGAGGCCCAGTTGGTCGGCCAACGAATCGTCCAACGGTTGCAGCGACAATCCGAGGTCAACTTTGGGGGCTTCTTTGCCGGGGATCAAGGGAGTCGACATTTCGGCACTACGTTGTGAGCGGTCCAAGTCGATCACCTTCAACTCCGCACGCATCCGTTTGCCCTCGCGAAAAACGACAAGGTTCACTGAGGTGCCAATTTCCTTGAGGCTGATCAAATTGATCAAGTGATTCAGGTCATGCACGTCGACGTTATCCACGCTAAGGATCACATCCTCGCGTTGCAAATTAGCGTCGGAGGCGGGTGTGTTGGGATAGACGATCAACACGTGCGCGCCGCGGACACGGTCCAATTTCAGATTGCGGGCGACGTCGATATCGAAATCCTCGTTCAACCGGACACCGATGTAGGCGCGACGGACTTGTCCATACTCCAACAGATGCGTCACCACGCGGCGGACTAAGCTGCTGGGAATGCTAAAGCCGATCCCCTCGTTCCCGCCACTGCTGGAAGCAATCGCCGTATTGATCCCCACGATTTCGCCGCGGAGATTCACCAACGGGCCACCGCTATTTCCGGGATTGATGGCAGCGTCGGTTTGCAAAAAGTTTTGATTCAAAATGCGGGATTGTTTGCCAAGATTCAAGGACCGTCGCGACTTCGCGCTGACGATGCCGAACGTCACCGACTGGCTGAGTCCAAACGGGCTTCCCAAGGCTAAGACCATATGCCCGATATCCAAGACCTCGCTATTCCCCCAACGCGCGGCTTGCAGGTTGTCGGCTTCGATTTTCATCACGGCAATGTCAGACCGCTCATCGCTCCAGACTTGCAAAGGCTGCAATTCGCGGCCGTCGAACAGACGGATGTGAATTTCGTTGCGAGGCGTTCCACGAATTACGTGCAGGTTGGTGACCACAAATGTCCCACGCGCTTTGGTCGTGTCATTACGGATTATGACACCCGATCCGGTTTCCTCGACCGTCCGCCCGCTGACGTGCCGCACACATTGAATGTGCACCACGCTGGGCATTGTCAATCTGGAGACCTCGGCGATCCGTTCACTGCCTTGCAGGATCGGGCTGTCGGTTTGGCTCAGTTTTGCGTAGGTCTCATCCGCCGTCAGATAAATCGGCGATTTGGCCTGCAGCGAATTCGATGGTGTCCAACCGTTGAAGGAGGCACCCACAATGATGCCGCTCAACAGGCAACCGATGCTCGCGATGATACAGGTGGATCGTTTCATAATATCTCGTCCGAACTCTAACCGGAAAAGTGACCGCGTTGTTTTGAACTGTTCGTCGCTACGCTGCACGAGTCGCAAACGCCGTGACAAACAGTCATGCGCAACAGATCGAAAAGGTGTCTCACTTGGCGAACAATCATTCGCCGCTGTTAGACAAGCTGTATTCAAACGCCGATGTCGTACTTAAAGTCACATGCAGGATTCATAACAACTGCAGTATACATTCTGACGTGCGACGAACGAGAATAACAGAGGAATCTTGCGGAGACTACTAGGATCTAACCAACAATGGACGTTATGACCAAGGTATTCCGTGAGCGACCGTAACATATCCACGACCGGCAAAGTCGCCCGTTTCGCCAAAAATTCGCAGCAACTCACTGCCGTTTGAGTCACCACCCAATCAGCCCGTTCATCGCGCAGCCTCGTTAAGACTTCGCTAGATTCCATGCTCCACAACGGTTGGTAGATTCACGGTGATTCGCAAAACCCGCCCAATCGATAGTTGTCCGCGATGCAAAGTCAGGTTCGCGCAGAAATCTACGTCATCGCGTCCGGCTCTCTGCCAACGCGAGGGTGGAATCCCCACATAACGCAGGACCGGTTTGACGCATCACTTCAAATCCAAATCGCTAATCGTCAGGTCACGATCTTTGTTTGCACCTTCGAATTCGAACGCGGATTCCCAATCGGCGTCGAAATCGTCGTAATCGTTCCCGACCAATTCGCGTTTGCGTTGACACTCAATACACAATGGCGTGTAAGGCAATGCTTTGAGGCGTGCGACAGGAATCTTCGTTTCGCAATCCTCACACATCCCATAGCGTCCCAAGCGAATGAGCTTGATCGCGGTTTCGATTTGCGTCAATTCGCGACTCTCCAACGCAGCCAGTTGGGAATCGATTTCTTTTTTCGATCCCTCCGAAGCTTCGTCACAGATGTCGCCCGGCGACGTTGAGGGCCCAAGCGAACTGAGATCCTCGGCCAACTTTTCGCGGAGGTCATCCCGTTTCTGCATCAAACTTTCGTGCAATCTCAGTAGTGCGTCTTTGCGAGTCATCTCTAGTCTCTCCCAATGTGGAGAACAAGGTAGCGCGGATACGTTCCTACTATGCATACGTCCGGCCACCCCAAAACGTTAGTTTCACGTCCAAGGGGTATTTCTTCGCAAACTATAGCTCCGATTTATGCAGCAGTGGGGACCGACGTGAAACTATTTGAATCGTGTGCTATGTTGCGCCGGTGCGCCAGGCGGTACACCAACCAACGCGCGCACGTAAACACATTAAAGACAACGAGTTGCGGCCAACGCTCGCCGCGAGAATTCCGGAGCGTCGAAAACGGCAATCAAATCGGCACGATCGGAATCGCTAATACATAGTGAACAGGACACACCCAGAAAAAACGGCCCGATGTAGCGAAATTGAGCGTTAGCGAGAAACCTGTTTTACCAGCCGACGGATGCCCCCCATGACGGTGTTTTCTACCGACGGCGCAAAGGGAGTGGGCGTAAGTTGATGCACAATCCCTGTCCGCCCTTCATAGCCTCCTTCGAGCAGCACACGCTGCGAAGGTAAATACGCGAACACATCGGTGCAATATCCGGCGACCCAGACCATCGGCCCGGCGAATTCCAACTTCGAAGTGCGGGAGTAGTCCACAACCGTTTCGCCGCTGATGGCAACGAATAGCAATTGATCGCCAAACCGCGCCACGGTCAATGGACAGGGCTGTTCGGTCATCACCTTCCCGTGGGTATCGAGTTCGTTGAGCAGGTATTTTGCCTTGCGCTGCTTATAGGCATTTCCGGAGTTCGCTTCACGTTCGAGTTGCGCTCGCGGCGGCAACGGCTCTAATGCCAACTGCACCGTTTCATGCGCCACTTGCAAGGGGCCGTGCACTTCGATCGGTTCGGCTTGAATGGCGCGTTCCACAGCATCGGCGAGTTCCCGTCCGTGTTGTCGACAATACTCCAGCGCTTGAGGACCATGACGGGGATAGGGATTTTGATCTCCGCCGCACCCCATCAAGAACAATGCAATCGCCTCGGGATGCGCGGCTTCGACATCGTACTGAGCAAACCCCGCATAGTCGCCGCAATACTTATAAAAATCGAGCGTCGTATTGTGGCAAGCATAACCGAACATCACGGCCCGCAACTTGCCATCGGGCGCAACGACTTGCATGACCGGCACATCATCGTCGGTCACCCCGTCGTCATTCTGGCGGTTGACGAAGCCATCGTCGGTCGGAAATCGCCGGGATTTGCCAAAGCTTGCGGTCGATTGACTGACCAAAATTTTCGCCGGACTGAGGTCGTCGAGCGCCTGGCCCACAAGCGTTGTCAACTTGGGAACCAATTGCTGTTCGATGTAATCCACAATCGCCGCTTCGGACTCATCGGAGAGGCTATAAAACACGGGACGCTCGGCGGCGATTTCCGGTGCGCAGTGTGTATGCGACACATTGATGATCAGATTGGCTTGCGGAAGTTTATGTTGTTTTTCGATCGCCGCAGCCACCGGGCGCACGATTCCCCAATGCATAGAACCCAAGTCGCACGTCACCAACACCAACCGCGTCCCGTCGCCCGATTCAAAGGCCAACGCCTTGGCGTACAAATCGTGCACTTTTCCTTGGGCCGGTTTATCGCGACTACCATAGCCCGACAACCATGTCGGCGATTCGGGAGTAATCACGATTTTGGAAACGCCCACGTTCCACTCAGCCGCCTCGGCAGAGCAAGTTGTCGTGCCAAGTACCAACAATGCCAACATCAATGAACGACACATCGCGTCTTCCTTACAGTCTCGTGGCTGAAAGTTCCAATTGCTTTTTCATTCATCCAGTCCCCAGCGGCGAGCGGCCTGGATCCTCTAGGTTCCCAGTCGCGCTGTCGGATGGGAGAGCAGGTTGGGATGCGGGGCGTGTGGGTAATCGACCGGTTGATAACTGATCGCCAACTCGGGCGTCTGCAACCGTTGATGATCCTGGGCAAGCGACGTCAACGCCCGGTCAAGAATTCCGCTGGCCAGCAACGTCCGCTCAACAGGGTAACTGGGATGGCCGGTGTGCATCATCCGTTCGATCCCCTTGAGCAAATACGCAAAGTGCGGATGCCGCGGCTGCAACCGTTCTTCGAAATTCGTCGCCAACGGTTTGGCTTGCCCTTTGAGTTTGACCGCTGCGGAAATCCCACCTAGATATTCAGGTAACATGAACACCGTGCCGCGCAAACCATCGGTGTATTGAAACAAAAACAAGGCCGCGCGCTCACTGTCACGCAACTTGGGAGATGATTGTTTCGGTGTGACTTGGAAAGCAGCCTCCAGAACCTCTTTAGGCACCGTGCCGTCATCCACCGCCTGCCACATCGCCGGTCCCTGCAGACATTGCACCCACTCGACACCCACCCCGCCCCCGCGGCGGCGTTCAACCAACGACTGTAAGCAGTCCAAGGTATGGCTGCCGTAGATGTCATTTCCCGAATACCCGACAGCGACAGCGGCCTCGATATCGCAATCCATGGGAATCGGAATATCCGGCCGGCGATAACTGACCGGCAATGACGAGCCGGCCATAAAGGGGATTTTCATTTGCCGGGCGCGATCGTACATCCACTTCGCATCGTCCCATTGCGGCCCGAGATGTTTGTCGTTGAAGACCGGAACAACACGATCGTATTTTTCGAACGTATCGGTGATCTCTTTGAAGAATCGCCGACGCGGATAGAGGTGCTGCCCTTTGTCGTTCCACGGATAATCACCATGTTCGCCAATGCTAATCACGCCATCGACCGTGATTTCATCGCCGCCAGTGGTGACCGCTTGCTCGATCGTGTCGTAAATTGGAATGTTGTATTTTTCGGCCATGGGCCGCGCGAGATCATTGGCGGGGAATTGATCCACATACATTCCGGCAAGCTTCAATGCCGGTCCCGGACCGCCATCCTGCTTCCAACCTTCCAGGATTTTTCCGATCAGTACATCGGCGTGCAGCCCTTTGCTGTAGGCGGTGAGGACCGCGACGACCGACTTGGGGGGGCTAGCCTCGGCCGACGTAGCGGCGCGGGAACCGTAACTCAGACTCCCGACTACTGTTCCTGCGGCCAAAGCTTTGAGGCAATCGCGCCGCGTAATCCGTCCGTTGTAGCTCATCCCGATCCTCGCCGATAATTTTGCAGAAAGCTTAGGTCTCGCGTGACTTCTGAATCCGCCGGCAAATGTAGTCGGATTCGAAAGGTCCCTGCATTCTAAACAGCGAAGCGGCGGATTTGATACCGTCAATGCGAATTGGAAGCACCCTATGCGCATGCAAAGAGGCCGCCCGTTTTGACCCGGGCGGCCTCTATTTATGATGAACAGCTTGCGCTGGTTATAGTCGCAGTCAGTCGCGTTTTAAAAACGAATGTTGAATACCGGACGCTGCGGTGCGATGGTTCTGCTACGAAATCTACGCGGACGATATTCGTAGTAAACCGGGGCCGGCACCATGTGCAGGTCCTCTTGCAGGTGATGCAACGTAGAATTGATCCGGCGTAGCGTCCGTCGCAGGTGGCGAGTTTCCGCACGTCCTAAGGAGTACGCATCGCCGCGGTATCCGTGGCGGGCCCGGTATTTGGCGATACGGTCCATCTCGTCGACAAGTCCTTCGACGTGGTGGTAGATTTTATCCAGTTGAGCCAAGTCCAAGATTATGTGTCGCCGAGCAGACGTGTGGTGTGCAACAGTGTGAATGTGACGGGCCAGTCGTTGCATCTTGCGAGCATCGTTGGCTAAGTGGCGATAACTAGGCGTGAAACGGAAGTGGTGTTCAATCTCGTCTCCAAATTCGGCCGTTTCACGTTGCAGCTGGGCTGCCAAATCATCGATATGTAAATCGGAAGCAGCACTGGCTGTCCCCGTCATCAGGCCCAAGGTTGCAATTGCAAAGGCGAAAGTAAGAGTTGTTTTCATTTCAAAAGCCTCCTGGGCAAGTGGATATTTGTGGGATAAGTTTCGTTCGCATTCGAATAGGGATAAACGCACTTCGTGTGCCAAACCGTCCCGCAAACGAAAAAATTCACATAACCCACTACATAGATACACCTTACAACCCACGCAGGTTTTTGTAGGCTTGAAATTGTTTGAGCAGACCCCAGTCGAAATGTCCACTTTTTGACCCTGGAAGAGTCATATTGACGACACCCCGTCCACCGAGGCATTTGTGGAATTTGGGTTTGCAAGAACGTTACGCGTTCGGCAAAATCTAAGCTGTGCGTAGGAAACTTCTAATAATCGATTGACCGCCAAGGAATCTGTGATGCGCTTTGCATGGGGAGTGGTGATCGTCTTAGCCATGGCAGGTTCAGCCAGCCCGTGTCTAGCACAACGTGGTGGGCCATCCCCTGAACGGTTCTTTCGCTATCTCGACAACGATGGAGATGGCACGATTCGCGGCAGCGAATGGGATCGCATACCGCGGTTGCGGGGCATGCTGGAAGATATGGAGATCGACCCCGAACGTGGCGTGAAACTGGAGGAATTTGAAAGCCTCTCTGGCGAAATGATGCAACGCATGCGCGACCAAGGAGGGTTTCGTGGTCGCGGTCGGCGTGGTGATCGCGGTGGTGATCGCGAAGATGACCGTGGTGGAGATGAAAGACGTGATCGTGGCAGATTTGGCCGTGACTCTGAAGAATCAGACTCAGGCCGCGGGAGACGTGACTCTGGACGTCGCGGAAGTTCCCGTTTCGGCGGTTCATCACGCGATAGCGACTCGAATGACGACGGGGACTCGGAGCGTCGTGGTTTTGGGCGTCGTCGCTCAAATAACGGCGATTCCAACGATGAAAACAGATCATCCCGAGGCGGTCGACGCCAGGGAAGACAGGACCGCAACGAGACGAATCGCAGCAGAAGAAGCAGCAGTCGACAAGATTCCGGGGATGAGGAAAAACCGCGTGTCACGCTGACTCTTCCGGCCGAGTATGCCTCCAAAGACCAAAACCGCGACGGCCAACTGGGATTGTATGAATGGCCGCAAACGGATTTCTCGGCATTCGCCCGCTTAGACCACAATGGCGATGGTTTTTTAACGCCACGGGAATTGCAACGATCCGACCGTCCGTCCAGCAATGTCTCTGCCGTCAGCGTCGCCGCGCCATCGGCCCGCCCAAGCCGAACCGTTGCAAAGCCGGTCAGTGCATCAAGTTCGGACCAAGACGGTTCGAAATATCAAAAGGCAGCCGAATTTGCGTTTCGCGCGCTCGATCGCGACAAGGATGGTGTGGTCACAGCCGCGGAATGGAAACGGAGTCGCTCCACACGGCCGCTGTTTGAGAAGGGAGGCGTGGACATCTCACAAACCATGTCCCGCGAAGACTTTATCGCAAATTACGTCCGTTTGCGGTCCCAGTAAAACGACTTCCAACGCCTCCCGCAGATTGAGCCAGAAACCGCTATGTATCGCGGCCATAGTGCGGTTTTATCGGCTGAGCGCTGACGAATCGAAAAAAATTCGATGTTAGGGTGCCTATTCGCGGTTTTTGCCGACCGGATTACCTCGTTGCGGTGTTGAATCTTAGTGACGTTCGAGAATAATCGGAAAATGCGTCATAAGTTATTCCGAGGCAACGAAGTAGGACTCACGGCGATCTGCCCCTCTTGTGTCCGCTTTGACGCTCCCGGTAAAATTTTAGTAGCCAATTTCAGTAGTTCCGAGCAACACGCCAAAAGGCGACAGCCATCGTCCGACTCGCCCTTTGATCGAAGGCAATATATTTAGATGCGCGAATATTCAACACGACTAATGATCCTCTTGTTGCTGGCTATGTTCCAGGTACTGGCGTCGGAACCGGTCGAGGCTCAAGAGCGCGGGGGACGACGCGGGGGTGGATTCAATCGCGGCGGCGGTATGGGTCGTGGAGGCTTTGGCGGCGGTCGCAGTGGCTTACTCGGCGCACTGTCGCGGGAACAAGCCCAGACTGAAATCAACCTCACAGCCGAGCAATCCGAAAAGTTTGAAGCTCTCCGCGAAAAGATAAGCGAGCAGAGTCGGGAGCTGTTTTCCGGTATGCGAGACGCCGCGCCCGAAGAGCGACAAGAACTCTTTGAGAAAGCGCGGGCCGAAGGGCAAAAACTACAGGCTGAGGCTGATGCCGAGTTGAAGACCATTCTGACAGCTGACCAAGTTGCGCGGCTGCAACAAGTCTCCTGGCAAATGCAAGGGGCGCGGGCGCTGGACAACGAGGAAGTGAATTCCCAACTGAAATTGACGGCGGAGCAACTTGAGCAGATTTCCGCCATTGTCGAAGAGGCCAACGAATCGCGGCGCGGCTCATTTGGCGGTCGGCGGCGCGGCAACGGCGGGGACCGTCCCAGCCGGGAAGAACAGCGTGCTGAGTTGGACGCCAAGTTGGTGGCCGTCTTAACGCAGGAACAACAACAACAATGGACCGCTATGCTCGGCCCGACGGTCGACGGTTTGAACGAACCTCGCAGGCGCGGCCGCGACTCCGGGAGAAACCGATCCAATCGGGACCGATCCGAGGAGAAGCCGGACCAGAAGAAACGGGCTCAGACCGAAGCCGCGATTCCTTCGAATCTCGCGCCCACGGACGGAACAGTCGTGGCCGATCTCTCCGCTGCCCCGACGAAATCGGAAGTGACGGAATCGGCCCAGACCGAAGACGACGCAAATTTGCTGTCGTTTAATTTCCGCTACGCACCCTGGGAAATGGTACTGCGGCGGTTCGCCGAAGAAGCCCAATTGAATCTACAGATGGATGTCGTTCCGCCGGGGACGCTCAACTATTTTGACAAGGGGCGTTATACGCCGACCCAAGCGTTGGACGTGCTGAATGGATACTTGTTGCAAAAAGGGTATTTACTTGTCAGGCGAGATCGCTTTCTGGTAGTCGTCAACATCGATGACGGCATTCCACCGAATCTGGTGCCGCAAGTGACGGTCGAAGAGTTGCAAAACCGCGGAAACAACGAGCTGGTCTCGATCGTGGTCTCCTTACCGGGGACCGATACAGAGACGGTGTCTGAAGAAGTCACTGCCATGCTAGGACCGCAAGGTAAAGTGGTCCCGATGGCGAACCTGTCGCGGTTGGTCATCACCGATACCGGTGGAAATCTGCGACGCATCCACCGTTTGTTGGTAGGGGACAATGATGGCCCTAAGAAGTCCCAGAAGTTCCGGGCATTTCCATTGAAGTACGTCTCTGCCATCGATGCCGATAAGATTGTGCGGGATCTGTTTGGATTACCTGCACGGGGATCGGCCAATAACGTCAGTGCGACAAGTTCGTCGAACTCCGCGAGCGATCGTTACAGCCGATTTCGTGGCTCGCGGGATCGCGGGCGCGACGATCGTCGTGAATCCTCCCGAACGCCACCCGCGCCGCCTTCAACGACAGGCGATGCCGTCCGTTTGGCCATTGACGAACGAACCAATAGCCTCTTGGTCACCGCATCCCCTGAGAATTTGATGATCGTCGAAGAGGCGCTGCAATCGGTCGATGTCGGAGAAGGTCCGGGCGGCGTGGCCATCGGCGGCAGCTCGAACCGGCCTCAATTGGAAGTGTACGAAGTCCAATCGGCCGATCCGCGTGAAGTCACTAAAACACTCGATGCACTATTGCCGGGTGTTGTGGTGAATGAAGATGGCCGGGCGCGCCGCATTCATATTCTAGCAACGCCGGATGAACATCGACAAATACGCGCGATCATCGATCAACTCGATGGTGCGGGGAGCGGACAAGGCGTCACGGTGGTCAACCTGACCCAGCTAGACCCTTTGGCAGCAGCCGGAACGTTGCGGTCGTTGTTCGAGGGAGATGGCGGCAACGTCCCGACGATTGAACCGGATATTGCCGGTCGCCGGCTCTTGGTGCGTGGGACGACTGAGCAATTGGCGCAAATCAAAACGTTATTGGCCCAATTGGGCGAAGATGGGACGCGACAAGCCGGGGTTGGCTCACAGGATCGCGGACCGATCCGCACCATTTCACTGGGTGGCCGAGACAGCGGGGAATTGATCAAGCTGTTGCAACAGGTTTGGGGACAATCCAGCAAGAATCCGATTCGTGTGGTCGTTCCCTCCGCAGTCGCACCAACAATGCGTTCAGAATCCCCCGAGCAATCGAAACGCAAGCCGGCGCGACCGGTGGAGGCGGAACCGGCAGTATTGCGACAGGATAGCTCTGAGGCCGACGCTACGATTGATGAGGCGTTAGAAAACACAGTCACCTCATCTGAAAGTGATTTAGACAGTGATTTGGACGAGGACCTCGATGCGTTTCTCGACGAACTAGAAAAAGGCGTGGACGCCGAGCTCAATGATGCCGAGTTCAATGATGAAGTCGCTGTCGCTCCGACAGTGGAAGAATCAACAACGCAAACGGGCGCACCCATTGTGATCGCGCCCAACGGCGGCAATTTGATTATTGCATCGGAAGATGCCGAAGCCCTCAATCGCGTGGAAAATCTGATCGAGACCTTAGCCCGTGCAGCTCCTCGCAAACGGCAGTGGACGGTATTTTACCTCCGCTCATCAGATGCCTTAGAAACGGCCAGTACATTGGGTGAGTTGTTCCCGGCTGGCTCGGTGGCGGCTCCTACCTCTGGTGGGGGGACAAGTCTGGTGGGATCGCTTTCGTCGCTGGGTGGAAGCTTGATGGATATGTCCGGCCTTTCGTCCCTGGGAGCGGGTACCGAATCGTTGCGAATCATTCCCGAACCGCGGCTGAATGCTCTGTTTGTCAGTGGGCCGGCGGTGCAAATTGATGAAATTGAAAATGTCCTCAAAATTCTCGATGGGGGCGACTTGCCCGAATCGCTGCGGGAACGTTTGCCTCGACGGATTGCATTGGAACATGCCGACGTAAATGAAGTTGCCGCAATTGTCCGTGAAGTCTACAAGGACTATATGGAAGAACCGAATCGTGGCGGCCGAGGGGGCGGCGGCGGAAATCCGCTGGCCATGATGCTCGGCGGCGGCCAACAACAAGCTCCCGCTGCGGGAGTAGGAATCAAATTAACGCTGGGTGTGGATGCCCGGACCAATACATTGATTGTGGCAGCCAGCAATGCCTTGTTTGAGCAAATCGCAGAGATGGTGGAATCGATCGATCAATCGGCCGCCGATGCGCAGCAGACGGTGCGTGTGGTCTCCATCGATGCTGATAGTGCACCGTTGATTGAGCAATCATTGGGATCGCTGTTTGGAAAAATCAAAGTCAGTACAACCACTGGCAGCGCTCGTGCGTCCAAACCCGCGGAATCGACGAATAACTCGTCGTCAGGCTCTGCCGAAGAGCAGCGCAGCAAAGAAATTCGCCAATTTTTCGAGCGGCGCATGCGGGAACGCATGCAGGGCGGAGGCGACCGCGGACGAGGAGGTCGCGGGCGACGATCTGAAAGAAGCGGAGACAGGGGCGGTTTTTCCGGCGCACGTGGCCAACGAAGTCGTTAGAATATATTGTTCCGGCCGAAGAATTCCAAACAAATGTCGCCGTTCAGGAGATCTTATACCTGTGGGCTCCTTCGCCCATAGGGAGGTCCCTGTCTGCCGTCAAAATGCGTTCTCGTTCCTCAGTCGAAGTTGAAAGTCATTCATACCGTCATTCCTCCGCGATCTTGCCAGTGTATCGGTGTTCTCTGCTCCGCCGTAATTCAGGCTGGTGACCACGTCGCGGAATAGTTTCCCTAGACAATCAAATCGCGATGTCACGGCGGAAGTCCGCTCGATGTCGTCCAACAATCGGGGCTTGTGTTGCCACCATGGATATTGGAAACATTCTAGTCGGTCACGGATTGCTCAGCGACAGCCAACTCGAAACCGCCACGGTCCAGGGCGCCGGTCAACGCGTGGACCGCGTTGCCGTTGAGATGGGATTTGTCAGCGAAGAAGATGCGCTTAAAGCGTTCGGCGACGAGTTGGGCATGCGTTTTGTTGATCTAAAAAAGGTCGAGGTCGATCCCGAGTTCTTGGCCGGTTTTCCCGCACGCGAAATTTTTCGGCACACCGTACTGCCGTTGGAACGTGAAAATGGGCACGTGTTGGTCGCCACCAGCGATCCGTTTGACCTGGAAGCCATTGACGAATTCAGTTCGGCGTCGGGTTGTCGTATCGAACCGGTTTTGGCCCGTCATGCGGACTTGTTGGAGTTGATTAAGAGCAACCTGGGAGTCGGCGGCGATACCATCGGCCAGTTGGTCGCGCAGCGCAGCACCGAAGAAGTGGAGTTGCTGGAAGGCATCGAAGAGGACGACAGCGAACTCGCTCAAATGGCCCAACAGGCCTCGGTGATCAAGTTGGTCAATGACCTGCTCATCGATGCGCTGGATCAGCACGCCAGTGACGTGCATCTGGAACCGACCGAACGAGGATTCATCATCCGTTGCCGTGTGGACGGCATGTTGCGGGTGCAACCTGTTCCGCCGGAGATCAATCAATTTCAAGCCGCCATCATCAGCCGTTTGAAAATCATGGCGCGGATGAACATTGCCGAGAAACGTTTGCCGCAAGATGGTCGGATCAAGTTGCGGATTCGCGGCCGCGAAATCGACGTGCGGGTTTCCATCATCCCCATGATGCATGGCGAGGGGGTCGTGTTGCGGTTGTTGGACAAGCAGGCGATGACCTTTGACTTGGGTCACGTCGGTTTTCCAGAGGATTTACACGCGATCTTCAGAGACATGATCACATTGCCGTACGGGATTATTCTCGTCACAGGCCCGACCGGGAGTGGTAAAACCACGACGCTGTATTGTGGACTTAACGAGTTACGCAGTACGGCCACAAAAATTATTACGGTTGAGGACCCGGTGGAATATCACCTGCCCGGCGTGAATCAAATTCAAGTGCATGCCAAAATCGGCATGACGTTCGCTGCGGGCTTGCGAAGTATTTTGCGGCACGATCCGGATGTGATTCTCATCGGCGAAATCCGCGACGGCGAAACGGCCAACAGCGCAATTCAAGCGTCGTTGACGGGGCACGTCGTGTTCAGCACGCTGCACACCAACGATGCTGCCAGCGCCTTTACGCGTTTGGTCGACATGGGAGTCGAACCGTATTTGGTCGCGAGTACAGTCGAAGGTGTGTTGGCCCAACGTTTGATTCGCAAATTGTGCCCGTTGTGCAAAGTCGCCTATCGACCGGATCCGGAAGAGATCCCCAAGGATATGGCAGACGGGATGCCGGAGGAGATCTACAAGCCCGCCGGTTGCCGCGAATGTCGCGACACGGGGTATTCAGGTCGGACCGGTATTTTTGAATTGCTCCGCAGCGACGTCGGCGTGCGGCAATTGTGCGTGGAACGAGCCAGTGCCGATCAGATTCGGCATTATGCGATGCAAAACGGATTTAAAACATTACGACACAGTGGATGGCAACGCGTGTTCGACGGAACGACAAGTATTGAAGAAGTGAACCGGATTACCAAAGCCGACCCTGTGTGAGACAGGTAGCCTTGGCGATTCGCGGCGGCGGACAGCATACCGAGACGATTTCAAAGGCCTAGTGCCCTGTGCAGTTCCATGAGCAGTTATGCCTGAATTCCAGTACATTGCCCGAGAGTTGAGCGGAACGGAAGTGACGGGTGTCATTACCGCCGCGAGCGAACATGAGGCTGTCAGTTCGCTGTCTCAGCGTGCGCTGTTTCCCGTCCGGGTGGATGCGACCGAGGATGCGTCGAAACGCAAACGGGGTTGGGGCAACAAAGTTCGCAATCGGCATTTGGCGATGTTGTTTTCACAACTCGCGGACTTGTTGCATTCGGGCGTGCCGCTGCTGCGGTCACTTGAAATTTTGCAACAACAAAGCTCACAGGCCGCGCTCTCCGCAGTTCTGGGGGATATTCGCGAGCGGGTGGCGGATGGGACACCGTTGGCCGATGCCGTGACCGCGCATCCGGACGTGTTCAACGATCTAACGGCCAGTATGATCCGCGCAGGTGAAGAAGGGGGATTCTTAGAAGATGTGCTCAAACGGATCGCCCAGTTCACCGAACATCAAGAAGATCTGAAAAGCCGCGTGGTGGGGGCGATCGCGTATCCCGCTTTCTTGGCCGTAATGGGATCGATCATTGTTACGGGGATCATCGTCTATTTTGTTCCTAAATTCGAGCCGTTGTTTGAACGGCTGAAAGATCGCGGCGGACTCCCCTGGCCGACGACAGCGCTGATGGCGCTCAGCGACTTTCTGGGTGGCTACGGGTTGTGGATGCTGGGAGCGGTTGCGATCCTGGTTTGGTGGCTGAATCGTTATTTTAAAACCGCCTCGGGCCGACGGCGGATGGACTATTGGAAGCTGCATGTTGTCGGCGCCGGGCCGATCATTCGCAGTCTGGCGGTCTCGCGTTTTTGTCGTATTTTGGGAACGTTGCTGCACAACGGCGTGCCCATTTTGCGATCACTGCAAATTTCGAAAGACGCAACCGGCAATGTGATTCTGAGTGAGGCGGTCGGGTTGGCTGCGGAAAACATTTCTGCGGGAAAATCGTTGGCGCAACCACTCAAAAAGAGCGGGCAGTTTTCGACGGAGGTCGTGGAAATGATCGCCGTGGGCGAAGAGGCAAACAGCTTAGAAACCGTGCTTGTCGATATTGCCGACAACATGGAACGACGCACGAACCGGCAATTGGAGTTGTTCGTGCGGTTGTTGGAACCGGTGATGTTGTTGGCCATGGCTGTGGTGATTCTATTCGTGGTCATTGCATTATTACTGCCAGTCTTCAAAGGGGCGGGCGCGCTACAATAAACTACGATTTCGGTGAGCGGCAGCGGTGACGGATACAAATTGAGGCACCCTGCCACCCAGTAAAAACAATCGAACAAACCAGACAAACCAACCTATTGATAACAGCACAGGAAAAGGAACAGTGACGATGAATTCCCCCAAACAATCTACGGTCCAGCAACCACGCCGCGGCTTCACGTTGATCGAAGTCTTGTTGGTGTTGGCGATCTTAGGTGTGATCATGGCGCTGGTCGTCCCGCAACTGTTGGGCACGCAGCAACAAGCAAATATCGACGCCACAAAATTGAGCATCAAAGGTGTCGAACAGGGATTGCAGATGTATGCTCTGGATCATGACGGACAATTGCCGACCACCAGTGAAGGGCTGCAAGTCCTGATCGAAAATCCCGGCAACGACACAAAATGGAAGAAGCCCTATTTGGATGACACAACAATGTTGCCCAAAGACGCCTGGGGCAATCCGTTTCAATACGAGTTCCCCGGCCCCAACCACCCCAACAATTTAAAAGCCGACATTTGGTCGTTTGGCCCGGACAAACAGGACGGCACGGATGACGACATTGATAATTGGACGGTAAAATCCGAGAACTAGTGATCGGAATACCATGCTGACTACCCGTTACTACCAGGCATCCCGGAGGCATCGCGGCGGATTTACGTTGCTCGAAGTTTTACTCGTGCTGACGTTACTGATTGTGATTTCAGCGGTGATTTGGCCATCGCTGGGTCGCTTGTTCAGCCGTCAGGGAATGGAACGTGCCCAGAGCGACGTGCAGGTCCTGCTGGCCGCGGCGCGGGTCCGCGCTACCGAAGCGGGCGCCTCGTATCAATTTCGCTACGAAGTCGGCGGACGACGGTATGTATTGGTTCCGGCCGACGGAGCGGAATTGGTAGCGGTCGCCGATACGCCGGGAACCGACATCGCCACAGCCACTAGTGCCGCCTGGAAGCGATCGGGCGAACTTCCCGAAACGGTGACCTTTCAACTGCCAGCCGGACTAAACACCACCGTCGGCGGCGAACCGATCTCTGTGGAATTGTTGTCCGGGCTGCTCGACACCGATGCGTTGTCGCGGGCGGCTTGGGGACCGGCGATTTTGTTTCATCCCGACGGCACGGCATCGGACTCGATTTTTGTGATCGCTGATGATGTCAATGACGAGTCAACGACCATTACGGTGCGCGGCCTGACCGGGGCTTCGCATGCGTCGGCGACACTCGTGGAGGAACAATAAATCGTGCGATCCGCTTCCTCACAATTGTTGACGTCCATAGGCAACCGCGCACCACGCAGCGGCTTGACGTTGTTCGAGGTGTTGTTGTCGTTGGCGATTCTGGCTGCGGCCATGGCGGCGATCGCACAACTGGTTTCCAGCGGTGTCCAAGGTTCGGTACGCGCACGACTGCAATCCGAGGCAATTATTCGTTGCCAAAGCCAATTGGCGGAACTGATCGCCGTTGGGGATCCGCTGACAGCGGTAGCCGATCAGCCATTTGCCGATGATCCCGCCTGGACGTGGAGCATCAGCGCCGCGGAAACCGATCAACCCGGTTTGGTGCAACTCTTAATGACCGTCACCCACGACCCTGGGAATGGTTTCGGCGACGTTTCGTTTTCAATCCCGCGGTTCTATCGCGACCCGATTGCTGCAGCCAGCCTATCCGTCACAGAGCCTGAGGACGTTACGGGAGAGACGCTATGATCCGTTCTCCCCATACCAATAACTCGCCTGCGCGTTCGGCTTTCACTTTGTTTGAAGTGTTGGTCGCGCTGGCGTTGAGCACACTGTTGATCGCAGCGGCCTATGCGGCGCTCGAATTGTATTGGCGGCTCCGCACTGCTAGCGAAGACGAAGTGGAACAGGCACAAGTCGCACGGGCCGTGATGCAGCGGATCGAAGCGGATTTGTTAGCGACGACCTACCAAGCAACCGCAGCCGGGGACACCACCACACAGGCGGATTTGCCCTCCGACGATGAGGACGCGCCGCTGGTTGAGGTCATCGATCCGGCGGATGCCAACGACGGCGGCAATAGCGGACTGATCGGGGACGCGACGAGTGTCGTGTTAAGCGTGAGTTTGCCGCGATCACATGCCACGTATGCGGCGGTCTCGGACGGCCCCATCGGCTTGCCGACCAGCGACCTAAAATCGGTGACTTATCTGTTAGCCGGCCCGGGCATGAGCGCACTGGCCCAAGCGGTAGCGGACCGTTTCCCGGATTCCGATTCAGGCGGTTCAACCGTCGTCGGACTATCGCGCATCGAGGGGGATCGGCTGATGCTGGCGCAAGCCGATGCCGTTGCTGATGTCGAGACGATTGCCTCAGAAGCACAGTTGCTCGCACGAGAAATCAAATCGCTACAATTCCAATACACCGATGGCTTGGAGTGGTATGACAGCTGGGACAGCACGATTTACGGCTCGCTGCCCCGCGCAGTGCGGATCACGGTTAGTTTTGAAGAACTGGATACTGCAGCCATTTCGGGAGGAAACCAACCGGCGAAGTTGTACCAACTGGTCGTCGTCCTACCGCCATCCGACCCAATTTCCGGCGGTGCAGCGAGCGATTACGAACCGGAGGAGGAAGACGATGCGGAGTAATCACCTGAATCTCACGCGCTCTGCGCAGTCCACACCACACGGCAACCAACCAGCGGGCAGTGTGTTGTTGATCGTGTTGGTGGTGATCGTATTTTTGTCGCTCGGCGCGTATACGTTTTCGGAGATGATGTTAATCGAAGCGCAATCGGCAAATTTGTACGGTCGCCGGGTCCAAGCACGCGCCTTCGCCGATTCGGGTTTGGATTATGTCACATCGCTCTTAGACAACGACCTGCCGGTCGGCACCTTGAATACTTATAACGACGCGAGTCTATACCGCGATGTCGTCGTGCAACCCAGCGATACTCCTCGAACACAAGGACGGTTCTCGATCATTGCTGCTTCGGAAGCGGATCTCTCACGCAAATCGATTCGGTTTGGATTGATGGATGAGTCGGGAAAACTCAATATCAATGCGTTGTCGCAACATAGCACGAGTACCGCTCGCACGATGCTGATGGGGATCCCGGGCATGACCGACGAAATCGCTGATTCCATTTTGGACTGGACCGACCAGAACGATACACCGGGCGACTACGGTGCGGAAGAGGATTACTATCTGGCATTGCCGACCCCGTATGCAATAAAAAATGGTCCGTTGGAATCGCTCGATGAATTGTTGTTGGTGAAAGGCATGACGCCACAATTATTATATGGAGAAGATGCTGACCGGGACGGCATGCTGGATTCGGGCGAAGATGATGGTGACCTCTCGCATCCGCCGGATGATGCCAACGGCGAATTGGACTTGGGGTTTTCAGCGTACTTAACAGTCGATAGCCGTGAAGCGAATCTCCGCTCCGATGGCACACCGCGGATCAATATCGCCTCCGACAAGTTGGACGAGCTTTACGACCAATTGCTGGAAGAATTTGATGAGGAGACGGCAAAATTCGTCGTCGCCTATCGGTTGTTTGGCCCTGCGGTTGATCCCTCCTCACAGCGAGGTGGAGGATCCAGTGGGGGACGGACTGCATCGAATTCGAAGAGCATGAGCCCCGGCGTGGGAACCGGTTCCTCCGACGGAGCAGATACGGCACAGTCATTACAGCAAGACGATGTCGTGGGCACCGGACAGACTGGCGGACAAACCGCCGAACAAGGGGCGTCGACCGGGCAGTCCGGCGGATCGTCCTCGAAAAACGGCGCCGTTGCAGCCGGCAAAGCGATTTTTGGCGGACAGGGACAAGTGACCCGAGGCGGGATGGAACTCAGCGGCGGAGCAAAGTTTCCCGTGCGGTCGATCTTTGATCTGGTCGGAGTTTCGGTCAACGCACAAATTGATAAGACGCAAAAGACACTCGAAAGCCCCTGGGCGGATGATCCCGGCGAGATGCGGGACTATATCTCCGCGTTGGACGACACGGTGACAACCTTGTCCGAAGAGAATCTCGCTGGACGTATTAACATTAACGAAGCGTCGATTGAGGTGATGCGCGGCTTGCCGGAATTCACCGAGGAATTGGCCTATGACATCATCTCACGACGGAAGACCAGTTTGGACGGGCAGTCACTTTCGGCTTTGGCACAGGGCCGGGATTCGGTCGGCTGGCTGTATACCGAGAATGTCGTGGACCTGGAAACGCTGCGAAAAATCGCGCCGCTGCTGACCGGCGGCGGGGACGTTTATATGACGCAGATTATGGGCTATTTCGATGCCGGTCCTCCGCTGATTAGAATTGAGGCGGTGATCGATGCGTCCCAAAAACCGGCCAAAGTGATCAAAGTTCGCGAACTGACTCCACTGGGAATCGGTTATCCACGGGACCTGTTTGCGACGTCGGAATAGACGAATGTTAATGTTATAACGATCGCACGGCCGGTGGAGGCGGTCTTGCGGTTGGCGGAACGTTTCAGTTGTTGGACCATTGAAGTCATCGCCCTGTCGCAATGGCAGCTGTCGTCAGATTTTTTTGGGAAAGTGGTTGCCCGCGGCCGGCCGGGCGACGATGATGGAATGAGTCGCGGAGTGGTTTTATTCTGCCGACGATGCGCTCAGATTGAAAAGTCAGGGGAGCTATGCCCGATTTATTGGCGTTGGAATTTGAATCGAAGAAAATCCTGGGGATCGATGCGCAAGTCTCACCGACAGGCGTGCGAATCCGCAAATGCTTCGAACTAGAAATTCCTGAGTCGCTGGATCTCGCCACCAATACCACGGAGGCGGGGGAATGGCTCAAACAACAACTCAAAGACTTAAACGTGCAAGCCACTCAAGCGGTGGCTACGCTTCCACGTGAGATTGCCGTCGCGCGGCATATCACCATGCCGGATGTGCCGGATGAGGAATTGCCTGAGTTGGTGAAATACCAAGCGGGCCTGAAGTCGGCCTTGCCCTTGGATCAATTGGCGCTCGACTTTTTACCATTGCCCAAAGCGGAAGGCGCAGACGCTCGCGACGTATTGATTACCACCGTGCCAAAACAAGCGCTGCAGGAAATCAATGCCATCACCGAAGCGGCGGGTTTGCAGGTCACCAAAGCAGGACTCAGTCCGGTTTCGGCGGCCGAGGTGGCCTTGCGATCAGCCAATCACTCGACAGATACGGCAGCGGGATCGCTGGTGGTCACCCGGCACGGGCCGCGTGTGGAGATTTCTATCCTGAAAGGGGCGAACGTCGTCTTCTCGCATTTCACGCAAATTGCGAGTCCCACTACAGCAGATGCCAACCCGGCCATCATTGCGGCAATCGCCCGCTCGATGATGGGACTGACCGGTCCGATCACCAGCCAGGAAGTCGCACATGCGTGGTTGCTCGGCTCGCAAGAGGAATTCGGAGCTTTAGCGCCCGCCCTGGAAAAACGGCTCAATCCCAGCGTGCAGATTCTCGATCCGTTTGAGGCAACGGGAGTCATTGTCCGTACCGAACTGCCCCAAAACCGGTCGGCGTACTCGGCTTTGGTCGGTAGCTTGCTGGCTCAATCGCAACCGCTGGCAGCCACAGTCGACTATCTCGCACCGCGTCGTCCCCCGGTCAAACCCAACCATGCCCGACGCCGCGCGATTATTGGAACCGTGGTTGCAGCCTGTCTCGCTTTGGCGGTGGGCGGCACCATGTATTTTAAGATCAACAAGTTGAACAAAACGATCACCGCGATGCGAGCTGACAAACAACGGCTCGACGAACTTGCGGAACGCGGGGAACCGATTTTAGAAAAGGTGCAACTCCTGGATGAATGGACGGCCGACCGCGAACTTTGGTTGGACGAGATGACCGCGCTCAACAGATATTTGCCTCCCGCGGATCGAGCATTTTTTAATCAGATTCAATTCAACTTAGGGACCGGTAACAATCCTCCCAAGATTTCACTCGACGGATTCTCCCGCCAGCGCAGCGATGCTATTGAATTGGGTGAGCGGATTATTCGACATCAAGATCAGCGTTACGGATTGTTTCAAGATGGACAAAAGCCGGACGACAAAGATCCGTATCATCCGTGGAAGTTCGACATGGAACTGCTGTTGAATGATGATGCACCGGTGGTGAAATTGACGACCGCCAAACCGAAAGCCGATTCCAAGACTGAAGCGGTTACTCCCAAAACTCCCGCCGACGACCAACCAAGCGGTCCTGCTGCTGATGGAAAAACGGAGGAAACCGCATCATGAATCGCCGCGAGAAAATTTTAGCGATTGTCTTGCTTTCCGCCGTCGGCTTGTGGGGCGCCCGCTCCCTGATTTCCGATGTGCTCTTGGCTCCGATTAACAACCGGAAAGCTGAAATCACCGCCCTGCAATCGCAGATTGACAAACAAAACGACCAGGTGAACACCATCCTGGCAGCCACACGCAAATTGGCCAACCTGAAGCAACAAAGTTTGCCGCCCGACCATTACGAAGCGGCCGCGCTGTATAAGAACTGGTTGCTGGAGCAGGCGGAACAGGCACAGTTCAAAAACATCCACGTCGCGCGGACGCGTATTGTCCCCACTAAGGAGACGTACGCCATCATCGGCATGACGGTCACTGCTCAAGGCACCTTGAAGCAAGTCGCCGATTATTTGTTCGCGATCCAGCGAGCGGACTTATTGCAAAAGGTCCGCAAGGTCGACTTGCAATCTGACAAACACGAAGGAGAGCCGGCGCTTGAAGTGATGATCGTGATTGATGCCTTGGCCATCAATGACGCAACACCCCGCGAGACATTGTTTGAAGAAGGGCGTGCTGAGGCGGTTTCGGAACTGATGGATGGCAAAACGCGTGAACAGTATGCGTCGATCACGGATCGCAATCCGTTTGTCCGCGGCTATAACGGACCTCCGCCTCCCAAAGTGGCCGAAAAGCCGCCGGAAAAAGATCCAGAGCCGGTGAAGCCGGGTATCGATGCGGCGGAGCATGTCTATCTCGTCGGCACGGTGGCCAAAGGGGACCAATGGGACGCCCTGTTGTATGATCGCACGACCAACAGTCGTACATCATTGCTCGAAGGGAAAGGTTTTGAGGTAGCGGGGATCAAAGGGACTGTCCTAAAAATTGGCTCCGATTTTTTGACCATGCAAATCGACGACGCTGTTTGGCGATTGGAATTGGGACAGAACCTTCGGCAAATCGAAAAGGTCGAAGCCGCAGAAGCGAAACCAGAAACTCCGACGACCGCGTCCGTCGAGTAAATCCGCGTTGCCCGATCCCAAACTGCGATTCTTCGCATCTTGAAACCGGGCTGCTGCGCGTCTTGAAATCCAGTTTTTGCTCAACTGCTGATCCCGGCTTAGCAACAGGTCGCCGCGCACGCCTTTACGCGGCTGCAATTGTGCGAATTTGCCTCTCTCAAATTCGTCTCATTTCGGGAATTCGTGCTGGGGAACTATTGTTTCCTCACAAGCTTGGCAAACTTTGACGATAATAACGTTAATCCTGATTGTGAGGATTGTACGTCCGTCCGAAGCGCCATTGCTCAATCGGCATGTTTTCGATTTAGCGCAGCGGATATCACCATCAACCGGAGTCGTTTCCTTGATCTTCTCAAAACTCAAACTGCCGCTCGTTTGTGTGATCACCCTGGCAACAGCGTCATCGCTGCTGCCTTCCGGGGCTGTTTTTGCCGCGGAAAAAGAGAGGAAAAGTCCGCGGACGCGTGAGAGTGCGCTCGATGTTGCGCGCTCGTTCCAGAATGAAACGGTCACCGAATCCGAAGCTACGGTCCGCCTGTTCTACCTCAATGAGAAGTGGGAAAAGGTCCTCAGGGACGTGGCGAAATCGATGGATAAAACGTTGGTCGCCGATCAGGTGCCCCGTGGTTTTTATTCACGTCGCGATGGCAGTATGCACTCGCCCGAAACGGCGCTGAACATCCTCAATCGCGCGCTGACCAAAAAACATTTTCGCTTGGTGATCAAAGGTGAGTTTTTGGTGCTGCTGGACAAAAACTCCATCCGTAAAAAATACCGCCCCGCCACCGTGCCGGAGTATGATCCCGACACGGCCCAAGAAGCAGTCCCCCAACAAAAACCGGCACCCATCCTCCGAATCAATCATGAAGAACCAGTCGCACAGCCGCTGTTCGACGATCTACATCCTGAAGCGGCAGCCGAGCGAACCAACGACGAACCGCAGATTGAATCTGTCGCTATCCAACCGGGACGACGCCCAGCGGTGGGAATTGCCCGTGCGATATTCAAAGCTTTCAAACCGGCGGCGCGATTAGTGGACGCCGGTCCCGCGGGCTTACCCGGATTTGTAGTCACACACCGCGTGACGCAGGCGTCACGCACCGGCAAACCACTCAAAGCGACCGACCTACGACTTGCTGTGGGGATTGATTCCACGCAGAACGAACTGGTCGTAGAGGGTCCGTCGGACCAAGTAGAATCGATGTTGGATCTGGTCGATCAATTGGACGAACTCCGCCTGCGTCGGAATGAAACCGTCCGACTCGTGGCCGGCACCAGTGATATGGGGCAAGTCAAACGCTCGTTGCAGCCGGCACTGAAACGCTTGATTGCTCAAGTCGATCAAAATCCCGCCGATGATGCGAACAACAATCAACCGCCGCAAGACCCGCAAGAAGGCGGTGCCGCCGGGGAAGGTCAACCGGGCCTCTCCGACTTGGTAGGTGGCTTAAAAGGGGACGTCGCCGTGGAATCGGTTCCCGGGATGGGCATCCTGATCCTGCGTGGGAACAAGGCCGACACCGAAGCGGTCATGCGAATCATTGAAGAGATTCAGCGATTGGGCCAAGGCGCTGCTCCGGACATTCAAGTGCTCACCTTGCGGCATGTTCGTTCCAAGGCACTTGCCGATCTGTTGACACAATTGTACAAAGAACTACTCAGCGGCCGCGCAGAGACAGCACAAAAACTACAGCCAGCCATCATTCTGCCGGTGGTGACACCCAACTCGATTGTCATCCTGGCTCCAGCTGCCGACATGCAATCCATTCTTAAATTAGCCAACGAACTCGATCAACCGGTCGCACCGGGATCGCAGTTTCAAGTCTTCCGGTTGAAAAGCGCCGTGGCCTCGCAAGTGGTCGAGATCGTCAACGAATTCTACGCCGAACGCGGTGGACTTGGCCCGGAAATTAAAATCACAGCTGACCCGCGAACCAATGCGGTCTTCTTGTTCGCCGGGCCGCGCGATATGCAGGAAATTGGTTCGCTCATCGTTGAGATCGATAAGGAAGACTCCGATTCCATCAACCAAATGCGTTTGTTCCGCTTGGAGAACGCCGTTGCCGACGAATTAGCCGAAACGCTAAACACGGCCATTCAAAGCGCGCTCAGCCCGCAAACGACGGCTGGTGGAGGCCAAGGTGGTCAGATTGGCGGCCAAGCTGGCGGCGGAGAAGGGACGCAAGAGATTCGCGGCATCCGCTCGACAATTTTGCAGTTTCTCAAAGTGGAAGAAGGACACGAGGAACTCATTCGTTCGGGCATACTCAGCGACATCCGTATTACCGCCGATCCGCGGACGAACAACCTGATGGTCGTGGCTCCTGAAGCCAGCATGCCGCTGTTGGCGGCGTTGATCAAACGGCTCGATCAACCCTCGCCATCGGTTGCGGATATTAAAATGTTCAAAATGATTAATGCCGACTCGACGGCCGTGGTTCAGATTCTGGACACACTGTTCCAATCGCAGGATCAGGGCCAGGATCAACAAATTGGCATTCAACTGGCCGGAGCGGAAGGAGCGGACAGTAATTTGATTCCGCTGCAATTCACCGCCGATGCCCGTACCAATACGATCATCGCGCGCGGCGGCAGCGAGGCGTTGCGTGTGGCGGAAGCTGTGATTTTGCGGTTGGACGCCGACAAGATCCGCGAGCGGGAGACGAGTGTCTATCGCTTGAAAAACAAACGAGCCGAAGACGTGGCGAACGCCATCAACGAATTCCTGGCCGAACGGCAAGTGGTCGAAGAGGAACGGACAGAGCTGGGAAGTTTGTTTGCTCAAATCGAACGCGAAGTGATCGTCGTTCCGGAACCGATCAGCAATACATTAATCATCAGTGCCACGCCACGGTATTTCGAAGACATTAGCAGTCTAGTAGTGCAGTTGGACTCGCAACCGGAGGAAGTCATCATCCAAGCGTTGTTGGTCGAAGTCCAACTCGAAAACACAGATGAATTCGGGGTAGAACTCGGCTTGCAAGACTCACTGCTGTTTGATCGCAGCATCATTTCTCCGGAAGACATTACGACGATTACGGAGTCCTTTAGCGCGCCGGGTACTGGTGTGGTGACCGAAACCCAACGGATCATTTCACAGGCGAGCACCCCCGGATTTCCGTTCAATAATGGCAATCAATTGGGAAACAACACGATCAACCCCTCAGGTGTGGGAACACAAGGATTGAGCAACTTTGCGGTGGGACGCACCAACTCGGAGTTGGGATTTGGCGGCCTGGTGTTGTCAGCCAGTTCCGAAAGTATCAGTGTTTTGATTCGTGCCTTGTCAGAAGTCCGCAATGTTGAGGTGCTCAGTCGGCCGCAAATCCGCACGCTGGATAACCTGACGGCGGAAATCCAAGTCGGCCAGGACGTGCCCATCATTCAAGGTATCAATCAAACCGCGTTGGGTGCTGCCTATCCGATCGTCCAACAGGACCGGGCGGGTATTATCCTGAGTGTCAAGCCCCGGATTACTCCCGAGGGCAATGTGGTCATGGAAGTCCTTGCCGTTAAGAGTGCGTACGATCTGACGCCCGGTTCAGGCGTGCCGATCTTCACAGATGCGACCAACGGCAACGTGGTTGAATCGCCGGTGAAGACGATCACCCAAGCCAGTGCTGTGGTCTCCGCCAAATCGGGACAAACGATTGTTCTGGGTGGCATGATTACTAAAGACACGTCACACATCGAACGCAAAGTGCCGTTTTTGGGAGACCTGCCGTTGTTGGGCAACGCCTTCCGGTATGAATTCGATCAGAACCGCCGGAGCGAATTGTTGATCTTTCTAACACCGCGGATCATTCACGACGATTCGACCTCGGAATGGATCAAGCAGGTCGAGGCGGAACGGATTCACTTCTTCACCGAGGAAGCGGAGGCGATTCACGGTCCGCTCTACGCACTGCCTGAAGAAAGTGCGATCTGCGAACCGGAACTTGGCCCGACCCCGGACAATCAATTGCCGCCGGCCGTACTGCCTCCGCCCGCAGCTATTGATGAAGAAGGCATTCCGACGACACGTATGCCGAGCCGATCTGAAACGATGAAATATGAGGATGCCTACAGCGAGGCGCCGCAGATGTTGCAGGTGGACCAGGAGTTCTCAGAGGACGAAACGCTAGAATTCGCGAATTAACTGGCTGAAAACCGCTGGACCGGACGGGCCGATTGCCCAATTTCATTTTTCCATTCCACCGTTCAGGTGATCGAAATGACGCACTTCAAGCCGCTCTTTACCGCGATCGCTGTCTTGTTACTTTCAACGACTGGATGTGCCAGCCTCGGGTCCTTCTGGGAAAAACCGCCCGCGTATCCCTTGGCGACCAAAGAACGTCCGGCGACGCAAATCATCGCCATGTGGCGACCGTCGACCGGTACACACGACGGACGCCCCACGCGGGGATTTGCCGGGAACATCATGTTCTTTACCTCCAAGGATACCATGCCGGCGCTGGTCAACGGCACCGTCCGGGTTTACGTGTTTGATGATCAAGGAACGGCCGAAGAACAAGCCAAACCGATTCGCCAATATGACTTCCCCGCGCAAGTGTGGAATACATATGCCGAACTCAGCAAGATTGGGCCGGCCTATAATCTATTCATTCCTTATCCACGACCGGGCAATCATGAAGCAACCTGTACGCTCTCCATGCGGTTGATTCCCGACGACGGCGGACCAGCCTTATTCTCTGAAGAAGCGCATATCACGCTCGACGGGAATAGGAATCCCGACAAACTGATTTCCCGCACCTCAGGTCGTGACAAGAATAAACGTGCAGACAAAGAAGCTCCTATCGTGGAACAATCGTTCACCGTGACGAGCAAAACAATCGTTCCAAAACGCATCGAACAGGCCTCGGCCGAGTCGGTTCCTCCGGGGAACAACATCCAGTTTTCACTGGCACAACAAGATGCGGACAGTCACCGGGATGATGCGATCCAACGGGTGGATTTCGAATCGATCGCAGCAAGCAGCCAGGTCAGCCAGGAACGCGACGAGCGAGCACATTTTGTCCGCTCACGTGTCGCCGCACAACGGGCCAAACGTCGCAGTCAGGCCAAAAAGAAAACACCGGCATCACGAAATCGTCATCCTTTGTCCCAGGCAATGGACCCTGTCGATTTGCAATACGACGGCGCCGATGAATTCCTAAACAACGACGACTTCGCCGCCGTTGACGAAGAATATGAGAGTGATGAATTCGACGAGTTATTGCGAAATCGATCGCGCACCAGTCGTTCAAAGAAAAAGCAAAACCGGCATCCGTTGGACAACGACGTCATCGCGGTTGATATGTCGGGACTGCACCAGGTTTCCGCACCGCGTCATCACCGATCCGACCGCCGACAACGGCGAACGACTTCTCAGCAGCGACATCCACTGGCTGAATGGGACGATGAATTCGAATCGAGCCGTGGCGAGGACTTCTCGGGATTCGACGATGACGAAGCGGATGAGGTTTTTCCGTTGACTCAATAAGAATTGCCGTCTCGCAATCATTTTCGCATTGCCGAGCCACCAGGACGACGATATCATAGAATACGGATAGCCATGCTGATCCAGACAGGACTCGGCAGGACGATCACCAAGTGCTCCAGGGGAATTTCAGATGATGTCCATCTTGCGAAGCGGTGGCGGATTACTTTGCGCAGCGGTCCTCTTTTTGGCGGGCAACTGTGAAGTTCTGGCACAGGCGCAATCGCTATATAACAAACAAGGTCCGGTTCGCGGTCAAACGAATACCTTGCTGCCGCAAACCTCATCCGGTGCCACGGGAGGAGCCGGAAGCGGTTCGACGGCCTATGGTGCCCAGACGGCTGCGGCCTACAGTGGGACCTCGGTCTTGCAGCGGGGAAACTTTGCCGGATTGGAAGATTCCCAATCGTTTGTCGGCGTCGACCCCAATGCTTCGCAAGCCAATGGCAACGCTCGCAACCGAAATACCACCCGCAACCGGAACACCAATCGCGGTAATGCCAACCGTGGCAATGCCAATCGCGGGCTCGGCGGAAATCAGAACTACCAGCGCGGCAACCAAGGTTCAAATAATCGCCGCCGTGCAATCCGTCCTCAACAGCGGGTCAACTTTGCTTTTCCCGAGCGCCCTAAAACCGAAGTGGTCACCGCCTTGCGAAGCCAATTCGCGGCGCATGCTGAACGCTATCCGACTTTGGCCAACATTACCGTGCTGGAGGAAGATGGGCGTATCGAACTGTTCGGCGAAGTCGATTCACCGGAAAAGAGCCGCTTGGCAGCAATGATCGTGCGTATGGAACCGGGTGTGAAACAGGTCGTCAATCATTTGACCGTACAGTCGCCGCCAGGCCCCATGTTAGAGTAGACTGTTCGTGGGCCGGTGCTATTCGTTGTTCCGTGAGTGGACGACGGGACCGCCGCGTCGCGACGAATGGGAAATTGCCGATTGATTCGCCTGGGGAGCGCACGAATGCAACGTCGATTGTGGAAGTTGATCCCATTAACTATCGTCGCCCTGCTCTTCTCGGCATCACTGCACAATCTGCTCTCTGCGGAAGAAACGACCGAGACTGTTGCGCCGCCGCCCGAACAGCCCTTCGCCATTGTGGCTGTCGCCAGCATCGAACGGATGTTGCATGCGCTCGATTTTTCTTTTGAAGCAGCCGACCGCATGGCTGCCTCAGAGGCGATCGGCGGCTATATGGAAAAAGCCGGCGATCTCAAAGGCATGGATCATCTGCAAGGCTTAGGTGTGATGATCTTCCTCACGGGAATCACTCCCGATCCGGTGGGTTTTGTTCCTGTGGAGAACATCAACGATCTGCTCAAGACGGCCGAAATCGGCCCGTTCACCAGTAAGAAAATCGACGACGAAAATTACGAACTGAAACAAGATGGCGAATCCATCTTTTTAAAGAGGGTAGGTCGCTATGCATTCTTCAGCAATAAACAAACAGCGCTCGACCGCGAATTCCCCGACCCGGGACCAATGACCGCGTCTTTGGCCGCCGATTACGATGTGGCAGCGATGCTCAATTTGGCGAGTTTGCCGGATGACAAACGGGAAATCTTTGCCACGCTGCTCAAAGCAAGCGCTGATACCAACCTGCAGCGCCGCGACAACGAACCGGAATCGGCGCACCGGGTTCGCAAGGCGCTGGGCGAAAATAATGCGCGGTTGCTGGAACGGATCTTGCGCCAATCGCAGGACCTGACGGTGGGTTGGAGAATGTTGCCGCAACAGCGCAAAGCGGCTTTAGAAATCCGCGTCCGCGCCCGACCCGGCAGCGAGTTGGCAACGATTTATGAAGAACTGCAAACCGGCCGGTCGCAATTCACCAACTTCCTCAAAGGGGATGCCCCCCTGACCTTTGCCTCGACCTGGAAGTTGGACAAACCGGGGCAGGAAGCCTTTGGCGAGATCGTACAGGTGCTCGAAGATTCCATCCCGGCCACCGGTGAAGTCGACGCGGCCGATGATCCCGTGGCGCAGTTATTTCGCGCCGCCCGGGGCACGGTTGCAACTGGCCAATTGGACTTCGCGATGCGGTTTTTAGGTGAGCCGGGAGGCCCGTTTGTATTGGCCGGCGGACTGAAGGTCAAAGATGGCCGCGCGATGCGAGAAGGATTGTCCGAACTGTGCCTGTATTGGTTAGAGACCGGAGCGTTCTCCGACGTGGAAATTGATGCCGATGAGCACAACGGAATCCAGTTTCACCGGATGGACATTCGCGAGGGCGGCGGTGAAAGTGAACGTGTCTATGGAGGACCACCAAGCATGTATCTCGGCGTCGACGACACAACACTGTGGATGGCAATTGGGGGTGATACTGCGCTGCCGCGTTTATTTGAGCAAATTGACGCGTTGGCCGAACCGGTCGATCAACCCCTGCCAGCCGTGCCGTTGCAATTTGTGGTCAATATCGCCGATTGGACCAGTCTTCGAAACGAAGATGATGGCGGCGAAAATAACCGAGGCCGCCGGTTTTTCGAGCGGGTCAATGAAGCCTTCACGCAAGACAATGCCGCTTTGCGTATAGACATCAAGTCAATTCAAGATGGCGCGCGGCTGCGTTTGGAATTCGAAGAAGGCTTCATCCGCTTCTTCGGCATGTCCCTCGCTCGACGATTGATGCGAGACTGATGGCCCCCGTAGGGTGCGTCGCTACGAACCTTTCTCGCGTAGGACGACAGTCGTCTCTAATGCATCTCGCGCCCGCCTAGATATGGCGCAAATCGCAATAATGGCTGGCCTGTTTGAAGTCAGGCGGGAGACGACCCAACGATTTACGGCGACCGGTCTTCAAGTCTTTGCCAGGATTGAAATCCAAATAAGAATAATAACCCCAGGGAGCCAACCAACAAGACGCACGCGCCGACAAAAACAACGCCGTTTGGCCAAACCTTTTGAGGCGGCCAAGTCTCGAGGACAATCTCAGAAAAATACATCGCCGCAAGCAACATCAAAAACCAATTGACGCATTCAAATGCGCGGCCGCGCGGGAGGGACCAGCGGATAACGGCCACTAGGTAGCCGATGATTCCAGCAACAATAAATGCGGGAAAGATTGGCACGATCACATCGCGACTGATCTGCCAAACTCTCCGTGAAAGGTCAATCGCACCTAAGGGACCAGCAATCCAAGAGATTGCTGTAGCGGTGGCAAACACCAAAAACATGATGTGCCACAGGAGCCGTCCCCATTCAAACCAGAAGCGTGATCGCAAGATCCCGCGGAGTCCCAGGCGGCGCACATTAGTCACCGAGTCCCACCCGGCAACAATGATTGCGAGGTATGCAACCAGTCCCCACGTGGACCACGCAAAGATGTTGTAGGCAACCGCTGCCCAGGCCCCCAACCAATTTTGGAGAAGTGCGCTTCCTGCGAAAACGATGCCGCACAAGGCCAACAAAAACATCGTGGGCATAAATCCGGCGCCTTGAGACAATGCCCTTGCGGTCGACCAGATGAGATGTGCGGGAACCGGTCTGGCAATATGCAAGTAATACAGCGGTAGCTTGACCAACTCGATGAGGTCAGCCTTGAGACGGTAGCCTTCTGTCCCCTCGTCGCCGTTCGGTGGAGACGATCTCGGCATTTTGGTATCGCCTTCGAAGCAGACCCAAGAAAAGCCTGGGACATAGTCCCAGGCTTTGGTATTCGATCGTCTGGGCCAACTCGAAACCGGTGGAATGACCTACCGGTAAATTCGGGCTACACCTACGAAAACTGCGTTACGCCCGGCATGGCGATCGGGGCGACGTCCATGGAGACCCAGTCGTAGGTCGGCGGGGTGAGGTTTTCCTTGGAGTTCATCGCATCTTCCCAAGTGATGGTCTTGCCCGTATAGGCCGACATGCGGCCCATGATGGCCAACAGGGTGCTGCGGGTCATGTACTCGCCATTGTTGATCGGCGCGTTGTTGCGGATGCTGGAAAACAACTCTTCATGCTCCGTTTTGTACATGTTGTTGTTTTCGCCTTTGTACTTCCACAGCGGCTTGCCGGCGAGGTCGACCGTCTTGTGGCCAAACACGTTGCAAATGCCTTTGCTACCCATCACAAAGTCGGTGACGTTATTGTCGCAACCGTTTTGTTGACGACAGGAGGCAAAGCCTTTCACGCCGTTGGGGTACTCGTAGACGGTTGAAAAGTGATCGTAGACGTTGCCGTATTTGGGATCCGTCCGTGACAGGCGTCCGCCGATACCAGTTGCTTTGATTGGCGGCTCATCCCCCATAGCCCAGGCCATTTTGTCCAGACTGTGGATGTGTTGTTCGTTGATGTGGTCGCCCGACAACCACGTGAAGTACAACCAGTTGCGAAGTTGCCATTCCATGTCGCTCCAACCCGGTTGGCGATCATGATGCCACAATCCGCTCGTGTTGTAGGTGCACTGGATCGAAACCACATCGCCGATGCCGCCGGAGAGCACCTGATCGAGTGCGGCGCGTTTGCCGTAGTGATACCGCCAGCACAATCCGCTGACGACCGACAGATTCTTTTCTTTGGCCTGTTTGCAAGTTTCCATCACCGCACGAACACCCGGCGCATCGACAGCGACCGGCTTTTCGGCAAAGACATGCTTGCCCGCATCGATGGCCGCTTGCAGTTGTTGCGGGCGGAAGTGCGGCGGCGTGGTCAGCAACACCACATCGACGTCGGTCGCCAACAATTGCTTGTAGGCATCGAATCCGACGAACTTCATATCGTCGGCAACATCGACCTGTTCGGCAATTTTTTGTTTTTTCAACTCGGAAAGTTTGATTTCGATCTTATCAGCGAACGTATCGGCCATCGCCACCAACTTAGTGTTGGGGTCGGCGCTCAATGCGTCCTTAGCAGCTCCCGTGCCTCGGCCACCACAGCCGATCAAACCGACTTTCAAGATATTCGTTTCCCCGGCATAAGCGCCGGTGGGAAGCATCAGATTTGCGGCCAACGCGCCGGTCGTGACGGCGGCGGTCGAGGTTTTCAAAAAATTGCGGCGGGACGGCTGTGGGGAGCCGGTGCGGGAGGCGTGGTCACTCATTGAGTTTCTCTCCATTTGGATTTGCGGACGACCGGTTGCCGGGGCATCAGACCAGAGTCCGAAAGTGGCGGGCAAAAAACAGTGCTGATGGGGAATCAGCAAAGCTCATTGTATTTTACAGGAATTGTGCGGGGCTTTTCTACGGTAATCGTCCGATTTGCCTGCTATTGCTGCGACTTCTCCGAGACAGAGACTTGATCTGTCAGAGCGAGTCTCCAACAATACGCTGAGATTGCGTAGCAAACAGACCATTTCCCCGATATTCCCCTCAGTCTTTCAAAGATCGACTTTTAAAATATGAGCATTATTGACACGACGACGAAACTTTGGATTTTCAATCGCGAGCGAACGTTGGCCACTTTGGACACGATTGCTGAATTGGACGATCCGCAAGGGGCTTTGAGTTATCGTCCAGGCACGGGGCGGGCTCACATTGCGTGGCAACTGATGCATATTGGCGTCACCGAGCAAATTTTTGCCACGGAGCGGTTGAAAGGGACGCCGCCGAATTTCGCGGATTTGATTCCCCGCTTTCGCGGTGGAAGCACGCCCGATGATATCATCCCGACGCTGGATTCCATCCGCGAAGTTTTGTCCACCAGCCGAGAACAATTGCTTGAAACCGTCTCCGAAATCAGCGATGACGATCTGGGGACGATTCCCGAATCGTTTCAGGATCGAGGCTGGACGCTGGGGATGATCTTGCAAATTGTCTCATGGCACGAATGCCATCACCAAGGGCAAGCGCATCTGACTTTGAACCTCTACAAGGCGGAGCGATAACCTCGCTCGAACGAATTGCCGTCACAGACAGTTCGGTCAATCGGAGATGCTCCACCGCGCCTGTCGCAGCACCGCATTGGGCGAACCCTTCATCAGTTCGTACCACACGGTGAGCAGCGTTCCGTCGTCGAGTTCGACTGTGGAGGGATATCCCAAGTCGCCGCCGAGACCGTCTGCACTGATCGTCATCGGTTTCGACCACGTTTGACCGTTGTCGCTGCTGACGCGGGCTTGGTTGCCGTAGGGTTTGCGGCGATAACCATAGGTCATCAACAACCGGCCATCCTTCAATCGCAACAAATGCGAGGGCAGCCCCCATACGCCGATCGAATGGGGAACGGTCCAAGTTTTTCCGCCGTCACTCGATTCGCATTGCAGCGTCTCACGGTGATTGGTTTTGTTGTGGTTGCGAATTTGGACGATGATGGTTCCGTCGGCCGCTTCGACACCGTGCAGCTCGTGATAATTCTGCGGATCGTCGCCGGGGCGCGTGGGAATGTCGGAGAGGAATTTCCAAGACTTGCCGTCGTCGGTCGATTCGGCAACCGCCACACGGGCGTCCGGCTTGAGAACTTCTTTGCCCGGATACAACAACCTGCCGTCGGAGAGCAAAATCGGTCCGTGGGGGCTGTCGACCAGACAATTGGTGCGTGCCGAAAACGTCACGCCGTCGTCGTCAGAGCGGACCATCCATCGGCCGATATCCTTTTTGCGTTGCGCGTCGGAAATCCGATCATGGGCGGCTTGCCAACGGGCCAGCTTTTCAGCCGACATCGCACCGGGTCCTCCTGGCTTGGCGGCCAGCGCCCGCTTGAGAATCGGTTCATAGGCCAGCGAGGTGAATGTGGTGACCAGAATCGATCCGTCAGCGGTTTCCACAACGCCGGCGTCGCGATCATCGATCGGTCCGTCCAGGACCACGCGCGGCCAACTCCAGGTTTTGCCTCCATCATGCGAGCGCATCAATTCGACGCGTCCGAACGGGCAGACATGGTGTTCACGCCCCCCGGAATAGACCAACAACAATTCCCCGTCGGCTCGCCGCGCGAGCGTGGGCCAGCCATGATAATATTGCGGCGTCTTGCTGATCACCTCGTTGGACTTGACAACCGCTTTGGGAGCGGCGAATGCGGAATTGCTCAAGCCCCAAACCATGGCCCAGGCCAAAATGCCGACCGTTTGCAGCATGCGGCGTCGCGTGAACTCCCCTGTCATCGTCACGTTCCTTCAGCGAATGAGTTACTGTTCGTCAGTGGTGATCATCTCGTACTAACCACAGCCTATACGGACCATCACGGGATGAAAAGTCTGTCCCCCCTGATTGTTTACAAAACCGCTCCGGCAGCGATGGGATACCGCGCGTTGTCCGAAATTTGCGGGACGCGTATACTCAATGGAAATATAACGTTGGGCGACAATTTAGACCAAGGAATACAAAAAATGGGCGAGGCACAACCTCGAATTGGATTCATCGGCGCGGGGCGGATGGCGACTGCGTTGGCAGCTGGTTTAACGACGGCTAAAATCACTGCAGCCTCGGAAATCATCGCCAGCGACGTGCTAGCCGAGGGACGGCAGCGATTTTCCGATACGACCGGCGCAGCTGTCACCGAATCGAACGCCGATGTATTCGCCGCGGCGGAGATTGTTTTCGTGGCAGTCAAACCTCAGAGTTTGCCGAGTTTGCTCAACGAGATCCAGCCGTATATCAAACCGCAACATTTGTTGATTTCCATCGCCGCGGGCGTCGCGATGGAGACATTTCTTGAAGTGTTGGGAACTGATGCGCGGTTGGTGCGGGTGATGCCGAACACTCCCTGCCTGGTTGGCGCGTCGGCATCGGCCTTCTCACTGGGTGGGGCTGCTACGACCGAGGATGGCGCGTTGGTCCACCGGCTCTTGTCAGCGGTGGGCGTTGCAGTGGAGGTTCCAGAAAGCCTGCTAGATGCCGTGACCGGGCTTTCGGGAAGCGGTCCGGCGTACGGGTACTTGATGATTGAAGCCCTCAGCGACGGCGGAGTTCGCATGGGATTGCCCAGGGACATTGCGACAACGTTGGCGGCTCAGACGTTGTTGGGAGCGGCCAAAATGGTTCTGGAAACCGGCCAGCATCCCGGCGCGCTCAAGGATGCCGTTACCAGTCCAGGCGGGACCACAATCGCCGGATTGCATGCTTTGGAAAACGGCGGATTTCGCGGCACCGTTATCAATGCCGTCGAAGCGGCAACACGGCGGTCTCAGGAACTCGGGAAGTAATCTATCGGAGAGGGGAAACCCATGCAGGTTGAACATGTGGCCATTTTGGGCGCGGGGGCAATGGGCCGGGGCATTACCGAAGCGGCTGCCGTTCACGGCGTCCAAATCACTGTGATCGAACCGGTTCAGGAACAACGCACGTTAGCGGCCGCCCACATCAAAAAGTCAGTTGAAAAGGGGATCCGCCGCGGAAAAGTGTCGGCCAAGTCACCAGAGGAAGTCCTGAAGTGTATCCGATGGACCGATCAACTTGAGGCGGCTCATGAAGCGGATTTTGTCATCGAGGCCGCTGTGGAACGGGAAGAGATCAAAACCGAATTATTTCGGAAACTGGATGTCATCTGCGGCCCTGATACGATTTTAGCGTCCAATACGTCCAGCATTTCCATCACTCTTTTGGCCGCAGCGACAACGCGTCCCGAACAGGTCGTGGGGATGCATTTTTTCAATCCTGTGCCCGTGATGGCGCCGGTGGAAATCGTACGTGGACTGCAATCCAGTGCGGAGACGATCGCGACGACGAAGACACTGGCGGAAAAAATGGGCAAACAGGCCCTCGTGGTGGCCGACAGTCCGGGATTTGTGGTGAACCGGATCTTGATGCCGCTGATCAACGAAGCCATCTTCACGCTGCAGGAGGGAATCGCCGACGAACAGACAATTGATTCGCTAATGAAATTGGGTTGCAACCACCCCATGGGTCCGTTGGAATTGGCAGACTTAATCGGCTTAGATGTTTGTCTCGATATTTCAAAAGTTCTTTTCAAAGAACTGGGCGATCCTAAGTATCGGCCTTGTCCATTGCTAGCGAGGATGGTCGCTGCCGGGCATATCGGCCGTAAATCGGGGCGTGGGTTTTACCAGTACTAAACCCCCACCTGACGTTGCCGTCTAAACCATTATCGGCGAATAGGTGATGATGGCAATGAGCCTCGATCGGTGATTTTTTCGAAAAGAAAAAAAGGCATGCGTATTTTTTCGCACCCGTGCCAATCAAGTTCGTGTTCCCATTACGACTTACAACCCGATCACTCCTGTCGATTGCGCGGCTTTGTGTTGCGAACGTTTTTTGGAATTCTCAATTGTTAATTTCGGTAACTTGACTTTGCATCTGTATTCGATAAAACGGGATTCCTGAGAGGCGATCGTGTAACGGAGGCAGTTAAGTTCGGTGTCCTTATGGGACATGGTAGGACCCCCTCTCCTTTTGCCGTTTCTTTCTCGCGCGGCACACGCTGAACGTCACGACCGAGCACTGCATGCCGGTTGATGCACTGTTCCACACAGCATCACGCTGTGCGCTGATTGCGAAGGCTCGCTGTGCGCTAGACGCGAATTTGTGGGAACGGAGTCCCACTCACGCGGCATTCCCCACGACCCATCTGCCCATTGATGTCTTTGGGTGAAGCGAATTCTGAGCGGGGAATTTTCCGTCCTCTGCAGAATGGTGCGACGCTACCCTACGGGGACGCGGAAAGAATCGCCTTAGCTGCGCCAATCGATACGATCAAAGATGGCCTGCAGTTTGCGTGAACGACCGGGATGGATGCTCTGTACATGGCCGATGCGACCGCGCAGGTGTGCGGCAAAGTCTGCCCGTTGTTCACGGTTTTGCGTCGCAGCCCCGTGCCTGACGCAGTTCGTCAATATCGCTTTGAGACGGTCGTAATCTTTACGGCAAATATTTAACCGCTCATTGACAACCACTCCCGTGACGCGTTGCTGTTGATTGTTGCGAACGACTTTCCGCTTTCCCGCGTGAACGGTGAATCGTTCGGACCGTACAATCTTTGTGACCAGCGGAATAAACACATTCAGACTGTCGATCAGGTGTTGATCGCCCGAAAATGTGAGGTCGTCGGCATAGCGGGTGTAGGTGGCACCGAAAGCGCGGGCCATGCCGGCCAAGCGCAGGTCCAACGCATAACAAGACAAATTGGCCAAGGCGGGCGACGTCGGAGCGCCTTGTGGCAAATGTCGCGACAAATAAGGACGGACCACGTTCCGATCACCGCCCGGCGCCGGTAGGCCTTCGGGAGGCAACGCAGTTGTCAGCCGTCCCAACCAGATTGCCGCCTCGCGCGAAAATCCGACGCTACGAAATATTGCCACTACGCGTGAGAAGCTGACGTTGGCATAGAAATTCTCGAGGTCGAATTTCAATACCACGCGCTGCCCCACGTGCGGTTGGGCATTGGTACAAATCGACCGACCGGCAACGAAACCATGAGCTGCGCCGTGCAGTGGAATCCGGTCAAGGATTTCACGGAGGATTTTTTGTTGGATCGCTTTGAGGATCGGTTTGGGAGCCTCAACGAGCCGATACCCACCGCCCCGTTTTTTTAACCAACTGTAATGATAATGGGCCTGCGCAACATGCGCTGCGCGCCCGCCGTCGTCAAAGCGATGGATCAGCCATGCCAATCGACCGCAGGGCACCTCCAACCATTCAGCAATGTGGCTGGGCGTGCAAAGCTGGGGCAAGCCGAATTGGTAGAGACGTTCGGGGGTGCTATCCTTGCTGAGATCACGGTATTCGCCGTAACCTCCAAAACGCGCAAAGCGATAGGGGGATTCAGCGGATTCCTCACCCGCATCCTCAGTAGGATCAGCGGAGCGCTGGCCTTGCCGGCGACGCAAGGGGACCATGTAGATGTGTCCCAAACGGCCGCGACGGCGACGCAATTTCCCACGGCGCTGCTGTGCGTGATCCCGCCCCGTGGGAGGCGTGTTTTTCAATCCGAGCCAGCGGAGAATGGAATCGAAGAAGCTCATATGCAATTACGCCGCCGTTACTCGTGCCCGGTGCGGACGAATGGTTCTCCAACGTCCTCAAAATGACAAACCGATCGACGAATCACTGAGTGTTGCCCGTTGTTGGCAGCTGTCTCAGTCGATTCTCGACCCGTCGAGAAAGTTGCGACGGAGGCGAATGTATGGATTTTTTGTAGCACGTTGTGCGGGACGTACGTCCTTGGACGTGGCGTCTCTCTCCCAAATCGGAACTTCGCCTGCAAGGCCCCCAACCATAAAAACAATGACCGGCGGGCGGAACAACTGCTTCCTGTGGCGAATCGTGACTCACGTGACGATCCACGTGAGTCACGATTCACGATCGAATGTGAAACAATGTGGCTTCCGCGGGGTAGCCCCGCAGCAGACCGACATACCGGTCAAGGTAGGATCGGTCAAATCTTGTGCAACCCGCCGGTCACAATGAAATATCGTAACAGCCCCCCGATACGGGTCAATGCTCAACCTGAAAAACTGCAGTTCCGCGGCCAAACTGATGCAGCTCACATTGACGGGATCACCCTTGTGCGATGAAGTGAACCCCAGTACAAAACCCACGACGAACAAAGCGAAGTTCTTCCGAAGACGCGCTGAAAGGAATTCCATGCTGGGCAACGTCGAGCCAACACAATATGACCTACGGTTTACGATTTTCGGGATCCCGGTCCGCGTACATCCATTTTTTTGGCTGTTGGCCGCCTTTATCGTCTGGGACGCGGTCGGCGGTCAACTGGAATTGGTAGTTGTCGGGATCGCGTGCGTCTTCATCTCTGTGCTGATCCATGAACTGGGGCATGCCGCAGTTGCGATCAAGTATGGTTGGCCACCCCGCATCACGTTATATCACTTTGGCGGACTGGCGAGTTTTGAACCGACAGGCGGCCTCACGCCAAGACGCTCGATCATCATTTCCTTGGCCGGACCGCTGGCCGGCTTTGCACTGTATGGGCTCGTCTGGGGCATTGAGTTTTATTTAATACGAACCGGGAGCCCGCTACTACAGCGGCCAATGGTACTTGTCGCGATCTATTTCCTCAAATGGATCAACCTGTATTGGGGAATACTGAACCTGTTGCCGGTTTTTCCACTTGATGGCGGGCAAGTCAGCCGCGCACTTTTCACACAGTTCAGTCGCGGTAGCGGTATTTCGGCATCGCTCAAACTCTCGCTGATCACTGCCGGCGGAGTGGCGGCCTATTTCTTTTTGCACCAACGAATGTTTATCGGAATTATGATGGTGTCGTTGGCTGCCTCCAGCTACCAACAGCTGCAGGCCTATGGCAGACGCGGTTGGTGATCGTTACGAAATCACCGCCACGCGCAGATCCATCACGTTGGTATGCGTCGGACCGGTTTTGATCAATCCGCCACAGGCGTCAAAAAACGTATACGAGTCGTTGATTGCCAAAAAGCTGCGCGGGGCCAGATTATTTTCGATAGCTTTTTCCAATACGCCCGCATCGGCGAACGCGCCGGCCACATCGGTGGGGCCGTCTTCACCGTCCGTCCCGCCGGAAAGTATCGCGATCCGCGGCAACCCGTCGTGCCACAGCACCTCTAAAGCAGCCAACACCAACTGTTGATTGCGGCCCCCACGGCGCGGCTGATCGGTCGGCACAACATGCACGACCGGCTCTCCACCGCTGATCACGCAGACCGGCGGAGCGACCAACTGGTGGTCGTCGCGAATGGACCGGCACAAATTCGCCAATTCGACGCCACAGTCGTTCGCTTCCCCCGCATTGTCCGAACCGAGATCGTGTACGGCATAACCCAACTCCCGCGCCCGCGCTGCTGCAGCAGCAATGGCCATACGGTTATTGCCAATAACGTGATTCGTGACCGGCGATAAGGCAGCAGGGTGTGATGTTTTTTCCGTTTCGCTTCGTTTTAAGTAGTCCAACACGGCTTGCGGCACGTCGGGAGGACTGCCAGCGTATTTGTCTAAAACGGCGAGGGCCTCCTCGGCAGTGGATTGGTCTTCAACCGTTGGCCCGGAGGCGATGATGTCCAACGGATCGCCAATCACATCAGAAATCAGCAGTGCAATCGTTCGTCCCGCCCGGCTTTGCCTGAGCAAGCCGCCCCCTTTGATCCGCGATAACTGTTTGCGAACCGTGTTGAGTTCGTGAATCGTCGCGCCGGCGTGCATCAAAAAGCGGGTCACGTCTTGCTTGTCGGCCAGCGAAATCTCGGGCACCGGTGCCGGGAGCAATGCGCTTCCTCCACCGGAAATTAGTACCAAACAAAGATCGCGGGGCCCCAGTTGTTCGACAATCTCCAGAATTTGGTTCGCCCCGGCCACCCCCTCGGCGGTCGGTTCGTTGACTCCCGCCGGGCGCGCCGCATGCAGATGAATCTTGTGCAGCGGTCGTACACAATCGGCGGGCACATTGATCCAGCCGGTGACCTTCTCATCCAGGAGTTGCTGCCCCAAGACATTTTCGAGGGCCGCCGCCATTCCCGCTCCCGCTTTGCCGCCGCCGACGACGGCAATTTTTCCGATATCGGCCAGCGAGAATTGTTCATCACAAATCGTCAGTCGATCGCCTTTACGGCGGACGGCGGATTGCAGCAATCGTTCGGAACGCACGGCATCGACGCCGGACAACCAGATTTCGAGTGCTTGTCGGCCAAGAGGAGTTGGATCCATGAGCGGCGAACCTTGTCTCGTTTATGCGAGGCGCGCGGTCAAATCGTTGCGGCTCATGACCATTCTAACCGCATCGAGGACGCGCTGCGATGACAATTCGCGCAGACAAGCCATTTGCTCCGCACCGCGATGCGGGCAGATTTTTTGATAACTTCCCGCGCAAGAGACGCACGTGGAGACCAGCTGATGTTGCGGTCCCGGGGGACCGGAACGTATCGGGTCGGTGCAGGTAAAAATCCCCACCACCGGTGTTCCCAATTCGGCTGCCAAATGCATCGGTCCGGAGTCGTTCGACACAACCATGTCGACCGACTGCAACACGGCAGCCAACTCTTTGAGCGAGGTTTGTCCCGCCAGATTACGGACGTTGTTGGCGGTTCCTGTCTCAGCGACGATTCGGCTTTCAACTTCCGCTGCCAATGGAGCTTCATCGCCGCTGCCCAGCACTACGATACCGGCGACGTTTTCTAACATCGCCGCGCGGGCGACCTCCGCAAATTTTTCGGTTGGCCAACGCTTAGTGACCCAACGTGCCCCAGGGTGTATGGCGATCAACGGTCGCGGCAGGCCGTCCAGCAGTCGCGCCGCGGCGGAGACATCGGCGTCCGAGAGGGACAACTGCAATTGCCGGGAAGAATCGCCAACCCCAAAGGCTTCGGCCACGCGCCAATAACGCGCATGGGCCGGCATCAATCGTCCGGTGTCCGGGATTTTGACATTACAGGCTAACCCCGCCCCTTCGCGAGCCGTCTCCAATCCAATCCGAAACGGTGCCCGTGTGGCGGCGCACATCACGCCGGTCCTCAACAATCCTTGGAGATCAATGACAACATCAAACCGAGCAGCATGGAGTTGCCGAAGCAGCTTGCCCCAACTCAACAATCCCCCTTGCCGGTCAAAGGGAATCACTTGATGCAAATCCGGCTGGTCCACCAACACCCCGGAGAGTCCACGATTGACCACCCAACTGATTTCCGCTTGCGGAAATCGCGTGCGAAGCGGTGGCAGCAACGGCAACGATTGCACAATATCCCCCAAGGCGCTGGGTTTGATAATGCAAATTCGTCGTGCGTCCAACGACGCAAGTTGGGAGAGGGACATCCGTTTTCACTCTATTCCATGGGCAGAACTTGACGAGCGCGGATCATATCGCGTCCGTGCGATTTGCCGCAAGGTTCATTTTCGCTGTTGCCAGGCACCGCGATGTGATTTCCGGTCAAGTCGCGTATAATGCAGGGTGTCCGATAATCGCCCCGGCATTTTAAACAAGGTGAGAGACGGTATGCGCTACCTGTTGATTGGGATTGTCGTCGCCTGGGGAATCTCCCCTGTCAGCGTCAGAGCCGCAGAGGAAGTCTCCGCCGAGCGTCTGCATTTGCAAAAAGGACGCTATGCCGAGGCGTTAGAAGCCTACGACGCACTGCTCAAGACCGAAAAGCTCACCCCGCAAATCGCCATCGGCCGCAGCCAATGTTTTCAGGCCCAAGGAAAATGGCAGGATGCAACCACGACGCTCGAGTCTGCAACCAAGGAGTTCCCCGAGGATGCCGGCGCGTGGGCCCGGTTGGCGGAAGTGCAATTCCTGCAGGGCCGTTTTGAGCAAGCTGACGCTGCGGTCGACAAATCACTGAAAATCAATGACGACACCCCACTCGCCCGCATGATCCAGGCGGACTTGTTGGCCGAAACGGGAAAAATCGACGAAGCGGACGCCGCATATCGTTGGTTTGTGCAATATTACAACCGCGTGCAACCGACCGATGCTGAAACGTTGGTGCTCGTCGCCCGCGGAGCAGCGCAATACGCACGGTGGAACAGCGTGTCGCAGATTTTCAGTTTCGTTATCAACACCGTCTGCCCCGACGCTCTGGAAGCCGACACCAATGCTTGGCAAGCGTATCATT